>NZOF01000205.1 GCA_002695185.1 Erythrobacter sp.
TGCGCGGATTGCGTATGCAATAACGCCACCGATGGTGACCCGTACGGGAATCGAACCCGTGTTTCAGCCGTGAAAGGGCCGCGTCCTAACCGCTAGACGAACGGGCCACACCCCTTGCGGGGTCGGTGGCGTGGCGGCGCAATTAGGCGTGCCTGAGAAAACCGTCAACCCACAATCGGGCGTCTTTTCCATCAATCTGCAAAAGCAGCGTCTTCCAGATGGAGTTCTGCCTGCGGACGGCTACCCCAATCGTCGATCTTCACTCTGCCAGCGAGCCAAAGGCGGCGCCCGCGCGAAGCATGAAGCAAGGTCTGGCCCATCTCGCTTTCAGCAGCACGGAACGCGATTCCCTTGAAACTTCTGCCATCGTCGCCGCTGGCGATAAGGCGCACGTGATCTGTGCCCACTATGTCGCATTTGACCAATCGAACTGGGCCGACTGCCACACGAGGCCCAGGCCAGCCGACACCATAGGGTCCACCGGCTTCCAAGGCATCGACCAGTTCAGGAGTCAGCCCCCCGGGAGCGACGGCTAGATCCAGCAGCATTTCGCGATTCTCCCCAGCTCGCGAGACGGCCTCTTCCAGATGAGCATCAATCCAGTCGGTAAATCCTTCGAGTTTGTCTTCGGCCACGGTAAGCCCGGCGGCCATGGCATGACCTCCACCCTTGACCAGCAGGCCTTCTTCGCGCGCACGAATGATCGCAGCACCAAGGTCAACTCCCGGAATCGAACGTCCCGAACCTTTGCCTTCGCCGTTGTCATCCAGTGCAATCACAAGGGAGGGTTTGCCGGTCTTCTCCTTGATCCTGCCAGCTACGATCCCGATCACTCCGGGGTGCCAGCCACGCGCGAAGACCACATGGACAGCGCGATTATGCTGCGCGGCGATCTGGGCTTCGGCCTCCTGCTGCACATTTGCCTCGATGATGCGACGATCTTCGTTCAACGATGAAAGCTGAGCCGCTATCTGCCGGGCTTCTTCCGGATCCTGTGTGGTTAGCAGCCGCACGCCCAGCGTCGATTCACCCACCCGCCCGCCGGCGTTGATGCGCGGTCCGAGAGCAAAACCGAGATCGGAACAGGCAGGCGCGCGCTTGAGCCGGCTTGCATCGATCAGCGCGGCCATGCCGATATTGTCGCGCCGAGCCATAATCTTCAGCCCTTGCGCTACAAACGCGCGATTGAGCCCGTGCAGCGCCGCAACGTCAGCGACAGTTCCCAGCGCCACCACGTCGAGCAACGCCATAAGGTCCGGTTCCTTGCGGTCCTCGAAATAGCCTTGCTTTCGCAGCGTGCGGACCAAAGCGATGGCGAGGAGGAAAGCGACACCGACCGCAGCCAGATGACCATGAGATGCAGCCAGGTCGTTTTCGTCCAGGCGATTGGGGTTCACCAGCGCAGCAGCACGCGGCAGTTCAGGCGAACACTTGTGGTGATCGACCACGATCACATCGACCCCGGCGTCGCTCGCCATGGCGAGCGCCTCATGGGCCATGGCGCCGCAGTCGACCGTCACAATCAGACTCGACCCGGCTTCGGCCAGTTTTACCAGGGCCTCTCCCGAAGGACCGTAACCTTCGAGCAGCCGGTCCGGGATGTAATAGTCGGCATCGACGCCGAGATCGCGCAACAGGCGGATCAAGAGCGCCGAACTGGTTGCACCGTCTACGTCATAATCGCCGTATATCGTGATGCGTTCGCGACCTAAGACCGACTGTGCGATGCGATCGGCGGCTGCGTCCATATCCCTGAATTCTGAAGGGTCGGGCAGGAATTCGCGCAATGTGGGCGACAGGTGACGCAGCACATCATCGGCAGCAACGCCACGGGCGAGGAGGATCTGGCGCACGATCGCCTCGCCATCGCCGAAGTGGCCCTGGCCCAGGTCCATATTGCCGCCCCGCCAGCGCCAGGCGCGGCCGGTGAGGGATTGGGAAACGCCGAAAACCTTGGGGAGGGCAGTGGTGGCCATGATGTGGTACATACTCTCTTGCGCGCTGGCACGGCAACCGTACCTGCGTTGACAATCGACAGCGGTGCCCCGACCCTGCGTTCATGACAGACGGACATCTGCTGATCGCGTGGCACGGGCGCACCGGCACCAGCGAAGCGCTTGCGGCGAGCGCTGCCGAAGGTGCCGCCGCCAACGGCTCTCTGCTTCCCGCCGCAGATGTCACGCCCGATGACCTGCTGGCAGCGGGAGGCTATCTGTTCGTCTGCCCCGAGAACCTCGCCAGCATGAGCGGCGAGATGAAGGAGATGTTCGACCGCTGCTATTACCCGGTTCTGGGCAAGCTCAACGGCAGGCCCTTCGCCACCATCATCGCTGCCGGAAGCGACGGCGAGGGCGCCCAGCGGCAGATCGACCGGATCGCCAAGGGCTGGCGGCTGAAGCGCGTGGCGGAGCCGTGGATCGTCAACACCGCGGCGCAGTCTCCCGAGGCAATCCTCGCTGCCAAGACGCTGGAACCCGCCACACTGCAGACCGCCCGCGACATGGGCGAGGCACTGGGCGAAGCCGTTACCTCGGGAATGCTTTGACCGCCCGGCCCGACTAGGCGGTCCTTGACGCCAGAGCGTCCTTCGCCGCTTGGTATTCCCTTTCAAGCCGCGCAACTGTGTCTTCCACCGGGCCGAGGCTCTTGACCGTGCCGATTCCCTGGCCCGAACCCCAGATGTCCTTCCACGCCTTGACCTTGGCGTTGCCGCCGCTGCCGAAGTTCATCTTGCTGGGATCGCTTTCCGGCAGGTTCTCGGGGTCGAGGCCGGCTTTCTCGATGCTGGAACGCAGGTAGTTGCCGTGCACGCCGGTGAAGAGGTTGGAATAGACGATACCATCTGCGCTGCCATCGACGATGCCCTGCTTGTAGCTGTCTTCGGCATTGGCTTCGTCGGTCGCGATCCAGGGGGAGCCGATATAGGCGAAATCCGCGCCCAGCGCCTGCGCACCAAGGATCGAGCGGCCGTGGGCGATGGAGCCTGACAGCGCCACCAGCCCATCGAACCATTCGCGGATTTCCTGCATCAGGGCGAAGGGGCTGAGCGTGCCGGCATGCCCGCCTGCGCCGGCGGCAACGGGGATGAGGCCGTCCGCGCCTTTCTCGATCGCCTTATGGGCAAAGCGGTTGTTGATCACATCATGCAGCGTGATGCCGCCCCAGCCGCGCACGGCCTGGAAGATCTCTTCCCGCGCGCCCAGCGAGGTGATGACCAGCGGCACCTGCCACTTTGCGCATGTGGCCATGTCGGCTTCGACCCGGTCGTTGGAGCGGTGGACGATCTGGTTGACCGCAAAAGGCGCCGCCGGGCGATCGGGATTGTCGCGATTATGCGCCGCCAGTTCCTCGGTAATCTGGTGCAGCCATTCGTCGAGCTGGCTCTGCGGCCGGGCATTGAGCGCCGGGAAGCTGCCGACGATACCCGCCTTGCACTGTGCGATGACCAGTTCGGGGCCGGAGACGATGAACAGCGGCGAGCCGATGACGGGGATACGCAGTTTGTCGAAGGGGGCGGGCAGGGTCATTCGGTCAGGTTCCTCTTCCAGTTGGCGCAGTGCGTATTGCGTGCCATCGCGCTTGTCGAGCGTGACGTTACGTAAACGTCAAGCAGGGTCGGCACCGTTCTGGCCGCCAAAGGCAAATCCTACAGGATGGAGCACATGGAGCACGGTCCACGGCGAAAAAACGCCTGGCGTGCACGGGCGCAGAATTCTGCGGGGCGAAGGGGTGAAAAGCTGCTCCATCGGAGCCCTGCTATCAAGCGGCCCGAATGTAGGAAAGGGGGTAAGCTGGAGGCAACCCAGCCTTGCCGATGCTTAGCCAGCAGGTGCTTTCAAAGCCGCCGAATTGGCCGCCGACAGCACGGCGCGCACGCTGGCCGTGGCGATGTCTTCATCGATGCCCACACCCCAGATCGTCCGCCCATCCGGTGTACGGCATTCGAGATAGGCCGCGGCACGGCTGTCACGCCCGGTGGTAAGCGCATGTTCGGTATAATCGACGACTTCGAGGCTCAGCCCGAAAGCATCTTCGATCGTGGCGAGCACGGAGGAGATAAGGCCGTTGCCGCGTCCCGATACCGTCTGCTCCTGTCCCTCCACCTCGATCGTTCCGCTGAACAGGCGCGTGCCATCCGTGGCGCGGCGTTCTTCGTAATCGACCAGCTGGAAATGCTTCGGCGCGGTCTGGACGTGATAGGCCTGCTTGAAACTTTCCCAAATGTCGTCCGCCGTGAGCTCGCGGCTCACTTCGTCGGCCACGCGCTGCACGTGCGGGCTGAAATCGGCCTGCATTTTCTTGGGCAGCTTGAGGCCCTGCGTCTGTTCGAGAATCCAGGCAAAGCCGCCTTTGCCGGACTGAGAATTGACGCGGATGACCGCTTCATAGCTGCGCCCCAGATCGGCGGGGTCGATGGGCAGATAGGGAACGCGCCAGTGCGGATCGTTTTGCACTTGATGCGCCGCGAAGCCTTTCTTGATCGCATCCTGATGGCTGCCGGAAAAGGCCGTATAGACCAGTTCCCCGCCATAGGGGTGGCGTTGGTGCACCGGCAGTTCATTGCAATATTCCACCGTCTCGATCACGCGGTCGATATCGGAGAAGTCCAGTTTCGGATCGACGCCCTGCGTGTACATGTTCAGCGCCATGGTCACGAGGCAGCAATTGCCCGTCCTTTCGCCATTGCCGAACAGGCAGCCTTCCACGCGGTCCGCGCCCGCCATCAGCGCCAGTTCCGCGGCAGCCACGCCGGTGCCGCGATCGTTATGGGTATGCAGGCTGATCACCGCGCTATCCCGGTTCGGCAGGTTGCGAATGAAATATTCGACCTGGTCGGCATAGATATTGGGCGTGGCCGCTTCGACCGTGGCGGGCAGGTTCAGGATGATCGGATCTTCGGGCGTGGGGGCGAGCACTTCCATCACCGCCTCGCAAACCTCGAGGCTGAAATCGAGTTCCGCGGTGGAGAAGGTTTCCGGGCTATACTGGAAATGCCAGTCGGTATTCGGCTGCTTGCCAGCTTCGTCACGCATGACCTTGGCGCCCTTGACCGCAATATCGCGCACCTGATCCTTGCTCATGCCGAAGACCACTTCGCGCCAGGCGGGGCTGACGGCATTGTAGAGATGGACGATGGCGGCACGTGCGCCGGTCAGGCTGGCGAAGCTGGTGCGGATCAGGTCTTCGCGGCTTTGGGTGAGCACCTGCACCAGCACATCGTCCGGGATGCGGCCCGATTGGACGAGGCCCGAGATGAAATCGAATTCCGTGGCGCCTGCGCTGGGGAAGCCGACTTCGATTTCCTTCACGCCCACATCCACCAGCAGATCGAAGAAGCGGTTCTTCTTATGCGCATCCATCGGATCGACGATGGCCTGATTGCCATCACGCAGATCGGTCGACAGCCAGCGGGGCGGGGCGGTGATCGTGCGCGCGGGCCATTGCCGATCGGTCAGCGGCACTTGCGGGAAGGGCGAATATTTGACGCTCGGATTGGGGAGCATGGGCATCGGGAGGTACTCGTGTCGGTTATTACTGCGGTCTGTTCGGCCCTTGGGTGCGCGGCGCACCCTTTTGGCACGCACAGGTCACGCCCAAGGGCGGCTAAGTCGCAGAATTAGTCCGATACGGTTCATGCGTCGCTGCATTGCGTATTATTGCCTCCGGTTCAACCGTTAGTTTTCGAAATTATCGAAATCTGAGCCGGTCGCGGTTCAATTGTTGCACGCAGGTAATGCCCATAAGCCGCATGGCGCGTTCGATTTCTTCCTTCAGGATGGCCAGCGCACGCTCAACCCCATCCTGCCCGGCTGCGGCGAGGGCATAGAGATAGAGCCGTCCGCCCGATGCAGCAGTGGCGCCCATGGCCATGCTTTTCATGACATGCGTCCCGCGCCTCACGCCGCCGTCGAGAATGATCTCGATCTCGCCGCCGACTGCGTCGACGAGCTCTTCCAGCTGGTCGAAGGGCGCGCGGCTGCCGTCCAGCTGGCGCCCGCCATGGTTTGATATCCAGATGGCGTCGGCTCCGATCTCCACCGCCCGGCGTGCGTCCGCAGCGCTCATCACGCCCTTGAGCGCGAATGTGCCGCCCCAGTCTTGCCTGATGCGGGCGGCGGTATCCCAATCCATGCCGGTGTCGAGCATGGTGTTGAAATAGTCCTGTATGCTCACTGCCTTGCCGCTGCCTTCGCTGACGTAGCCGTCGAGATTGGGCAGGCGGAACTTCGGACCGAAGACATAATCCAGCGTCCAGCGTGGGCGCGTGGCATAGCTCCACAGCGAACTGGCGGAAAAGCGGGGCGGGGTGGTGAAGCCCGAACGCAGGCACCGCTCGCGCTTGCCCGAGACAATGGTGTCCACCGTCAGCGCCAGCGCATCGAAGCGCGATGCCTTGCAGCGTTCGATCATGCTGGTGTTCAGCCCCTTGTCCTTGTGGACATAGAGCTGGAACAGCTTGGGCGCGGTGGTGAGCGCGGCGATTTCCTCGATCGAGTGTGTGGCGAGGCTGGAAATGCCGAACCAGACGCCGAATTTCGCCGCCGCTCGGGCCACTGCCTTCTCGCCATCGCGGTGGAAGGCCCGTTGCAATGCAGTGGGGCTGAGGACCAGTGGCAATTCGCTGCGCCGCCCCATGATCGTGCAGGCGGTATCGATCTTCTCCACGCCCGCCAGCACATCGGGCACCAGATCGACCTCGTCGAAGGCTGAGGTGTTGCGCGCCTTGGTCCGCTCGTCATCCGCAGCCCCGTCGATATAGTCGAACACCGGCCACGGCAGGCGCTGTTTCGCCAGCCGGCGGAAATCCTCGATATTATGGCAGTCGGACAGTCTCACTCCGGCTGGGTGCCGTAGGCCCCGCGCGCTTGCAAGTCAGCGATGGTGTAGGTCGGGGCAAGGTGTTCTTTGGGCGCAGCGGCCTGGCGGCGATCCTGTGCGAGACAGCCTTCGCCGCATAGCTGGGTGGAAGTTTCTTCCTGCCAATCATTATACCAGATGCGCCCGCCCGGCGTGGCAACGAAACCGGCGATCCGCGCATCCACGTCGCTGGCAAGATCCTCCACCGAAGGCACTTCGCTGTCGTAGTCGAAATCATAGCCGCCATGGGTATGGAAGCTGGCGACGACGTGATTGCCCAGTGGCAGGCCCCAGTCGAATTCGCATTCCGCGCGCTTGCCTTCGTAGATTTCGGAGGTGTGCAGCTTGCCGGCTTCGTCTTCGTAGATGACGCCGCAATATTCCTGGTTTCGGGTGATCGACTGCTGTTGCAATCCTGCCAGCGTATCGCGGGCATAGCGCTGGATTTCCGCGAGGCTCGACTGCGGCTCGTAGGCGGGGGAGCGTTCGCGGGTAAGCTGGTTGAACACGATGACTGCAAAGGCCACAGCGCACACAATATAGATCACTCTGGTGCGGTGCTTTTCCCCCATCGGCACGGGCGATGCCGCGATGCCGATGGGAAGTCGAGATTAAAGTGGATTACTGCTGGCGTTCGAAAGCCGCGCTGATTTCGAGGTCGACCTCGCTGCCGACCATCGGGGCGGCATAGTCGACACCCCACTGCGTGCGGTCGATCGTGGCGCGCGCCTGGAAGCCGACGGTGGGAACCTTGCTCATCGGGTTTTCGCCCGCGCCGGTGAAATCGACCAGCATGGTGACCGGGCCGGTTTTACCGTTCATGGTCAGTTGGCCGGAAACGATTGCGCTGGTGTCACCGGTGCGGCGGACGGAGGTGGACACGAAGCGCGCAGGCTCGGGATTGGCACCGAAGAAATCCGGATCGCCGCCATCCTTGCCGGGACGAAGCAGGTGATCGCGCAGACCTTCGCTGGCCACCGATACGCTGGCGATCGGCACGGTGATGTCGAACTCGGTTGCGGAAATATCCGCCGGATCGAGTGACATCGTGCCTTCGATGTCGCCGAACAGGCCGAAGTAATCGTTGAAGCCGAAGTGATTGACCTGCCAACTCACAAGCGTGTGAGCCGGATCGAGCTGATAAGTGCCCGCGGCAACCCGCGAGGGATCCATTTGTCCCGGGATGCTGGCGTTCTGCGCCGACAGGAAGGCGGCGGGGGCGGCCAGGGTGCAGGCAGCGGCGGCGATTACGAGTTTCTTCATTCGTCTTCTCCTTGGGAGAGTCGGTTATTGTATATGATCCCGGCCGTAATGAGCTGGGACTGTGATCCTTGCCCCGGACCGCCAAGATGTTGCGGCAGTCCATCCTGTGATCTGTTGTGCCGACATTAGGCCGATAAATCCAGCGAGCGCTTGCCGGACCAGTATTCTTGCCTATAGCCCAATGCAGCCCCCTGAAGGCCGGGAAGTGCTATGGCGTAGTTCAAGAGCGAGCAAATTGGCTTCCCTACCCTACGATGGTGGGGTCAGCGTGGCCCGTTCTTCAGCGGTAATACGTCGGGGTGGGGCGATAGGGTCCAGCGTCTCTGGATCGAAGAGCGGATTGCGACGCCGGTCGCCCGAGAATATATCCTTGGCCATACGCACGGCAAACCGGCGCATCAGCTTGCTCATCGACAACGGTTTCAGATGGGAAGCATCGCCCTTCGCATCGGCAAGAAACAGGTGGCCAAGCGGTTTGCCCAAAAGGACCGGACTGGCATCGTCGTAATTGGCCAGCAGGGTCGTGACATAGGGAATGCGGCCATTGGCATAGGTATTGAACAGCGGCGTGTCGCAGCAATCGGCGTACCATCGCAGCGTCGGTTTTTTGGTCAGGTGAGCGCTGGCGAGGTGGTCCCTGCCGCGATCAATCCGTAACCTCGCACATCGAGACTGGTATAGCGCGGTACCGCCATGCCCATCCAACACATGATCGGCGCCCAAAAGGCGGGCCCACGCCTGACAGTCGTGGCAATGACAGACGACGTAATCGCCTTCTCTGGAGGAGGCGTTTTCGACCGCGCCGGCCAGTCTCAAGCACTTGCACCCGAAATGTAGAGCGTTGGTCGCGCCCATTGGCATCCTCTCCCCAGGATTACGGTATGGGCACGACCTGACCCGTCAGTTCTTGTCCTTGTCGACCAGCTTGTTGGCGCCGATCCAGGGCATCATGGCGCGAAGCTGCGCGCCGGTCTTCTCGATCGGATGCGCGGCAGCGGCCTTGCGGCTGGCTTTCAGTTCAGGCTGGCCGGCCTGGTTGTCGAGCACGAAGTCCTTCACGAAACGGCCCGACTGGATGTCCTTGAGGACGCGGCCCATTTCGGCCTTCGTCTCATCGGTGATGATGCGCGGGCCGGTCTTTATGTCGCCGTATTCGGCGGTGTTCGAGATCGAATAGCGCATATTGGCGATACCGCCTTCATAGAGCAGGTCGACGATCAGCTTGGTTTCGTGAAGGCACTCGAAATAGGCCATTTCCGGCGCGTAACCCGCCTCCACCAGCGTTTCGAACCCGGCCTGGATGAGGTGGGTGATACCGCCGCACAGAACAGCCTGTTCGCCAAAGAGGTCGGTTTCGCACTCTTCCTTGAAATCGGTCTCGATGATGCCGGAGCGGCCGCCGCCGACCGCGCTGGCATAGGACAGCGCAAGCTGCTTGGCGAAACCGTTGCCGCCCGACTGGTTCGATTCTTGGTGGACCGCGATGAGGCACGGCACGCCGCCACCCTTGATATATTCGCCGCGCACCGTGTGGCCGGGGCCCTTGGGCGCGATCATTATCACGTCGACGTCGGCAGGCGGATCGATCAGGCCGAAGTGCACATTGAGCCCGTGCGCGAATGCGAGCGCGCTGCCGGGCTTCATCTTGCCCGCAATTTCGTCCGCATAGATTGCCGCCTGATGTTCATCGGGCGCGAGGATCATGAGCACATCGGCCCATTCGGCGGCTTCGGCAACGGTCTTCACGGTGAAGCCAGCGCCTTCGGCCTTCTTCGCCGTGGCCGAACCTTCGCGCAGCGCGATGACGACTTCGCCAACCCCGCTGTCGCGCAGGTTCTGGGCATGGGCGTGGCCCTGGCTGCCATAGCCGACGATCGCGACCTTCTTGTCCTTGATCAGCTGCTGGTCGCAATCGGCATCGTAATAAACTTGCATTGAATTCCTCGTTCTAATTTGTGCGACTTTTATTCGGCTGACGGCCCGCGCATCATTCCCACGATCCCCGAGCGGCCGACCTCGACCAGGCCGAGTTCGCGCATAAGGGTAATGAAACTGTCCACTTTGTCGGGCGAGCCGGTCAGCTCGAACACGAAGCTTGCGGTGGTGGTATCGACGACATTGGCGCGGAACAGCTCGGCGATACGCAGCGCCTCGACGCGCGCGTCACCCTTTCCAGCGACCTTGATCAAGGCTAGCTCACGCTCGACATGCGCACCGCTTTCCGTGAGGTCGATGACCCGGTGCACCGGCACCAGCCGTTCGAGCTGTGCGCGGATCTGGTCGATCACCGGCTGGGGCCCGCGAGTGACCACGGTAATGCGGCTGATCGCGTGATCTTCGGAAATGTCCGCCACGGTGAGGCTGTCGATATTGTACCCACGCGCGGTGAACAGGCCGGATATCTTCGCCAGGATACCTGCCTCGTTATCGACGATCACGTTAAGGACGTGTCGTTCGCTGGATTGCTCGGCGATCTTCATTCGCCGCGATCCTGCCATACGGGCGCGAACATCCGGCCGGAGCCGTCATATTCGGCGATGAACTGGCGGCCGCGGCGCACGGCTTCGAAATTCTCGGTCTGGCGGCTGAGGTCCAGCCCTTCGTCGATCAGCAGCCAGCTGCCGTCGGGCTGTGCCTGCGCCACATCCACGCCGAGAAATCGCTGACCGGTCTCCTCGATCCAATCGAGCAATTCTGCCGCATTTTCGCGCGTGTACCAGTTACGACGCTGCGCCTTGGCGGCCAGCGCCGCCGGAAGTTCTTTGGAGATAACCATTATACGAGTGCCTTCGCTTCGTCGTCCATTGTGCCGCCGACCTTGTCGCCGTAAAGCAGCATCTCAGTATGCGCGGCGCCGCTGGGAATCATCGGGAAGCAGTTTGCTTCCTTGGCGACCATGCAATCGACGATCACCGGACCGACATGCGCGAGCATGGCCTCGATTCCTGCATCGAGCTGGCTCTCGTCCTCGATGCGGATGCCTTTCCAGCCATATGCCTCGGCCAGCTTTACGAAGTCGGGCAGGCTGTCCGAATAGCTGTTCGAATAGCGGCTTTCATAGGTGAGTTCCTGCCACTGGCGAACCATGCCCATGTATTCGTTATTGAGGATGAAGACTTTGACGGGCAGGCGGAACTGACTCGCGGTTCCGAGTTCCTGGATATTCATCTGGATGCTCGCTTCACCCGCGATGTCGATCACCAGCGCATCAGGGTTGCCCAGCTGCGCCCCGATTGCGGCCGGCAGGCCATAGCCCATCGTGCCGAGGCCCCCGCTGGTGAGCCACTTGTTCGGACCCATGAAACCGAAATATTGCGCCGCCCACATCTGGTGCTGGCCGACCTCGGTGGTGATGATCGGATCGCGATCCTTCGTCAGTGCAAAGAGCCGCTCGATGCTCTTCTGCGGCATGATGAGGTCCGACTTTTCAGGATAGGCAAGGCAGTCGCGCGCCTTCCACCCCAATACTCGCGCCTTCCATTCGGAAAGGTCGCGGCCCTTTCTATTGCCCCAGCCTTCGAGAAGCTGTTCGAGAACGTGGCCGCAATCGCCAACGATACCGAGGTCTACCGGTACGATCTTGTTGATCTGCGCCCGGTCGATGTCGATGTGAATTTTCTTTGCCTCCGGCGCGAAAGCATCGAGCCGGCCGGTAACCCGGTCATCGAAACGCGAGCCTACTGCGATGATGAGGTCCGCGCGATTCATCGCCATATTGGCTTCATAGGTGCCATGCATGCCGAGCATGCCCAGCCAATCGGGATGGTCGGCAGGGAATGCGCCAAGCCCCATCAGCGTGCTTGTCACGGGTGCTCCGGTTTTGTGCTGCAACTGGCGCAAAAGCTCGGAAGCGCGGGGGCCTGCGTTGATCACGCCGCCGCCGGTGTAGAAGATCGGCCGTTCTGCCGCTGCCAGCATGTCCACCGCCTCGGCAATTTCGTCCGCTGCGCCAACCATGCGTGGTTGATAGCGATGCGAGGGCAGGGGGGCGGAATCCTGTTCGCCCCATTCGGCAAGCGCGATCTGCACGTCCTTGGGAATGTCGACTACGACCGGACCAGGCCGCCCGGTGGTTGCAATCCGAAATGCCTCCTCCACGGTGGAGCGCAGCTTGGCCGGATCTTTCACAAGGTAATTGTGCTTGGAGCAATGGCGGGTCAGGCCGACCGTGTCCGCTTCCTGAAACGCGTCGGTCCCGATGAGGCCGGTCGGCACCTGGCCGGTGATGACCACCATGGGGATCGAATCCATATAAGCGTCGGCAATGCCGGTCACCGCATTGGTTGCGCCCGGGCCGCTGGTGACCAGGACGACGCCGGGCTTTCCGGTCGAGCGCGCATAGCCTTCGGCTGCGTGGGCAGCGCCTGCTTCATGCCGCACGAGGATGTGGCGAATACCGCCATCGGCGGCACCCTCCGCAAACAGTTCGTCATAGATCGGCAGCACTGCGCCACCAGGATAGCCGAACACGAATTCGACACCCTGACGCTTCAGACATTCGATCAATATGGCAGCTCCGCTGCGCTCTTCTGACACGTTTTCCTCCGCTTAAGTCGCAAATCGGCCCGGCGCTTGGGGTCATAGCGCCGGGCCGACATGACCTTCGTATGGGAAACGAAAGAACTGCTGTCAACTCAACGCACGCAACAATGATACAAAAATATCGTATTCTTCAATAGATTTGTTATCATCGCGCAACCACGAACCTGGCGGCTGATGCCTGAACCACGTATATTGCCGCTTGGCGTACTGCCGTGTGGCGCGCTGGCCAGAGACGATGGCTTGATCCCGCGATAGATCGCCTTGCACCAGTCCCGCTATCTCCGGCACACCGATGGCCCGCATGACCGGCAGCGAGGGGTCGAGCTTGCGCGCCAGCAAGGTTTCGACTTCTTCTATCGCGCCACCATCCAGCATCATGATGAAACGGCGATCGCAGCGCTCGTACAACCACTCGCGTTCGGGCAGGAGGAGGAGAGGGTAAAGCGAGACTTGATCGCCGATGCCGCCGGCCTTGCGATCTTGCCATTCCTTGAGCGTTCGGCCGCTCGAACGCACGACTTCGAGCGCGCGCGTGGTCCGAGCAATGTCTGCCGGGGCAAGCCGGGCAGCGGCCTCAGGGTCTTCGATTTCAAGAGCGGCGCGGGCGCTGGCCTGATCCAGCGAGCGAACATCGGCGCGGATCCCAGGGTCGATTTCCGGAACCGGGGCAATCCCTTCAAGCAGCGTTCGCATATAAAGGCCGGTGCCGCCGCACAGGATCGGTACGGCGCCTTCAGAATGAAGCTGGGCGATTTCGCGCTTGGCCGCTGCAGCCCAGTCGGCCGCAGAGCAGGGCGTGGCCCCGTCCCAGGCCCCGAACAGACGATGTTCGATGCCGCCCATCTCATTCACGCTCGGCCGCGCCGAAAGGACACGCAGATCGGAATAGACCTGGGCACTGTCGGCATTGATGACCACCGCGCGGCGTCCCTGCGATTCGATCCGCTTTCCCAACCTTACCGCCAGATCGCTCTTGCCGCTGGCGGTCGGCCCTGCAATGAGCGCAAGTGGAGGCAAAACAGGGGAATTCTCTATGCTCATCGCCCGGCTGATAGCAGAGGCGAACAGTCTGGAAACCCGGCTCGACGCAGCGAGCAAGGCGCTGGCGTCAGCGGGCATGCCCGTGGCAGAAGCGTCGATGCTGGATTTCTGCGGTGATGTACTGCAGATCGCGCTGCCGCATGGCGAAGCCAAACGGGCCATGGCCGTGCTGGAAGACCATTTCGGCGAATGCGACATGCTGATGGCCGATCACGCGTTCGAAATCCCGCGCCTGTTCGTTTCCGACATGGATTCGACCATGATCGGGCAGGAATGCATCGACGAATTGGCCGATTTTGCCGGCATCAAGGACAAGGTTGCCGACATCACCGAGCGGGCGATGCGGGGAGAGCTCGAGTTCGAGACCGCGCTGCGGGAGCGTGTAGGACTGCTTGAAGGGCTGGGCGAAAGAGCGATCGACAATTGCCTGGCAGAACGGATCACACCGGTTCCCGGCGCGCGCACTCTGGTCCAGACGCTGGCGTCTAAAGGCTGCCGCTGCGTTCTGGTCACCGGGGGATTCCATCATTTCGCGGACAGGGTGGGTCAACAGCTTGGGTTCGAACGGGTCGTCGGAAACCGCCTTGCGGTCCATGCGGGCGTGTTGACCGGCAAGCTGGCGGGGCCGATCAGCGATGCCTCGACCAAATTGGCGACACTCGAGGAAGAGCGCGGCTTGCTGGGCGAAGGCGCGCGTGTGCTTGCGACCGGCGATGGCGCAAACGACATCCCGATGATCGAAGCGGCCGATTACGGCATTGCCTATCGGGCCAAGCCAAAGGCCCGCGATGCGGCGAATGGGCGGATCTCAAGCGAGAACCTTACCGCCATCCTGAAGCTGTTTGGTATCCCCGAGAGCGAGTGGGTGCAGGGCTAAGCCAGAGCGCCCCACCGGGCGAGCGATTGCTGTTCTCCAATGCCCTGGGCAGAAGGGAACAGCGTTTCGATCAGGCCTCCATCCATTCGTCGAAGAACGAACGGTGTGCGGCGCGCATCTCGTCTATCGACTTGCCGAACAGGGTCGTGCCGGCGGTCTTGCCGATGCGGCGGAACCCGATGGATGCGGTTTCATCGTTTTCCGTACCTCTGGCGAGCGCTTCGTTGAGCGCCTGCGCATCGGGCACAGTGACGATGTAGCGGCCCTGGTCTTCGCCGAACCACCACTGCGCTTGCGTGTAATCTTCGTGCCATTCGACATCGGCACCGATGCCGCCAGCCATCGCCATTTCCGCCAGCGCGACTGCCAGGCCGCCATCGGACACATCGTGAACCGCGCTGACCAGCCCATCGGCAATAAGCTGGAGCACGATCTTGCCTGCGTTCTTCTCCACCGTCAGATCGGTGGGCGGCGTGCGCCCTTCATCGCGGCCATGGATCTCGCTCAGCCATAGCGACTTGCCGAGATGGGAGCGTTCCGGGTCCGGGGTGGCCCAATGTTCGGCGCGGATCAGGTAGATCGCCTCGCCCTCTGCCTTGAACGGCATGGTCATCATGCGATCGTAATCGTCGATGATGCCGACACCGCCGATAGCCGGGGTGGGCAAGATCGCGCTGCCGCCGCCGGTCGCCTTGCTCTCGTTATAGAGGCTGACGTTGCCGCTGACGATCGGGAAGTCGAGAATGCGGCAGGCGCGGCCCATACCTTCGAGTGCATGGACGAACTGGCTCATGATTTCGGGCCGCTGCGGATTGCCGAAGTTGAGGCAATTGGTCACCGCAAGCGGACGGGCGCCGACTGCGCACAGATTGCGATAGGCCTCGGCAATCGCCTGCTTGCCGCCTTCATAGGGATCGGCATGAACATAGCGCGGCGTACAGTCCGTGCTGATTGCCAGCGCTTTTTTCGTCCCATGAACGCGGACCACGCCCGCGTCGCCGCCGGTCTGCAGCGTATCCGCGCCGACCTGGCTGTCATACTGCTCCGAAATCCATCGGCGGGAGGACAGGTTGGGCGAGGCGAGTAGCTTCATCAGGTCGCCGCCGACATCATTGGTGTCGGGACGCTCCGCCATAGGCGTAATGCCGGCCCAGGCGGTATATTCTTCCTTCGACAGATAGGGGCGATCATATTCCGGAGCATCGGCCGCAAGGGGCCCCAGCGGGATGTCGCACACGACTTCGCCGCCAAATTCCAGCACCATGTGCTGCGTGTCGGTGACTTCGCCGATAACTGCGAAATCCAGTTCCCACTTTTGGAAGATGGCTGCTGCCATCTCTTCCTTGCCGGGCTTCAGCACCATGAGCATCCGCTCCTGGCTTTCGCTCAGCATCATTTCATACGGCGTCATGCCTTCTTCGCGGCACGGCACCTTGTCCATATCGAGGCGGATACCGGCCTTGCCATTGGTGGCCATTTCGACGCTGGAAGAAGTGAGGCCTGCAGCACCCATGTCCTGGATGGCGACGATGGCATCGGTCGCCATGAGTTCGAGGCAGGCTTCGATCAGCAGCTTTTCGGTGAAGGGATCGCCGACTTGCACCGTAGGGCGCTTGGCTTCGGCGTCTTCCTCGAAATCGGCGCTGGCCATGGTCGCGCCGTGGATACCGTCGCGGCCGGTCTTGGAGCCGACATAGACGATCGGATTACCCACGCCCGTTGCCGCGCTGTAGAAAATCTTGTCCACATCGGCGACCCCTACGGTCATCGCGTTTACGAGGATGTTGCCGTCATAGGCGGGGTGGAAGTTGGTTTCGCCTGCCACTGTGGGCACGCCCACGCAATTGCCATAGCCGCCAATCCCCGCGACCACGCCCTGCACGAGGTGCTTCATCTTCGGGTGATCCGGCCGCCCAAAGCGCAGCGCATTGGCATTCGCTACGGGTCGTGCGCCCATCGTGAAAACGTCGCGGAGGATTCCGCCCACGCCGGTCGCCGCGCCCTGATAAGGTTCGATATAGCTGGGGTGGTTATGGCTCTCCATCTTGAAGATCGCCGCCTGACCGTCACCGATGTCGATTACGCCGGCGTTCTCGCCGGGGCCGCAAATCACCCAAGGCGCCTCTGTCGGTAGCTTCTTGAGATGGAGGCGGCTCGACTTGTAGGAACAATGTTCGCTCCACATCACCGAGAAGATGCCGAGTTCCACAAGATTGGGCTCGCGGCCGAGCGCGTTGAGGACGCGCTGATATTCTTCTTCGGAAAGGCCGTGCTGGGCGACGAGGTCGGGGGTGATTTCGCTCATGGCCCGCGCCCTTACGGTGCCACACGCGCAGGCGCAATATGGCGGCTGCGATATGGTAGTTTATTAGGGAGGAGGACTGGCCACGCCGAGCCCTACTTCGGCGCGATGCCACCGTGTCTTACCAACCCAATAAGCGAGGGCTGTCAGAACAGCAAAGGCCAGCAGGGCCGGAGCTATAAATGGAATACTTAAATCGGTTGGTTGCGGCCCTAACCAATTTGCTGCCTGCAAGGCGAGTAGCGCGCCAAGGAGAATAAGAGGCGGGACAACCGGGCCTCTGGTGCGAGCCAGATACCACCAGAAGGCCAACCCCAAGAACGCAACTTCCAACACCATGGCTGCCAAAGGGAAATTCCACAGCCCAAGACCGAAAGTCGTTTCGCCCCCTGCCAGGGTAAGATCCGACCGGTGACTGACCCAATCGAGGACCCAGTGCGAGCAGACTACCAGTGAACCCCATACGGCCGCGACCGAATTGCGCATCGTCACCGCCACGACAAGTCCAAAAATAACTCCGATTATCGCCGTCCCCGCAAGGCTGTGGGTATATGGATAGTCGTAGAAATCAATAGGGCTGATCGCGGTGATGCCCGGAGCCGGTCGCATGTGTTCAATCTCACCGAGGACGAGCAGAAAAAAGATCCAGTCCACCAATTGTGCGGCAATGAACAGTGTGCCCAGTTTTGGTGCCTCACCGGTAATGGCTCTCGCTGCGAAGGCTGGCGCAAAATGGCCGATGAACATGGCTTGCTTGACCTTTAGACGAGTTTCTCGGCAACAATGGTGGCTACGCTTGCAGCTACGGTGGTTGCAGCAGCGCCCCAGCAGATATCCGTTATGGTGACAACGGTCGACCAGCGCTTGAGGGTAGCGTGGTTCGTAAGGTCGTAAGTAGCGTAGCAGATCGAGCCGAGCAACGCCCCGTTCAAGGCTGCAGCGCCCAATCCGTCGGACAGACCCGGACGCACTGCGAACCAGAGGATGGCAAAGACATAAGCCGCGTAGAATATGAGGGCGGGTCCGAAGCGAAAACTACGCGCCAGTATTTCGCCGATCCGCGGGTGATAGAAATTGGATCCCGCCCAGCGGAGCCACAAAGCGTCGAGCCCACCAAATGTTACGGCAGCGGCAATGAAGGCGACAATCCACGTCATATCCGCTCCCCCGTTCCAGCGCCTTCTTGACCGGAGGTCCGCGCCCCGTCAATGCTCCGCCACGATGACAGAGGGCCAAGACAAACCGATTGGCGAGATGAGCTTCGAGGAAGCTCTGCGCTCGCTGGAGATTACCGTTCGCCGCCTCGAAAGCGGCGAAGTGCCGCTCGATGAGAGCATTGCGCTTTACGAACGCGGAGAAGAATTGCGCAAAGCATGCCAAAAGCGGCTCGACGATGCGCAGGCAAAGATAGACAAGATTGTCACCCACAGCGAAGGGCGCCCTTCCGGCACGGCTCCCTTCGATGCGGATAGCTGAAGCATGCATGCCGTAACTGCCATGCCCGACCGCCTCGCAGAAGCTCTCNAACAGGTTCAACAAGAGGTTGATGCCGCTTTCGACGCTTTCCTGCCGGTTCCGGAAGACACTCGTGCTCGGCTGGTCGAAGCGATGCGCTATGCGGCAATCGGTGGTGGCAAGCGCGTACGCCCCTTGCTGGTTTGCGCGACCGCAAAGCTCTTCGGGGTGGACCGTGACGAAGCCGTTGCTGCTGGCTGCGCTGTGGAGGCGATCCATTCCTATTCGCTGATACATGACGACCTGCCATGTATGGACGATGACGATCTGCGACACGGAAAACCCACCTTACACAAAGTTTACGACGAGGCGACGGCAGTTCTGGCTGGTGATTGCCTTCATGCGCTGGCTTTCGATATTCTCACTATGCCGGGCACCAGCAGCGATCCATTCGTGCGGTCCGAACTTGTCGCGACACTGGCACGCGCAAGCGGGCATGCGGGAATGGCTGGCGGGCAGATGATGGACATCGTTTCCGACGAAGAAGAATATGATTTGCGGCAGGTAACCCGTCTCCAGCAATTGAAAACCGGTGCCCTTTTGGCAGCAAGCGTGGAGATGGGTGCTATCCTCGGCAAGGTTCCCCCGGAAGGACGGACCCATTTGCGCGCTTATGCGCGCGATATCGGCCTTGCGTTCCAGATAGCAGACGATCTGCTGGACGTGGAGGGTGATGAGACCAAGGCTGGCAAGGCACTGCGAAAAGATGAAGAGCAGGGCAAGCAGACCTTCGTTACTCTGATGGGCCGCGACAAGGCCCGCGCACAGGCCGAGATGCTTGTGGATCAGGCTGGCGATCATCTCGCCGGATATGGTGAAGACGCCAAAGTACTTGTCGATCTGGCACATTTCGTTGTGAAGAGAGATCACTGATGGCTGAACGGATTGGTATCTATCCGGGCACTTTCGACCCGATCACCTTGGGCCACGCGGACATCATCCGGCGCGGTAGCAAGTTGGTCGACAAACTGATTATCGGGGTGACGACGAACCCGTCCAAAGACCCGATGTTTTCTACCGAAGAGCGGTTCGACATGGTCGAGCGTGAAATAAAGACTATGGGCCTCGAAAATGTCGAGGTGGTTGGTTTCAACGCGCTTTTGGTGAAGTTCGCCCAGAAAATGGGGGCTTCGGTGCTCATCCGAGGCCTGCGCGCTGTCGCAGATTTCGAATACGAATATCAGATGGCCGGGATGAACCAGCAAATCGATGACGATATCGAAACGGTATTCCTGATGGCGGATGTGTCACTACAGCCCATCGCATCTCGGCTGGTAAAGGAAATCGCGTTGTTCGGCGGTGATATTACTCCCTTTGTTAGTAATGATGTATGTGACGATGTCATCGCGCGCGTGCAGGAAAAAGGTCAGTTGGGGGACTACTGACCCCCGGGCCAAACCATTCATTGAACGGACAGCGCCGCATCGCTAGGGCGACATCCACACAGGACAATTCGACGGAAATATGATGCTCAAGTCTTCGCTTGCCCTTGCCGCCGCCGCACTTGCGGTAATCGCCCCGGTTGCTGCTACCGCTCAGGAAGCAGAGACCGCTACGCCCGCGCGCAAGGTCTACGATCCGATCAATTACAATCTCAACGAAGATCTGGAGAACATTCTGTTCCTGGACCTGTCCAATGGGGAGCGTGTGGCTGTTCGGCTGATGCCGAGCTGGGCCCCCAACCATGTAGAGCGGATCAAGACCCTGGCTCGCGAAGGCTTCTACGATGGGGTGATCTTCCATCGTGTGATCGATGGTTTCATGGCGCAGACGGGCGATCCGACCGGAACGGGGCAGGGCGGAAGCGAGCTTCCGGACCTGGAAGAAGAATTCAATCCGATGCCGCACGTTCGAGGAACTGTATCCATGGCGCGCGCTGCGAGCGAAGACAGCGCTAATAGCCAGTTTTTCCTCGTGTTCTATCCGCGGTTCAGCCTCGACAAAAAATACACCAACTTCGGCCGGGTGATTTCCAATATGGAAGCCGTTGACGCGATTAACCGCGGCGAACCGCCGGCGAACCCCACGCTAGTTTTGCAGGCTTCGCTGGCGTCGGAAGACAAGGCCAAACCCGCAGCAGCACCTGCGATCATGTCCGACGCGCCGGTAACGGCAGATGATCTGAACGCGCCGATCGAAAACTGAGTTTCCTACTGCGCTGCCAGCGTCTAATGGCGCTGGCATGCGCGTTGACCTCTTCGATTTCGATCTACCCAACGAACGTATTGCGCTTCGTCCTGCGCGGCCGCGTGATGCGGCGCGGATGCTGGTGGTGGGTAAGGATGAGTCCCTCACTGACCGGCATGTGCGGGATTTGCCCGACCTTCTGGAACCGGGCGATGTGCTGGTTTTCAACGACACGCGGGTAATTCCTGCGCAGCTCGAGGGACGGCGCGGAGAGGCGAAGATAGGTGCAACGCTGCACAAGCGTATCGACCTGCGGCGTTGGCAGGCATTCGTTCGCAATGCGAAGCGTTTGCGGCCCGGAGACTTGGCCGAATTCGGTGGGGGAGTTACCGCCGTCGCGGAAGAACGGCTGCCGGATGGCAGTTTCGTCCTTGCATTCAAAGGGGAAGAACCGGTCGAGGTCCTGCTCGAACGTGCGGGTACCATGCCATTGCCGCCCTATATTGCAGGCAAACGCCCTACCGATGCGCAGGACCGCCAAGATTACCAAACGCTGTTTGCGAAAGAAGACGGTGCTGTAGCCGCTCCGACTGCCGCGTTGCATTTTACGGATCGACTCATGGCTGGTCTCGCCGAACGGGGCATTGTGACGGAAACGCTCACTCTTCATGTCGGCGCAGGCACGTTTCTTCCCGTTAAAGCAGAAGATACAGACGATCATCAGATGCATTCTGAATGGGGCAGGATCGAACTCGAGACAGCTGACCGCCTCAATGCCGCCAAGGCTAAGGGCGGACGCATCATCGCGGTTGGGACGACAAGCCTTCGGTTACTGGAAAGCGCGACGGGTGAAGATGGCGTGATCCGTCCTTTTGCAGGCGATACCGATATTTTCATTACCCCCGGGTACGAATTCCGCGCGATCGACGGTCTGATGACCAACTTTCATTTACCCAAATCTACGCTTTTCATGTTGGTCAGCGCGCTCATGGGCACCGAGACAATGCAATCGGCCTATGCTCACGCCATAGGTGAAGAATACCGATTCTATTCCTATGGTGACTCTTCTCTTTTACTTCCCTAGATCGCGCGAATGAACGAACCGATCCTCGAGCTCGACGGCCTCACCAAGGTCTATCCCAGCGGACTCAAGGCGCTCGACAACGTAAGCCTGACTATTCGCAAGGGCGAGATATTCGCCTTGCTGGGACCGAATGGCGCCGGGAAAACTACTCTTATTGGTGCGATCTGCGGCTTGGTGCGGCCTACCGGCGGTACCATGCGCGCGTTCGGTCATGATTTGTCCAATGACTGGCGCAAGGCACGGGCACGCATTGGCCTCGTTCCCCAAGAATTAGCCACGGACATGTTCGAGCCCGTAGAGCGTGCAGTCGCTTACTCTCGCGGACTGTTCGGGCTTCCGTCGGACCCCGCACGGATTGAGGAAATCCTGCGCAGTCTCAGCCTCTGGGACAAGCGCGATACGCGGATCATGGCCCTTTCGGGAGGAATGAAGCGCCGCGTACTCATAGCCAAGGCCTTGGCTCACGAACCAGATCTGCTGTTTCTGGATGAGCCAACTGCAGGCGTAGATGTCGAATTGCGCAAGGGGATGTGGTCTATCATCGACGAGATGCGGGAGCGCGGCGTTACCGTGATTCTCACCACCCATTACATCGAAGAAGCCGAGGAAATGGCAGATCGGGTGGGCATCATCCGCAAGGGCCAGCTCATCATGGTGGACGAGAAGGAGGCGATGATGGCCCGGCTCGGAAGAACCGAGGCACACATAACTCTGGCGCAGCCCATTACGGACCTACCATCATCAGTCGCCCGGTACCCTGTAGAAATTGAAAAGAGAGGGACTTCACTCTGTTATCGCGGTGGTGACGGAACCGGGCGTGGCAAGGGTGAAGTTGCCGAGATTACGAAAGCCCTGTTGGCAGCAGGTATCGATTATACCGGCATCGAAGTGCGCGAGAGCAGTCTTGAGGATATCTTCGTGTCGCTTCTGGGCGAGGAGGAAGCAGCATGATTTCCTGGCGCTCGACCTGGTCGATCTACACCCGTGAGCTTATGCGCTTTCTGCGCACGGCCTTCCAGTCGGTGCTTGCCCCGGTGCTGACAACTTCACTGTATTTTGTCGTCTTCGGCGCGGCGATCGGGGGGCAAATGCCCGACCTTGACGGTGTCGATTATGGGGCGTTCATTATTCCGGGTTTGTTGATGCTTACTCTGCTGGGAGAAACCACCAGCAATTCGAGCTTCGGTATCTATATGCCCAGATTCACGGGCACCATTTACGAGCTTCTCAGCGCGCCTGTCGGCGTGGCCGAGACGCTCATAGGCTTCGTGGGTGCAGCCATGACAAAAAGCCTGATTCTAGCGACAATCATTCTACTTACTGCGCGTCTTTTCGTGGATTACTCGATTGCCTATCCGGTTTTAGCGATCTTCTACATTATGCTGGTTGCCGCCGCGTTCAGCCTTTTCGGCTTCATCCTCGGCATTTGGGCGGACAGCTTTGAAAAGCTCGGCATAATTCCCCTGCTTTTCCTCACTCCACTAACGTTCTTGGGTGGTACCTTCTATTCCATCGACATGTTGCCCAAGCCGTGGGACACGATCGCACTGGCCAACCCGATCGTGTATCTTGTGAGCGGATTACGCTGGACTTTTTACGGCAGCAGCGATGTGAACATCTGGGTGAGTTTCGGTATTACCCTTGGCTTCCTTGCCGCATGTACTGCGGTAATTGCCTACATATTCAAGACGGGTTGGCGGCTTAGAGCCTGAACTCCCAACCATAGCTGTCAGGCACTATTCATCCCTTAAAGCGAATGGAGGTCATTCCAGTCATCGGTGGATGTCGTCAATTTGCAACACTGTGGCAAAAATGATTTTTTAATCTTGTAGAGGGCGTGCCTCGATTCCTATTTGCGGCGCGTTCGGATTGCCGAACACGATTATCAGGATAGAAAAAATGAAAAAGATTGCTCTCTTCGCAGGAATGGCCGTTGCTGCCGTCGCTCTCCCTTCCGCTGCTCAGGCGCAGCAGGCGGAACCCTTCGTCGGCGTGTCGGGTGGCTACCATGATCTCGGCGCAGATGATGTAGACGATGATTTCGACATCGATGTTGAAGATTCCAGCGCCATTCTCGGCATTTTCGCCGGTGCAGATTTCGCCGCGGCGTCGAATGTTTTTGTTGGCGTGGAAGGAAACTACCACTTCGGATTTAGCGCCATCGACAGCGAATACGGTGCATCTGCACGTCTCGGTTTCCGCGATGCGGGCGGAGCTAAGTATTACGTACGTGGTGGTTACCAGTGGGTCGATCTCGACGTGGCTGAACTGACCGGCGTCGATGAAGACATCATCGACGATCTCGACATCGATGATACCGGCGGCGACTACCTAGTTGGACTTGGTGCAGAATTCCCGATCGGCGGCGCTGCGCTTCGCGTGAACCTGGATACCATCGCGTTCGACACTGTGCGTGCGACCACCGGTGTTGCTTTCAACTTCTGATAGCGCACTCTAACAATCGGGGCGGGCCTTTAGCGAGGCCCGCCCTTTTTCGTGAGGGCTGGCGATCCTTTTATTCAGGCGCTAACCGTTTCCCCATGCTTCGTGCCAGTTATCTTGCTTTCCCTTTCGCGCTTGTTTTCATATCAAGTCCCGCTGTGGCTGAATTGCCCGAGGGCGTGCGAGCGATGATCGAGGCGGCAATTGCGACCGGAGACGCTGAAAAGGTGTCGACGGTCTTGGAACTGGCTCGCAGCACCAATCCAGAGGATGGCGAGACGATCGACTCGATTCAGTCTGAGTGGGCAGCTTCGCAAGCAAAGAAGCAGGCGGAAGCTCAGGCGGCGAAGGAACAGGCTATTCGTCAGGCAGGTATCTTTGATCGCTGGAGTGGCGAGGGCGAATTCGGCGGATTTCATTCTACTGGAAATACCGACAGTATCGGTATCGCAGCATCGCTCAAGCTTGAACGCAAAGGTCTCGAGTGGAGCCACCTCCTTCGTGCACGGGCTGACTACCAGCGCCAGAATGGCAGGACCAGCCGAGAGCAATACTTGGCCGCTTACGAGCCACGCTGGCAGTTTAGCGATGATATGTTTATCTACGGTCTGGCTCAGTACGAAGGTGACCAGCTTCAGGGCTTTGATGGTCGCTACGCAGTATCGGGGGGGCTAGGCTATAAGCTGCTGGATCAGGAGGGCCTGAAACTTTCGGTAAAGGCTGGCCCGGCCTGGCGGCTTACCGATTTTACCGATGGCGGCAGTGCGAGCAGGATCGCAGGGTTGTTTGGAGCCGATTTCGACTGGCAAATTGTGGATGGCCTGACTTTTACGCAGGATGCCAATGCGGTTGCCGAAGGAGGGGGCGAAGTTCAGGTCCTCGTGGACGGTAACAACACCAGTGTGAATCTGGTTAGTGGGCTGGACTATCGCATCACAAAGCACCTGCGGTCCCGGCTTTCCTACGCGCTGGACTATAACAGCAATCCGCCCGCGAATTCTGTGTCTACCGACACCTCGACCCGGTTCACGGTCGTTTACGGCTTTTAATTATGCAACGTTTCAAATTCGATATTCATGCGCAGGATGGCGCGGCGCGTGCAGGCACGATCCGCATGATGCGCGGTGACATCCGTACTCCAGCGTTTATGCCGGTAGGTACTGCCGCTACCGTTAAAGCATTGAAGCCCGAGACAGTTCGCAAGACCGGCGCGGACATCATACTGGGTAATACCTATCATCTCATGCTGAGGCCGGGGGCGGAACGGGTCGCACGGTTGGGTGGCCTGCATAAATTCATGAACTGGCCAAGGCCGATACTCACAGACAGTGGTGGCTATCAGGTCATGAGTCTGTCCGATCTCAGGAAACTTACGGAAAAGGGTGTGGAGTTTCGCAGCCATATCGATGGCTCGAAACACATGCTGACGCCCGAGCGGAGCATGGAAATCCAGCGCCTGCTCGGCAGTGACATCGTCATGGCATTTGACGAGTGTCCTCGCGCAGACAGACCTCGAGACGAAATCGCGGCGAGCATGGAAATGAGTATGCGCTGGGCCAAACGTAGCCGTGAAGGTTTCGACAGCGGGGGAGAGCATGCCGAAAGTTCCGCGCTGTTCGGAATTCAGCAGGGCGCATTGGACGAGGAGCTCAGGAAGATCAGCGCCGAAAAGCTGAGCGACATCGGTTTCGATGGGTATGCCATTGGCGGCTTGGCTGTCGGCGAAGGCCAGGAGGCAATGTTCGCTACGCTTGATTTCGCACCTGGCCAGCTCCCGGAGGACCGCCCGCGTTATCTCATGGGGGTTGGCAAGCCCGACGATCTGGTCGGCGCGGTCGAGCGCGGAGTTGATATGTTCGATTGCGTTCTGCCCAGCCGATCCGGACGAAACGGTCAGGCCTTTACCTGGAATGGCCCTCTAAACTTGCGGAACGCGCGCTTTGCGGAGGATCAGGGGCCGCTCGACGAACGGTGCGGTTGCGACACGTGTTCGACGTACACCCGGGCCTATCTGCACCATCTCGTCAAATCACAAGAGATATTGGGCGCTATGCTAATGACGGAGCATAACATCGCGTTCTATCAGCAATTGATGCAATCGATGCGTGATGCCATCGGTGAAGGGCGCTTCGCCAAATTTGCCCGTGATTTTCGGAGCGATTACTTGGGAAACTCGGCTAAGTGAGCTGGCGCCGTGCGGCGGTTATAGGGGCTTCCGGCGGTATTGGCGCGAAGCTCGCGAATGAGCTGGAGTCTCGTGGCTCGATTGTCAGCCGTTTTGCCCGAAGCCTTACTGGCGAAAGTCAGCTGGATCTCACCGACGAAAGCAGCATCGCTGCTGCAGCAAAGCTCACTGCACGCGACGGGCCGCTTGATCTTGTAATCGTGGCAACCGGATACTTGCATGAGGGAGGGGAAGGTCCCGAAAAGGATTGGCGCCACCTCTCCGCCGAAGAAATGTCCCGCAGTTTTGCCGTTAACGCCATTGGCCCGACTCTGATCGCTAAGCACTTTCTGCCTTTGCTCGACGAAAGCGGAAAGGCGGGTTTCGCGGCCTTATCGGCGAGGGTGGGAAGCATTTCTGATAATCGGTTGGGCGGGTGGTATTCCTACCGTGCCAGTAAGGCCGCTCTGAATATGCTAATTCGCACATTGTCTGTCGAATTGGCGCGCAAGAGACCGGAAGCTTTTTGTGTCGGCTTGCATCCGGGAACTGTCGACACCGGACTGAGCCAGCCTTTCCAACGAGGAGTGCCAGAGGGCAAGCTGTTCAATCGCGATCGGGCCGCTCACTATCTGCTCAATGTCTTGGAAGGGCTCGATCAGCGAGATAGCGGGCGATGCTTCGCGTGGGACGGAAAGGAAATCGAACCATGAGCAGCCGTTCCTCATTCTTTAAGACTGAGGCTGGACGTCGCGAAATTACGCTGCTCGTCATGATCGGGGTCATCTCGATCCTTCTCTGGCATTCTCCCTACGGCGGATATCTTCTCTATCCGTTCAGTATTCTCGCCACCTGGTTTCACGAAATGGGTCACGGCCTGGCTGCGATGGCGTTTGGTAGCCATTTCGAGCGATTGGTGATTTTCTCTAACGGATCCGGTTACGCGCTGTATTATTCGGAGCAGCCATCCCGACTTGCCCAGGCAGGTATCGCAGCCGCGGGTCTGCTTGGGCCAACGGTGGCCGGTTGTCTGCTCATTCTTTCGTCCCGCACCCAACGCGCCACGAAGATCGCGCTGGTGGTTCTCGGCGCAGCCTTGCTTCTATCGACATTCATCTGGGTGCGTTCGACTACAGGATGGATCATCTTACCTGCAATCGGCACAACGCTTCTGATCATCGCAATGAAAAGCCGGGTAGCTCATCGACGCCTAGCAGTGCAGTTCCTCGGAGTTCAGGGATGCATTTCTATCTATCGCGACTTTGGCTACATGTTCAGCGAAGGCGGAAATCTCGGGGGACGTCAGCAACTTTCGGACACTGCCCAAATCGAGCAAGCCCTGCTGCTCCCCTATTGGTTCTGGGGTGCCGCCATTACCGTTCTCATCGCGATCATGATCTTTTATGCGCTAAAACGATCTCACCGCCGTTAGGCGTCAATTGGACCTCTTTTCCCGCATTTCGAGGATGGTTCCACGGTAGGCAATGAACTGCCCCAACGCGTCGGTAAAACCTGCACCAATACGATTGGCCTGACGTTGCGCGTCAGCGAGAGAAGGGTACCATTTGCCGGTGCGGGAACGGGTAACGAACCGATACTGTGTCATAGCGTAATTTGAACGCTGCTTTGTCCATGCGGTTTCCGCCAAGTATCTGAAAATACGACGAACCGTTAAGCCATACGCATAAGAAATGGGCGGCCCTGAAGGACCGCCCTTTGCTGTCTGAATTTCGAGAATTTTAGCGCGAATAGAACTCGACCACGAGGTTCGGCTCCATCGTGACCGGGTAGGGCACTTCGTCGAGCTTCGGAACGCGAGTAAAGGTAACCTTATCGGTGCCGTCGGGCGCGACGTAATCGGGAATTTCACGCTCGGGCAGGCTCTGCGCTTCAATGACGAGAGCCATGTCCTTGGCCTTGCTGCCGAGGCTGACGACGTCGCCGACCTTGACGCGGGCCGAGGCGATGTTGGTCTTCACACCGTTGAGGTAGATGTGGCCGTGGCTCACGATCTGGCGGGCGGCGAAGATGGTCGGTGCGAACTTGGCGCGATAGACAACCATGTCGAGACGCTGTTCGAGAAGGCCGATCAGGTTCTGACCGGTGTCGCCCTTCATGGCCGACGCTTCCTTGTAGGTACGCTTGAACTGCTTCTCGGTCACATCGCCGTAGTAGCCCTTGAGCTTCTGCTTGGCGCGAAGCTGCAGGCCGAAGTCGGACATCTTACCCTTGCGGCGCTGGCCGTGCTGGCCGGGACCATACGAACGCTTGTTGACCGGTGAATTCGGACGACCCCAGATGTTTTCGCCCATCCGGCGGTCGAGTTTGTACTTGGCGCTCTTGCGCTTCGACATAAGTCTTTCCTTCAATTTGCTGAGCCACCCCATCGGCGGCCATCCAACCCGGCATCGCACCGTCGCATTCCTAAAGAATGCGACGCGGCCACCGCTTCACCGGGGTGCGGGGCCAATCAGCGAAGGCGCGCGAATAGCAGGAAATCCCTGCGCGTCAAGCTTTCCGGGCAGCTGCACAGAATGCAGCGATACGGGCGGGGTCCTTCAAACCGAGGCTGGTCTCCACGCCACTCGAAGTGTCGACCAAAGGAGCGCGGGTTTCTGAAAGCGCCTGGGCGACATTCCTAGGAGTTAGTCCACCAGCGAGGCCCCAACCGGGCCTGCCACGCCAGCTTTCAAGCAATGACCAGTCGAACTTGAGGCCCATCCCTCCTGGAAGCGCAGCGTCTTTCGGTGTTTTCGCGTCGAAAAGGATCAGGTCGACTGCGTCATGGTAATTGTCGGCTTGTGCCACATCACTTGACGTAGACACCGCAATCGCCTTCCAGACTGGCAAGTTAAAGCGGGACTTGATCTGAGCAGAGCGAGCGGGGCTTTCCGAGCCGTGAAGCTGTATCGCATCCAATCGTCCCGCCTTTACAGCGTCGCCAATCGCTCCATCATCGGCATCAACAAATAAACCTACTCGACCAATCCGGGAACCAGCCCGCATTGCCAGCGAGCTCGCAGCATGGGAATCGACATGGCGCGGGGAGAGAGGAAAAAACACCATTCCGAAGAAGTCGGCTCGAGCGTCTATACAAGCGTCGAGCGCTTCCACGCTTGAAATGCCGCAGATCTTTATGGCCGTTTGCATGGGCTGACCCTTCAGAGGGTCGCCTCTATAGCGCGCGCGGCTTCGGTCGGATCGTCGGCCCTGCTGATCGGGCGCCCAATTACAAGGACGCTAGCGCCATCGTCACGAGCCTGACGCGGCGTTACGACACGCTTTTGATCCCCAACAACGCTTCCCTCGGGGCGCAGTCCAGGAACGACGAAGAAGCCGTCCTTCCACTGTTCGTGAACGGCTTTGATTTCGTGCCCCGAACAGACGACGCCGTCCAAGCCTGCGCGATGGGCAGCTTCGCTCAACCGCATGACGTAATCATAGGGTGTGCCGGGAACGCCCATCGCTCGTAGATCTGGTTCATCGAGGCTCGTAAGCATCGTGACGCCGACAACCTTCGTGTTCTCGCCGGCAGCGGCCTTGGCATCTTCCATCATGGCTACCCCGCCACAGGCATGCACGGTAACGATCGCCGGTTCCAGAACATGGATCGCCTGCATTGCTCCTGCGACGGTGTTCGGGATGTCATGTAATTTGAGATCGAGAAAGATCGGGAGCCCGAGTTGGGTAAGCATATGAACGCCGTGGGCGCCATGGGCATTGAAGAATTCCAGCCCGAGCTTCACGCCGCCGATATGCGCTTTGGTTTTCTCGGCAAGTGATACCGCATCGTGTAGACGCGGCATGTCGAGAGCAAGATAGATCGGGTTGCTCATAATCTTCCGGAAGGCTCGGGATCAACGGGGTTGGCAGGCTCGGGGGGGATATCTCGCGCCTGGGTCTCAGGCCGGACCGGCGCTACCGGTTTAGTATCTGTTTTCGGCGCCACCATTTTTGAAGTCGCCGTTTCCAAGGCGGAAATCCGGCGCGACTGTCGCCAGTGGACCCCGCGGTGGTATAGCCACATCGGAATGAGACCGAAAAGGAAAGAGACGATCACCAAGGCAGGTACCCGGGTATCCCAGACGATGCCCGGCCATATGCGGACGTCGATCTGCTTGTCCCAGTTGCCGAATGAAAATGCCAGAATCCCCACGAGAAGCAGGACCCAGAGTATCGTGCGCACAAATTGCATGACGGCGTGTCTCCCCGAAATTAATTGCCAGTGATGCTAGTCGCGGAATTCTGCAGCGTCTAGCTGAACACGCGGTCGAAAATCGTGTCGACCTGCTTGAAGTGATAGTCGAGATCGAACCGCTCTTCGAGCTGTTCGTGGGTCAAAGCGGCAGTCACTTCCTCGTCCGCCTTAAGTAGATCGAGAAGCATCAGCTTGCCGTCGGATTCCCAAACCTTCATCGCATTGCGCTGAACGAGGCGATATGCATCTTCGCGGCTTACACCATTCTGCGTCAGCGCCAGCAGGACACGTTGAGAATGGATCAGACCACCCATACGATCCATGTTGGCCTGCATCCGGTCTGGATAAACCAAGAGCTTGTCCACCACGCCGGTCAACCTTGCGAGGGCGAAATCCAGTGTAATGGTCGCATCTGGCCCGATGAAGCGCTCGACGGAAGAATGCGAGATGTCACGTTCATGCCAAAGTGCGACGTTTTCCAACGCCGGTAGAGCATAGGCGCGGATCATCCGTGCCTGCCCCGTAAGGTTTTCCGTAAGGATCGGGTTGCGCTTATGGGGCATTGCACTCGAGCCTTTCTGCCCTTTCGAAAAGAACTCCTCTGCTTCGAGAACTTCAGTGCGCTGAAGGTGCCGCACTTCGACCGCTAGGCGCTCAATGCTTCCGGCAATGACAGCAAGCGTCGCGAAGTACATCGCGTGGCGGTCACGCGGGATGACTTGAGTGGAAACCGGCTCGGGTTTGAGGCCCAGTTTTTCGGCAACATACTCCTCCACGCTGGGATCGATATTTGCGAAAGTCCCCACTGCACCCGAGATCGCACAGGTCGCAATTTCTTCCCTCGCGGCAAGAAGGCGGGTCTTGCAGCGATCGAACTCCGCATATGCCTGAGCCAGCTTGAGCCCGAAGGTTACGGGCTCGGCATGAATGCCGTGGCTGCGACCAATAGTCGGCGTATATTTGTGTTCTTGAGCCCGACGCTCGATCGCGGCGAGAAGTTGCCCGATGTCTTCGAGCAAAAGATCGGTCGAGCGGGCTAGCTGGACAGCAAGCGTGGTGTCGAGAACATCGGAGCTCGTCATGCCCTGGTGCATGAAGCGTGCTTCGTCGCCCACGTTTTCCGCGACCCATGTGAGAAATGCGATTACGTCGTGTTTGGTCACCGCTTCGATGGCGTCGATTGCTTCGACATCGATCTTCGGATCTGTCGCCCACCAGTCCCAAAGTGCTTTTGCCGCAGTCTTGGGGACCACACCCAGTTCGCCGAGCTTCTCGGTGGCGTACGCCTCGATTTCGAACCAGATGCGATATTTCGCCTCCGGCTCCCAAATGGCTGTCATGGCGGGGCGGGCGTAGCGGGGGACCATCTTGGACTCCGAATTTGGCGAGGATCTGCCGCGACCCGCTAGAGAGGCGAACGCTCGGTGACAAGGCTAGCTCGTCTATTTAAAGGCATGGGTCGTATTTTTAGGCCAGCAGGCCTTTGGCTCTCAACGAGACATGGGTGCCGCGGCCAACAATGACATGATCGTGGACCGTGATGCTCAGCAGTCTACCGGCTTCTGCGATCTTATTGGTAATTTGGATGTCGGCTCGGCTAGGTTCGGGATCGCCGCTTGGATGGTTATGGACAAGTATGAGCGCGCTGGCGCCAACGTCGAATGCGCGGCGGATCACTTCGCGTGGATGAATTGCGGCTTCGTCGATTGAACCTTCCGCAGCAAGATGGTCATCAATGAGACGGTTGCGCGTGTCTAGGTAAAGCACTCTTACCCGCTCGTGCTTCAGTTCGCCCATGTCGATGGCAAGATAGTCGAGCAGGGCCTGCCAGCTACCCAATACAGGCCGCTGCTGCACAGCGCCCCGGGCCATTCTTCTTGCAGCGAGTGAAACGGCATAAAGCGATGCTGCGCTCGATTCTCCCATACCTTTAACCTGTGCAAGACTTGCTGGAGCAGCACTCAATACTCCGGAAAAAGAACCGAACTGCGTGATCAGTCTTTTCGCAAGAGGTTTAGTGTCTCCTTGGCGGATCGCTGCAAATAGCAGAAATTCGAGTAACTCGTAGTCGGCCAGCGATTCCGGCCCGCCATTCAGAAGACGTTGCCGTAAACGCATTCTATGCCCGGTTCCGGAATGACTTGCCGAACTCTTCACGGCCTCGGACAAACTCTTCCCTCCACAAGTCGATTGAACATCTTGCATTGCCTCTGAGGGTCATTACGCGCAAGTGCGGGATTCAATGGATGGTTCCGAGGGTCAACTTGTGAATGAGAGGCCACGCTGGCGCAAAAAGCGGTGGGTCGTGCCTGCGCTTGTCGTTCTGGCGCTCATCGTCATGGCAGTGCTCGCATGGTCGAACCGCATAGCAATCGCCGACAACCTTATCGCCGAGCAGTTGGAAGCCAATGGCCTTCCGGCAACCTACGAGATCGAGCGAGTTGGTGGACAGACCCAGATTATTTCCGATCTGGTGATAGGTGACGCCAGTGCGCCGGATCTCACCGCTAGGCGCGTTATCGTACGGTTGCGCCATCGCCTGGGCCTTCCGGAAGTTGATCAGATCACTCTCGTAGAACCCCGTTTATATGGTCGCTTCACCGACGGAACGCTGAGTTTCGGAGCGCTCGACAATGTGCTGTTTGGGAACAAGGATACTCAGTCAGGCCTTCCTGACGCCAACATTGCAATCCGTGATGGGCGCGGACTTATCGAATCGGGTTACGGGCCAGTGGGCCTAAAATTGACGGGGGAAGGCAATATTGCGAATGGCTTTTCCGGCATGTTGGCTGCCACCGCACCTGACCTTTTGATCGCCGGGTGCCGTATAGCCGATGCGACAGTGTACGGACAGCTCACGACGTCATCCAAAAAGCCGGCTTTCCGCGGCCCGATGCGCGGGACTCATGTCGTCTGTTCCGAATCAGGGGGCGAGGCAGAAAATCTGAACGCCGAGCTCAACGTGTCGACCGATGAACGATTGTCCGACCCTTCGCTAGAAGCCCGGATGGCCCTTGATCGCGCGAGATCGGGCCTCAATTCCGCGCAATCCATATCGGGAACAGTGCGTGCGCAAATAAGAGGCAAGAATGCGACCGCGCGCTATGCCTTCGCTTTGCGCGGGGTCGAAACTCCTCAGGCCCTGTCAGCCATTCTGACGGCGAAAGGGAGAGTTCTAGCTCGCGACAACTTCGGGACATTAGATGTCGAGGCGGATGTAGAAGGCAACGGCCTGCGATTGGGAAGAACACTTCGTAGCTCCGTTACAGAGCTCGCTAATGCGGGAGGTGGCACTTTTCTTGAACCCATTGTTCGCCGCATTAGTGGGGCGCTCCAAGCGCAAACTCGCGGCAGCTCGCTCAATGCCACCCTGCGTCTCCGATCAGAGGGAAGGGATTTCGTCCTTTCAATTCCCCAGGCCGAATTGCGGGGCGGAAGCGGCGTGCGTTTGGCATCTCTTTCCCGAGCGGAATATTCCGCTCGGGATCAGGCGCCAGGGCAGCTATCAGGAAATATTGCCACTGGTGGTCCGGGCATTCCGCGGATCAGGGGAAGGATGGAGCGATCCGGCACAGGCAATTCTCTTTTCTCGCTCAGCATGGCAAAATACGATGCTAGTGGTTCCAGCTTGGCCATTCCGCGCATACAAATAAATCAGGATCAACGCGGCGCGCTGGCTTTCTCAGGGAACATCGAAGCGACCGGTCCACTGCCGGGCGGAGCTGTGGACCGGCTTCAACTGCCGGTCGAAGGGAACTGGTCGTCAGGCGGCAATCTGACATTCTGGCAGGAATGCACGAGCTTATCCTTCCGCCGCCTTCGCTTCGCTCAACTGAATATTGCAGGGCCGGGGCTAACGCTTTGCCCTCCGACCGGAAAGCCAATGTTGCAGTACAGGGCGGGGGAGCTGAAATTTGCGGCCGGAGCGCCTTCCCTTGACCTAGATGGTTCCCTGGGAAGTACACCCTTCCGGCTTTCTAGTGGGCCTGTTGGCTTCGCTTACCCAGGCGTTCTTAAAGCGAAGAAAGTTGAAATCACGCTAGGACCGGACGCAACTGCGAGCCGGTTCTTCGTGTCCGATATTAAAGCTCGCATTGGCGATAACATCGAAGGTACGTTCGCCGGTGCCGAGATCGCTTTGGCATCGGTGCCGATGAATCTCAAAGAAACATCCGGCTCATGGAAATATGCCGAGGGACGGGCTTCAATCTCGGACGCATCTTTCAACCTAGTCGACCGTGAAAGTCCGCAGCGATTCGAGCCGTTGATCGCGCGAGGGGCCTCGCTTACGCTAATCGATAATGTAATTGATGCCACAGCCGACCTCCGAGATCCGCAATCGGACCGCATCATAACGACAGCTGATGTCCGGCATAATCTCGGCACGGGCAGCGGCCGGGCTAATCTGGATGTCGAAGACCTTCGGTTCGACGAAAACCTTCAACCCGAAGACGTTAGCATTCTGGCTCGCGGCGTGGTCGCCAATGCACGAGGGCTCATAAACGGAAGGGGCATCATCGAATGGACATCCAGTGGGAAAGTGACCAGCACCGGTAGCTTCTCTTCCGACAATCTCGATTTCGCAGCAGCTTTTGGCCCGGTAGAAGGAGCAAGCGGGACGGTGGAATTTACCGATCTCATCGGTTTGACTACCGCACCAGACCAAAAGATCAGCGTCGCTTCCGTAAACCCCGGCATCGAGGTAACCGAAGGCGAAGTTGTGTTCAGGCTAGAGCGCGGCGAGTTGCTGGCAGTTCAGGGTGGGCAGTGGCCGTTCATGGGCGGCACACTCATTCTGCGTGATGTCGATCTCAACCTGGGGATAAGCGAAGAACGCAGTTACGTTTTCGAGATTGTAGGTCTCGACGCAGCCCAGTTCGTTGCCGAGATGGATCTTGAGAACCTTTCGGCCACAGGAATTTTCGACGGTACGCTACCCATCATTTTCGACAAGGACGGAAATGGCCGGATTGAAGAGGGTGTGCTGATTTCTCGACCGCCCGGCGGAAATATCTCTTATGTCGGCGATCTGACATACGAAGATTTGTCGACTATCGCCAACTTCGCCTTCGATGCACTTCGTAGCCTCGATTATTCCCAAATGCGATTGGTTATGAACGGTCCGCTGACTGGTGAAATCGTGACGCAGGTGCGTTTTGATGGTGTGCAGCAGGGGGAGGGAACGAAGAGCAACTTCATTACGAGACAATTCGCCAAGCTTCCGATCCAGTTCCGGATCAACATTCGTGCGCAATTCTATCAGCTGATCACTTCATTAAAATCGATGTACGATCCGGCGTCTGTTCGTGATCCCAGAGAGCTTGGTCTATTAAGCGACGACGGTACGCGGTTTCTGCGTCGATTAATAACCGGCGAGGAAGCTCGGTCAGAAGACGATTCGGAAGACATCACGGCGCAGAATACTGCCATTCAGGATCAGGAAAGCGAATGAGACCTATGAGTGAACCGAAATTGACCGGTGTACTCCAGCATGCGAGTAGTTTCGGCATGCAGGAAACAAATATAGCCGTGGGTCGAAAATTCTTGGCCTTAAGCGTTGGTTCGCTCGCTCTGTGGAGTTGCGTAACGGTAGAGGCGCCTACTGAACCGATCGTGATAGAGCTTAACGTGAACATTCGGCAGGAAGTGATCTATCGGCTCGCAGAAGACGCCGGCAATACGATTGAAGAAAATTCGGATATTTTCTGATAGGTAGAATTATGAGCAAGAAATTTTTCAGAGCCGCGCTTTCGTCAGCTGCATTCGCTGTCGCTCTCGGTGGTGTCGCAGCTCCGCTCTATGCACAACGTGATCCTGCTTATGCTGCAGCGCGTTCTTCTGGCCAGGTGGGCGAGAAGATGGACGGCTATCTTGGAATTGTGGGCGGCGAGACAACGGAACTGCGTCGGATCGTGAACGACATTAATATCAAGCGGCGCGCAGTTTATTCGGAGCGGGCGAAGGCGACCAGCGCTACTCTTGAAGAGTATGCGTTAACTGCCGGTTGCCAAGCCATTCTCGCAACCAAGCCCGGCGAAAAATATCAGGCGCCGGACGGTAGCTGGCAGACGCGAACCAGCGCTGCTCCGATGCGGGACTCGCGCTGCCCCTGATTGAGTGTCTGTCTTAATTTCCGAAAGCCTCCTCCAGTGGCGTGCTGGACAGAGGCTTTTTTGTCACGGGAAGGGGGCGGGCAGGGCCGCCTGTGTTGACTCGGTCATAGCCCCCATCTAAGGGGGCGGCGCCCTTGGCGGGCAAGTCCCTGCGCGTGCCGCGCAAACCCCTTGAAGGAGTAAGGCATGAGCGACGACGAACCCGCACGGAAATCCATCGAGGAGGATGCGCGGATCGATGCGCTGGAAAAGCGGCTTAGTGCCGCCCAGCAGCGCGAAGAACAGCGTAACCGCAAGACCGGTTCCGGGGCCGATGCGAATTATCGTAGCGGCAACCGTGTACTGGCCGATTTGCTCGGTGGGCTTCTGGGAGGTTCGGTTATCGGTTATGCCATCGGGTATTTCACCGATACCAATCCTTGGGGTCTGTTGGTCGGCCTGTTCCTCGGGATCATCGTCGCCTTCAGAAATGTTATCCGCGCGGCAAACCAGGGTCCCGGCAAGTAATCCCACACTGGGATTGGCGGGGCTTTCGTTACAGGATTTAAGGACTAGAGAGACGTGGCAGCCGAACAGGCCAAAGTCGATCCGATGTACCAGTTCACCATCCAGCCGCTTGGCGGCTCGGAAGGCTGGGAGCTGGCCGGATACAATATCGCTTTCACCAACTCGGCAATGTGGATGCTGATCACCACCGTGGCGCTGTTTGCGTTCATGATCGGTGGTATGCGTCGCGAACTGGTTCCGGGCCGCTGGCAGATGATGGTGGAAAGCTTCACCGGCTTCATCGATAACATGCTCGAAGCGAACATCGGCAAGGCCGGGCGCAAATACGTGCCTTATGTCTTCAGCCTTTTCATGTTCATCCTCTTTGCCAACGTGCTTGGCTTGCTGCCCCTCGGAATAGTGGGTGTCCATCCGTTTACATTCACCAGCCATTTCACAGTGACTGGTGTTCTCGCAATCATCAGCTTCTCGATCGTTCTGCTGGTTGGCTTCTACAAGCATGGGTTGCACTTTTTCTCGCTCTTCGTGCCTGAAGGCACGCCGCTGCCGATGATCCCTATTCTTGCGCCTATCGAATTCATTTCATTCATGGTTCGCCCATTCAGCCTCGGCCTACGTCTCTTCGTGGCCATGATGGCTGGTCACGTTTTGCTCGAAGTGCTTTCGAGCTTCGTGATCGACGGCACAAATGCAGGCGCAACCTTCGGATTGGTGGTGGGGCTTCCGGCTTTTCTGCTGATGATAGGCATCTGCGCGCTCGAACTGCTCGTTGCAGGTATCCAGGCCTACGTTTTCGCTCTTCTGACGTCGCTGTACATTAACGACGCTGAGAATCTTCACTAAGTCATCAATACATAAGTTTTTCCAAAGGAGTTTGTCATGGAAATGGAAGCTGCAAAGCTGCTCGGAGCCGGTCTCGCTGCTGTTGGCGCTGGTCTCGCATCGCTGGGCGTGGGTAACGTCTTCGCTAAGTACCTTGAAGGCGCGCTGCGCAATCCGGGCGCTGCCGACGGTCAGCAGGGTCGTTTGTTCATCGGCTTCGCCGCTGCCGAGCTTCTCGGCCTGCTGGCGTTCGTCGTTGCCATGATCCTGATTTTCGTAGCCTAACAGCACGAATTACGTTTCGGGGGCGGTCGGGTTCGCCTGACCGGCCCCAAGCTTTTTCTTTCCCGCTTTTCGAGAGCTGCAATGCCCCAGATAGCACAGCTTGCCGAAACATGGTCCAGCCAGGTCTTCTGGTTGCTCGTGTTCTTCGGAATCACCTTCTTCGTCATCGGCAAGGGTATGGTACCCAAGGTGATGGATACCGTTGCTCAGCGTGACGGTCAGATTGCTGCGGACCTCGCCGCTGCAAAGGCAGCGAGAGATGCTGCCGACGAGCAGGAAGAAGCCTGGCGGGTCAAGGAAAACGAAAACCGTGCAGCTGCGCAGGCTATCGTTGCCAAAGCAAAGGACGTGGGTGCGGCCAAGTCCGCTACCAAACTCAAGGCAGCGCAGACACGCATCGATAAAAAGCTCGCTGAAGCTGAAGCTCGCATTGCCGAGGCCCGCACTGCCGCACTGACGGAAGTAGAGGCTGTGGCAGTCGAGGCAGCACAAGACATCGTCAAGACGCTTGCTGGCGTAAAGGTGACCAAGCCTGTCGCTACCAAGGCGGTAAAGGAGCAGATGGCTCATGGCTAACCCTGCCACGAACGAAGCACCCGAAGTGTTCGCGTCCGATGCTCCCGAGGTTTTTACCGAGGTTGGTCACGGCGGTGCTGGAACCCATGCTGAGCCTGAACTCTGGGGCCTTGCCCCGTTTCAGGTCGTTTCGATCTCTATGCTGGTGTTGTTCCTCATCGCCATTTTCGGCGCAAAGGCTCATAAGTCCATCGGGGGCGGGCTCGACAGCAAGATCGCAGCGATCAAGGAACAGCTGGAAGAAGCCAAGGCTCTGCGAGCCGAAGCGGAAGCTTTGCGCAAGGAATATGCCGACAAGATCGCCAGCGCGGAAAAGGACGCTGAGGCCATGCTCGTAAAGGCTCAAGCCGAGGCGGATGTGATCCTTGAGAAGGCTGAAGCCGACAGCAAGGAAATGGTCGAGCGCCGGAAGCGTATGGCGGAAGACAAGATTGCCGCCGCTGAACGCGAAGCCGTGCAGGACGTCCGCAATCGTGCTGTTTCTGCAGCAACCGGTGCCAGCCGTAAGTTGATCGCGCAAAAGCACAGTGCTGAAGCAGACAAGGCTTTGACGGACGATCTGATCGCCGGGATCTAGCGGCTCCTTCGAATGGGAAAGATAAGGGCGGCCCTAGGGCTGCCCTTTTTCGTTTTAGCCTGAAAGCCTATCGCCACCCTCCAGTTCGTACAGGGCGCACCATCTCGGTACTGCCCCGGACAAGCCGTTCTACTCAGAAACTGTCCTTGGCCGAGCGCAAGGCGGCGAAGGTTTCCGCCGGTGTATCGCCACCCCACCGCGATTGAAGTTCAGGCTGATCAGCGCGCAGGAACGGGTTTGTTTGGAGTTCCCGACCGAGTTTTGTCGGCACAGTAGCTTGGCCGCGGTCGCGCTTATTGTCGATTTCCTGCGCGTACGCCTGAAGCGCCTCATTATCGGGATCGGCGTGAAGGGCGAATCTGGCATTGGCCTGCGTATATTCATGCGCGCAATAGAGCACGGTTTCGTCGGGCAACTGGCGAATGCGATCGAGGCTCTTCCAGAACTGCTGCGGTTCGCCTTCGAACATCCTGCCGCAGCCGAGCGCGAATACGCTATCGCCGACGAATGCGATGCCATCTGCCGGAAAATGGAAAGCGACATGGCCATTCGTATGGCCCGATACATCGATCACTCGGGCTTCATGCTGGCCAAGCGCGACAACGTCATCCTGCGTCACGATCGTGTCGATAGGTGAAAGCTTCTCGACTTCTTGAGGAGCAATTACCTTGGCGCCTGTCTGCTCGACAATGACCTTGTTCCCGCCAGCATGATCGGGATGCCAGTGCGTGTTCCAGATCTGCGAAATGGTCCAGCCTTTAGCTTGGGCTTGGCGCAGATATTCCTCTCCATCGGGCGTATCGATCGCAGCAGTCTCTCCGCTGGCTGGATCGTGGACGAGGAAGCCGTAGTTATCGGACAGGCATGGGAATTGATGGATTTCAAGCATGGACACTAATGTAGGATGGAGTGCCCATGTAGGAAAGGCCCGCCTGCGATGGTCGCAAGCGGGCCTTCCTGATTACCCTTGAACGGGTGGGAAGAGCTTAGTCTTCCTTCTTCTTCAGCGCTTCGCCGAGGATGTCGCCGAGCGATGCACCCGAGTCCGACGAACCGAACTGAGCAACAGCTTCCTTCTCTTCGGCGATCTGACGCGCCTTGATCGAGAAGGTAGGCTTCTTCGAACGGTCGAAACCGGTGACCATGGCATCGATCTTCGCGCCGGGCTGGAAGCGATCCGAACGCTGTTCGTCACGATCGCGGCCGAGGTCCGAACGCTTGATGAAGCCGGTTGCGCCATCTTCGCCGACCTGAACTTCGAGGCCGCCATCGCGGACTTCGAGAACGGTGACGGTGACGACCTGGTTCTTGCGAACGTCGCTCGAGGCACCGGCTTCGCTCGGAGCACCCTTTTCGAGCTGCTTCATGCCGAGGCTGATGCGTTCCTTATCGATGTCGACATCGAGAACCACTGCTTCGACTTCTTCACCCTTACGGTGCAGGGCGAGGGCGTCTTCACCCGAGATGCCCCATGCGATGTCGGACATGTGGACCATGCCGTCGACGTCGCCCGGAAGGCCGATGAACAGGCCGAATTCGGTGGCGTTCTTGACTTCGCCGGTGACCTTGGCGCCAACGGGGTGAGCTTCGGCGAATTCTTCCCACGGATTGCGCTGAGCCTGCTTGAGGCCGAGCGAAATGCGGCGCTTCTCGCTGTCCACTTCGAGGACCATGACTTCGACTTCCTGCGAGGTCGAGACGATCTTGCCCGGGTGAACGTTCTTCTTGGTCCAGCTCATTTCCGAAACGTGGACCAGGCCTTCGATGCCTGGCTCGATTTCGACGAAGGCGCCGTATTCGGTGATGTTGGTGACGGTGCCCGTCATCTTCATGCCAACCGGATACTTGGCAGCGACGCCATCCCACGGATCCGATTCCAGCTGCTTCATGCCGAGGCTGATGCGCTGGGTGTCTTCGTTGATGCGGATGATCTGGACGGTCACGGTCTGGCCGATTTCGATCATTTCGCTGGGGTGGTTGACACGCTTGTAGCTCATGTCGGTGACATGCAGCAGGCCGTCGATACCGCCGAGGTCGACGAAGGCGCCGTAGTCGGTGATGTTCTTGACGACGCCGTCGATCACCTGGCCTTCGGCCAGCTTGTCGATCAGTTCGCTGCGCTGTTCTGCACGGGTCTCTTCGAGGACCGCACGACGCGAAACGACGATGTTACCGCGGCGGCGGTCCATCTTGAGGATCTGGAAGGGCTGAGCCATGTCCATCAGCGGGGTGACATCGCGTACGGGGCGGATGTCGACCTGCGAACCGGGCAGGAAGGCCACGGCGCCGTCGAGGTCGACGGTGAAGCCGCCCTTGACGCGGCCGAAGATGCGGCCTTCGACGCGC
>NZOF01000206.1 GCA_002695185.1 Erythrobacter sp.
AGAGCGAGTTGATCAGACCGATGTTCGGGCCTTCCGGCGTTTCGATCGGGCAGATACGGCCATAGTGCGTCGGGTGAACGTCGCGCACTTCGAAGCCTGCGCGCTCACGGGTAAGACCACCGGGGCCAAGCGCCGAAACGCGGCGCTTGTGGGTGACTTCCGACAACGGGTTGGTCTGGTCCATGAACTGCGAGAGCTGGCTGGAACCGAAGAACTCGCGCACTGCGGCCACGGCGGGCTTCGCATTGATGAGATCGTTCGGCATCACGGTCGATACGTCGACCGAGCTCATGCGCTCCTTCACCGCGCGTTCCATGCGCAGCAGGCCGACGCGGTACTGGTTTTCGAGCAGTTCGCCCACCGAACGCACGCGGCGGTTGCCGAGGTTATCGATGTCGTCGACGTCGCCCTTGCCATCCTTCAGGTCGACCAGTTCCTTGACCACGGCCAGGATGTCTTCCTTGCGCAGCGTGGTCACGGTGTCTTCGGCATCGAGTTCGAGGCGCATGTTGAGCTTGACACGGCCCACGGCCGACAGGTCGTAACGCTCGCCATCGAAGAAGAGGCCTTCGAACAGCGCTTCCGCGGTTTCCTTGGTCGGCGGTTCGCCGGGACGCATGACCTTGTAGATCGCCTCCAGGCCTTCCTCACGATTCTCGGCCTTGTCGACCTTCATCGTGTTGCGGATCCACGGACCTGTGCTGACATGGTCGATGTCGAGCAGCTCGAGGCTGTCGATGCCGGCATTGTCGAGCACTTCGAGATTCTCTGCCGAGACCTCGTCACCCGCTTCGATGTAGATGCGGCCGGTGCTTTCGTCGATCAGGTCTTCGCTGGCATAACGGCCGAACACTTCTTCGGTCGGCAGCAGCAGGGTTTCGAGACCATCCTTCGAAGCCTTGTTCGCTGCACGCGGGCTGATCTTCTGGCCGGCGGCGAAGACTTCTTCGCCGGTCTTGGCGTCAACCAGTGGGAATGCCGGCTTCTGGCCACGCCAGTTTTCGGCGACGAAGGGAATTTCCCAGCCGTCCTTGGCGCGCTTCCAGGTAACCTTGTCGTAGAAGTGCGACAGGATATCCTCGGCATCGAGGCCGAGCGCATAGAGCAGCGCGGTAACCGGCAGCTTGCGCTTGCGGTCGATACGCACGTTGACCACGTCCTTGGCGTCGAATTCGAAATCGAGCCAGCTGCCGCGGTACGGAATGATGCGGGCAGCGAAGAGGAGCTTGCCCGAGCTGTGGGTCTTGCCGCGGTCATGGTCGAACAGGACACCCGGCGAACGGTGCATCTGCGAGACGATGACGCGCTCGGTGCCGTTGATGATGAAGGTGCCGTTATCCGTCATCAGGGGCATGTCGCCCATGTAGACATCCTGCTCCTTGATATCGAGCACGGAGCGGGTTTCGGTTTCCTGGTCGACTTCGAACACGATCAAACGCAGCGTGACCTTCATCGGCGCGGCGTAGGTGATTCCGCGCTGGCGGCACTCGACGATGTCGTACTTCGGCGCTTCGAGTTCGTAATGGACGAAGTCGAGTTCGGCAGTGCCGGCGAAATCGCGCAGCGGGAAGACCGAACGCAGCGTCTTTTCGAGACCCGAAACATGGCCGGTGGCCTTGTCGGAACGCAGGAACTGTTCGTAGCTCTCGCGCTGGACCTCGATCAGATTGGGCATGTCGACGACTTCGTGGATGTCGCCGAAGATCTTGCGGATACGCCGCTTTGCAGTGCCCGACGCGGTGCTGCGGGGTGCCTTCGCCTTGGTAGCCATAAGGGGTAGTTACCTCTTCTCGTGTGCTTGCGCCCGAACCGACCTGTTGCAGGCCGCAGGGCGAAATTCGTTTCTCATGCGCGTGAGAGCCATGATCGAGACGCAAAAAGGCTGCAGCGAATGCGCACCGGTAGCGGCGGCAGCTGCAGCTCGTAAAAAGCGTCGCGATATGGAAACGCCGCCTCCATCCTGTGTCCGATCCCCGCGCATGAATCAGACTCGCTCGAAGCGTGCGGTCGAGAGGGCATATAGGGTGCGCGCCGCGCATGGTCAAGGAGCACGAGTCTGGGCCACATATCGTTTTTCGATATTATCGATTGACGATAAGGTTGCCTGCTGCCATATCGATAATCGATAATATCCATTGGGAGACGATCGAATGTATGAGAATGCCAGCCGTCATCCCTCCATGCCGGCCAAGTCAGCCGAGCGTTTGTTGGTAGCCTGCGGGATCGCCTTGTGGGTCGTTATCGGGACTTTCGCCATAAGCGCGACTGTTGAGATGGCGGCATTCGTAGCGCCTGCTCACATCCCCGTCTCAACCCTCTCGATCGCCGAGATCGCATAAACGCGACCTCATAACCTGTGCACTGTCCATAAGAACCGGGAACCTTCTAATGACTGCTAAAACTAATGATGCCCTTCTATCCTTCGGCAAGGTGGTTGCCCTGATCCTTCAGGCAATGTGTGTGCTGGCCGGGGCCGCTACTCTTTTGGTCCTCGCGTTTGTCGTGCTGCTCAGCCTGGGCATGCTGTCCGGGTTTGTTAATGCGGGCGACTTTGAGCTTATAGAAGCCTCACCCCTTTCAGTTGTCAGCATTCTCGTCATGCTCGCCGCTAGCGTTGCTGCGTTATTCTTCTTCTTCGGCAAGATGCGCGCCATTATCAAAAGTGTGGGCGACGGCGATCCCTTCATTGCCGAAAACGCTCGGCGCCTTAACGCAATGGCATGGCTACTCCTCGGCGTGCAGGTCCTCGCCCTGCCGGTTGGAATGCTCCGCCTTTACCTTGCAAACCTCGTAAGCGGCGGCGGAGACAGCCTTAATTTCAGTGTCTACGACCTGCAGGGGCCAGTAATGATCATAGTTCTCTTCATTCTCGCCCGCATATTCAGGATTGGCGCGACCATGCGCGAAGATCTCGAAGGGACCGTGTGATGCCAACCGAAGAAGGAACCAGTATCGTGGTGCGACTCGACGACCTCCTCCATCAGCGCAGCATGACCCTCACCGAGCTTGCGGACAGAGTGGGCCTTACCCTGGCCAATCTCTCTATCCTGAAGACCGGCAAGGCCAAGGCAATCCGCTTCTCCACGCTCGAGGCGATCTGCCGTGAACTCGGATGCCAGCCGGGCGACTTGCTTGAATATAAGGGGTAAGAGCGACGCTGCCTGTGGAGCTGGAACAGGCAGATAGGGACAGGCCTTCAACCCATCGTGCAACGACCCTTCAGACGTTTCCCGCATAAAAACGAACGGAATGCAGAATGTGTCTTTTACTTGACGGGAATAAGGCTATTTTAAGGCCACGCCAATCATGGCGCAGGAATACCGAATCATGAAGAAAATCGCTCTCGTTGCCGCTCTTCCCGTTGTGCTGACCCTCGCCGCTTGCGGCGAAACCGCAGACGAAACCCCGGTTGAAGAAGAAACCACGGTCGTCGAAACCGCTCCTGTCGAAGCTCCGATGGCTGACGACACCATGGCGACCGACGACACCATGATGGCTGACGACACCGCCGCTGACCCGATGGCTGAAGAAGCTCCGGTCACCGACGAGACCGCTCCGGCAGCAGAATAATCCTCGCCGGTCGCTCTCGCGGCCGCTTGGATGGATGAGAGGCCCGGTGTTCGCACCGGGCCTTTTTCGTTACGGAACGGTCGGCAATCGGGCCCGTTCTTCGATGTAACCCAATTAGGAGAATTCAGATGAAGCCCGCTCTTGCCCTCGCCCTCCCGCTCGCCCTTACACTCGGCGCCTGCGGTGAACCTATCGATGGTAGCGACACTGCCGATATGCAGGGTGATGCCGTTACGGCGCCTTCGGGCAATGAAGCGATCGACGGCGAAAACCCGGCCACCGACGGAATGCTGGAAACTGAAGTCGAAACCGACACCGAAACGACCGGCACCGAACCCGTCGGCGAACCCATGATGGAGAGCGACGAAACCGCAATGTAACGCCGCGCCATGACATGTCCGCCCTTGACGCGGACGCACGAAGCTTTAAAGGCCCGCCTCGCAAAAGGCGGGTCTTTTCGATTCTCGCCCTTCGCATCCGTCCGAGACAGTTGGTGACCGGAATTAGCCGGTCTTAATTTCCAGCCTAGACGGGGACAGAGATTTTCCGGCGATGTCCTGCATCGCCGTTCGCGCCAGTCTCCATGGATCATGGTGGCGCACTCCTTCCCCCTCAACGGACTCGCCCGTGCCGGTTTGCCGACATGGACAAACGTAGCCGATCGTCCGGGAGCCATCCCGGCCGGTCATAGTGAAGGAGTATGGCATGGATCGTTCGCAGAAAACCGATGCGGTCGCCCAGCTCAGCGAAGTCTTCAACCAGGCTGGCGTAGTCGTCGTGACGCGCAACCTGGGCCTTACGGTCGCTCAGTCGACCGAATTGCGTACGAAGATGCGTGAAGCCGGTGCGTCCTACCAGGTTGCGAAGAACCGTCTCGCCAAGCTCGCCCTGAAGGACACCGACTATGAAGGAATCGATGAATTCCTGACTGGTCCGACCGCTCTCGGTTATTCCGAAGACCCGGTTGCCGCGGCCAAGGCCGTGGTGGAGTTCGCCAAGTCCACCGACAAGATTGAAATCGTCGGCGGNTCGATGGGCGCGCAGAAGCTCGACGAAGCAGGNGTNANGNCNCTNGCCTCGATGCCGAGCCTCGACGAACTTCGNGGCACGATCGTGGGCCTCCTCAANGCGCCGGCNACCAAGGTNGTCCGNACNATCAAGGAACCCACCTCGATGCTCGCACGCGTNNTNGGTGCCTANGGCGCCAAAGAAGCCGCGTAAGAGCNGGTTCNNGCANAGAACACNTATTCATCGGGGCATNNNCCAANCGNNCNCCCCGGCCNNATATTATTGGAGTGAAACATCATGGCNGATATCGCCAAGCTTGTTGAAGAACTGTCGAAGCTGACNGTCATGGAAGCCGCNGAGCTTGCCAAGGCNCTTGAAGAAGAGTGGGGCGTNAGCGCNGCTGCTGCNGTTGCCGTTGCNGGCCCTGCTGCCGNTGGNGNCGCTGNTGNNGCNGCTGAAGANNAGNNCGAATTCGACGTCNTNCTNACCGGCGACGGTGGCAAGAAGATCCAGGTNATCAAGGAAGTCCGNGCCATCACCGGNCTNGGNCTNNCNGAAGCNAAGGNTCTCGTCGAAGGCGCGCCNAAGCCGCTCAAGGAAGGCGTCAACAAGGCAGAAGCCGAAGAAATCAAGGGCAAGATCGAAGCAGCCGGCGGTACCGTCGAACTCAAGTAAGCCCCTTCCTGCCTGGCAGGAATTGCTTACGCTTCGATTTCTTTTCCGAGAAATCATACGGAGGGCGGTGCTGAAAAGCGCCGCCCTTTTTCGTTATACGTTTACCGCCATTAGTATTTCGTCCATAGGCTTTTCACTACCGTATCTAGAGATCTCCTAAAAAAGGATCCAGATACAAGTCGTAGGGCCGCACTATGGAAAGGTGGTAAAATGAACGTGTTCGTCTTGGCCACCGGGTATTTGGCCATGACCTTTATTTGTTCGGCGCTTATCGTGCGGACACTTCCGCGAAGCATTACCTCGCAAAAGATCGACCGACACGTTTGGACATTTCCTGCATTTCCCCTGTTGGTATTGATCGACCTTGTGGCGATATTATACGAACTTGCGACTATTGCCGTGCATTGGCCGGTATATCTGTTCGACACGCTGACCGGCAGGCGCCGGCGCCGTATACGGCGCAAAAGATATTACTACCTCTATGGTCACGGCAGAAACCCAAGCGGATCGCGCTCTGACAAACGGAGCGCTTCCAATCCGACGCACCCGGACGCTTAGAGTTTCAAATTCACCCGCGCGCCCATCATGTCGATGCCGGGGTTCTGCTCGCTGTTGAACAGCCGCGCATTGCTGATGTGGACCCAGCTCGCCTCTACCGAAAAGCGGTCCGAGACTTCATAGCCCAGTGCGATCTCCGGTTCGAACAGGATCCGGCTGCCAAGATCGGTCCGTATGCCGGTGGCAGGATCGACTCGCCGGTCCGGTGCGTCGTGCAGCACCAAGCCTACGCCGGGGCGCAGGTAGAGCTTGCCCAGTTCCGCTTTCCAGCTGACCCCCGCGCCGACGAAGCTCGTATCGCCCGATAGATTGGCCGAACCGAACACATAGGGCTGCATACCGCCCAATGCGCCGATTTCGCCGAACCGCACACCCGCCTGAAGATCGGTTCCACCCTCGTTCGTATCGAAGGTGAACGGCGTATCCACACCATGGGCATAGACGCCTGCGTAGACTTCCTGAGCCATGGCGGAGGCAGGCAAGACGCCGGCCAGCAGAATTATGCCGGCGAGCGGACGGAGGAAGGGCATGGCAATTTTCCGGCAAGGTCGTGGACGATGCAGCCGCGCATAAGCGGAACTAGCTTTCCTCTGCCTGAAGCACGGGCGGCAGCCCGGACGCCTCAGCCCTGTGGCGCTATTCGTTACCCCAGTTGATATGGATGTCGACGCTCACTTCGTCCACGCCGGCCGCTTCGGCAATCCGCTTGCGACTGGCCCGCACGATGTCTGCCAGCGAACCATGCTGGGTATCGTCCTCTTCGAGGTTGGCAGCCGCCTCGCCTAGACGCGGAGCACCATAGACAAGCTCAAGCTCGCCGATGCCGAGTTCTTTCGCGAGGATGCCCATCGTTTCATGGCGCGGGCGGACCTGATCGCCTTCCCACTTCCACAGCGTCGGCTTGCTCACGCCCACTTTCTGGGCGAGTTCGACCATCGTGTAACCCGATGCGATCCGCAGACGCTTGATCCGCGCGCCGAGCGTTTCATGATCGACGCCATAGGCATGGCGGAACGGACTGCTGAAGCGGGCCGCTTCACGCACACCCTCCAGCTCTTCCTCGGAAATCGGATTGTCGAAAGAACATCCGTAAAGGTCTTCGGTCGACCAGATGACGGTAGCACCGACTGCCCCGCTCTTCGGAAGAACGACCTGAATGGGATCATCATGCGCGATGCAGGAACTGGTCTTCACCAGCATTCCGCCGGTCGAAATATTCATGATTTCGGCATCGAATGCCTTGCCAGCCTGTCCCACACCCGTCCTCAGCTGTAAAACCAGCCGCGGTTCGCGTGGATCGAATAGTCTTTTGGGCTGAGCCGTCATTAAGTTGGAGTTCCTCTGCTTGGCCCCCCTGCCAAATACCTTACCTTTTTTGAAGGAAATTGGAACGGCTGTCTACGGGTAATCCCTAAGCGGGCTACAGAACGAAGGCCAGAAGCCATTTGAGCTTTCGCGCAAATCCTTCTAGGCGGCCCGGCGCTCCGCACTATCGGGGCTTCACAAGACATGACCGAAATCCACACCCCCGCGCCCCTGCCAAGCCGCAGCGATGGCTGGCGAAACGAGCTTCGCGCCACATTCCGCCTCAGCTGGCCGCTGGCCGCTGCCAATCTGCTGCAGATGCTGACCTATGCGGTGGACGTGATCTTCATCGCGCGGCTGGGTGAAAGCCAGCTTGCCGCCTCGGCCCTGGCGATTGCGCTGTTCGGGCTCGTGATGTGGGCGCTGTCCGGCCTCACCGGCGCGGTAGCCCCCGTGGCGGCGGCAGAACTGGGCGAGCGAGCCCCGGCGCTGCGCCCCGTGCGGCGATCGGTCCGCATGGCGTTGTGGCTGGCGCTGGCTTCAGGCGTGGGCGGGATCGGCCTGTGCCTGCTGCTCGGCCCGCTGATGCGCGCCACCGGTCAGGAGGCTGAGATCACCGCCATGGCGCTCGAATACAACACCGTGCTGGTGCTTTCGCTGGTGCCGATGCTGTTCAACAATGTGCTGCGCAATTTCGTCTCCACGCTCGATCGCCCGATCCTGGCGACCGCGATTACCGCGGGCGGTATCTTCGTGAATGCGCTGGCCAATTACACCTTCATCTTCGGCAATTTCGGCGCGCCAGAACTTGGCCTGCGCGGTGCTGCCGTGGCCACGATCATCACCACGCTGGTGACGCTGTGCGCCTATATCGCCGTCATCCGGCTCGACCCGCGCCTCCACCGGTATCGCATCTTCGGCCGCTGGTGGTCGCCCGACTGGCCGCGCTTCTGGCATATCACGCGCATCGGTACGCCCATCGCGCTCACCATCACGGCAGAGGCCGGCATCTTCGGCGCGGCGGCCTTCCTGATGGGCAATATCGGGGCCAGCCAGCTGGCGGCGCATACGGTGGCGCTGCAGATCGCCGCGCTGGCATTCCAAGTGCCCTTCGGTGTGGGTCAGGCGGCGACCATCCGCGTCGGCTTCTTCTACGGATCGCGCAACAGCGACGGGATGAAGCGCGCAGGCTGGACCGCCATTGCCGTGGGCACCGGCTTCATGGCGCTGACCGCCATCGCGATGATCGCCATCCCCAAGCCGCTGCTCGCGATCTATATCGATCCCTGGGATTCCAAGAACGCGGTACTGGTGGGCTTCGCGCTCAAATACATCGTCATCGCCGCTGCCTTCCAGCTGGTTGACGGGATGCAGGCCGTCGCCGCCGGGGCCTTGCGCGGACTGCAGGATACGCGCGTGCCGATGTGGATGGCGGCCTTCGCCTATTGGGTGCCGGGCATCGGCATGTCGCTCTGGCTCGGCTTCTACACCAGCCTCGAAGGCATTGGTGTGTGGATCGGGCTGGGGACCGGCCTGTCCGTCGCCGCCCTCCTCCTCACATGGCGGTGGGCATGGCGGGACAGGCTGGGCCTCACCACGCGGGCCTGATTCCTCAGGCCGCGCGCTGGGTAACTTCGCGCTGCGGGAAGGGGATCGAGATACCGACATCGTCGAAGCGTGCCTTGACCTTTTCGGTCAGGTCCCAGCCCAGCCCGAGATAGTCGCCCGTGGCGCACCATACGCGCAGCCCGATGCCCACCGAACTGTCGTCCAGCGAGGCGACGAAGGCGACCGGCTCCGGATCGGCCAGCACGCGCTCGTCAGCCGTGGCCATGGTCAGCAATTCCTTGCGGGCCTGCTCCATGCTGTCGTTATAGCCGATGCCCACCACCAGCTCGAACCGGCGGATCGGGTGGCGATGGAAATTGACGATGGCCTGGTTCCACAGCTCCGAATTGGGCACCATCACGAACAATCCGTCGAACTGCTTTAGTTCGGTGGTGAACAGGCCGATCTGCTGGACCGTGCCGGTAACCGATCCGGCCGAAATCGCCTCGCCCACCTTGAAGGGGCGCTGGACCAGGATCATCACGCCTGCCGCCACATTGCTGAGCGTGCCCTGCAGCGCCAGCCCCACGGCCAGCGCCATACCGCCCAGTGCAGCAAGGATGCTGGTGGTCTCCACCCCGAACTGGGTCAGCACGGTCACGATGACCAGAGCCCACAGCGCATATTTGACGAGGTTGGAGAGGAAGGTCGCCACCGTGGGATCGAAGCGCGGCGATCTGGTCAGCGCGCGCTCGACCAGGCGCGACAGCACTTTCGCCACGATCAGCCCGATGATCAGCACCGCGAAGGCCCCGGCAATCTCCATCATGTGCAGGCGCAGCCACACCAGCACCTGTTCGGGAATGGTCAGGGCCGAAACGGCCTTGTCGGTTTGCATATGATGAACTCCTGAAATTCTTCGCCAATGGCGGATTTGCGCGGCGCGATAGGCCAATTGCCTCGCTCTGGCCAGCCCGCGGCACGCCCTGCCCGTTCGCTTGAAAATTTTTCGCGCGAGGGCGTTGACTCAATGCACACCCGATACCAAATGCCCCGTGCTGGCACTCTCGACCAGTGAGTGCCAACCATCATTTTCACTCTCGAATAGAAAGGTCATCATTATGGCATTTCGTCCGCTTCACGACCGCGTGCTTGTTCGCCGCATCGAAGCCGAAGAAAAGACTGCTGGCGGTATCATCATTCCCGACAGCGCCAAGGAAAAGCCCAGCGAAGGCGAAATCGTCGCTGTTGGTGCAGGCGCCAAGGCCGAAGACGGTACCGTTACCCCGCTTGACGTGAAATCAGGCGATCGCGTGCTGTTCGGCAAGTGGTCCGGCACCGAGATCAAGCTCGACGGTGAAGATCTGCTGATCATGAAGGAAAGCGACATCATGGGGATCATGGGCTGAGCCCGATCTCTTCGCTTTGACACTGTCAACTGTGTCAACTTCAGTAATCTGATCGAATAGAAATCTGAACGGAAAGGACAGCAACATGGCTGCCAAGGACGTAAAATTCAGCCGCGACGCGCGCGAAGGCATTCAGCGCGGTGTCGACACTCTCGCCAACGCCGTGAAGGTCACGCTGGGCCCCAAGGGCCGCAACGTCGTGATCGACAAGAGCTTCGGCGCCCCGCGCATCACCAAGGACGG
>NZOF01000207.1 GCA_002695185.1 Erythrobacter sp.
GCCAAGGTAACGCGGGTCGAACCCTCGCTCCAGGCAGCCTTTGTAGACTTCGGCGGCAACCGCCATGGGTTCCTCGCCTTCAGCGAAATCCACCCCGACTATTACCAGATCCCCAAGGAAGACCGTGAAGCCTTGCTCGCCGCAGAAGCGGAAGTAGCCGAGGAAGAGCAGCGCCTGCGCGCCGAAGAGGAAGAGCGCGGTGAAATGCCCGGCGACGAATACGACGCCGACGATGAAAGCTCCGAAGCGCTCGCGGAAGACCTCGCCGAAGATGGTCTCGAAGAAGTCGACACCTCCGACAAGGATGATGTCGCCACTATCGAGGAAGGTCATGTCGACGGCGATGAAGACGATGATAGCGATGACGATGACGACACGGACGAAAAGTCCAAAGGTCGCGGTCGTCGGGGGCGTGGACGCCGACAGAATAAGGGTGGCGGCCGTAGCCGCGCCAAGGAAGTCGACGATGCACGTGCACGCCGCATGGCGCTGCGCCGCAAATACAAGATCCAGGACGTCATTCAGCGCCGGCAGGTTCTGCTGGTCCAGGTCGTCAAGGAAGAGCGCGGCAATAAGGGCGCTGCGCTGACTACCTATCTCAGCCTTGCCGGTCGTTACACCGTGCTCATGCCCAACAGCAGCCATGGCGGCGGCATCAGCCGCAAGATCAACTCGGCGAGCGACCGCAAGCGCCTGAAGCAGGTCGTCAACGATCTCAGCCTGCCGAAAACCATGGGTCTTATCGTACGCACCGCCGGACTTTCGCGCACCAAGACCGAAATCAAGCGCGACTTCGACTATCTTGCCCGGCTGTGGGACGAAATTCGCGAAAAGACCCTAGCTTCGGCTGCGCCCGCGCTGATCCATTCGGACAGCGACCTTATCAAGCGCGCCATCCGCGACATCTACAATCGCGAGATCGAGGAAGTCGTGGTCGAAGGCGCTGAGGGCCACAAGTCGGCCAAGGCCTTCATGAAGATGCTGATGCCTAGCCACGCACGGCGGGTGAAACAGTATGCCGATCCCGTGCCGCTGTTCCAACGCTATGGCGCGGAAGACCAACTGAAGGCGATGTACGATCCGGTAGTCCAGCTCAAATCGGGCGGCTATCTGGTAATCAACCCGACCGAAGCGCTCGTCTCGATCGACATCAACTCGGGCCGCTCCACCAAGGAGCATAATATCGAGCAGACGGCGCTCCACACGAACCTGGAAGCCGCCAAGGAAATCGCCCGCCAACTGCGCCTGCGCGACATGGCAGGTCTGGTGGTGATCGACTTCATCGATCAGGAGCATCATTCGAATACCCGCAAGGTCGAGCGCGCGATGAAGGATGCGCTCAAGAACGACCGCGCGCGTATCCAGGTCGGCCGCATTTCCAGCTTCGGCCTCATGGAAATGAGCCGCCAGCGTCTGCGGACCGGCGTGCTAGAAGCGACGACACGGGAATGCCCGCACTGTGACGGGACCGGTCTCGTTCGTACTGCCAGCTCGGCAGGCCTCTCGGCGCTCCGTCTCATCGAAGAGGAAGCGGCCAAGGGCAAAGGCACCAAGATCCGTCTTGCTGCCAGCACCGAGGCGGCTGTCTATCTGCTCAATGAAAAGCGCAACGAACTCGTCGAAATCGAGGAGCGTTACGGCGTGATCGTCGAAGTCGTTCCCGAAGGTGAGGACGAAGGCGCGAAGATGGCGGCATCCAGCCATGGACCCAAGCCCAAGGATGCGCCGAAGTTCGAAGCGTTGGTCGAAGACGAGGATGACGACGAGGACGATGATGTCGACACCTCGGGCGATGACTCGGATCGTGATGACGACGGTCGCTCAAACAAGAAGCGTCGGCGCCGGCGCGGTGGCCGCGGCCGGAACAAGGGGCGCGACCAGAACGACGATCAGGACGATTCGGATGATGATTCCGATGATAACGGCCAAGACGAAACCGACGAGGATAATGGCGAAGACCGGCCGAAGAAGCGCCGTCGCCGTGGCGGCCGCCGTCGGGGCGGACGCGGTCGCGGCAAGCCCAATGGCGACGAAGTAACGTCCGAAGATGCCGAAAAGCTGGAGAAAGTCTCCGAGCATGTGGCGGATGACATGGCCGTCGTAGCCGGGCCGGAGGGCGCTCCGGAAACTGCCGAAGAGGCCGCCGCCGAGGAAAAGCCCAAGAAGCGTGCTCCTCGCCGCCGCAAGAAGGCAGACGACGCTCCGAATGCCGAAGTGGCGCCTCAGGATGAAGCTGAAGAAACGGCCGAGGAAAAGCCGAAGCCCAAGCGCACGCGGCGCAAGAAAGCCGATACGGAAGCTTCCGAAGCAGAAACTACGGCCGAAACCGAAGCGGCTCCGAAGCCCAAGCGCACGCGCAGGAAAAAGGCCGAACCTGCGGCTGATGCGGTTGCCGAACCTACGGCGGAAGCTCCTGCAGAGAAGCCCAAGCGCACGCGCCGCAGGAAAGCGGACGCCGAGGTCGCCGAGCAGGTCAAGCAGGACATGCCCGTCGTGGCCGGTCCGGAAGAAACTGCACAGACCGCCGAGGCGGAGAACGACAAATCCAAGGCCCCGGCTGACGACAAGCCGAAGGCTGAAGCCAAGCCGAAGCGCGGCTGGTGGCAGCGTACGTTCGGCGAGTGATTTGACCNCCCTCCCCGCCGGTCCGGACAAGCCGGGTCGGCGGGGATTTTCAAATTGCAAATATTAATTACAAGGCGCTAAGCTAGTGACCATCGCTGTCAGCGGCGTGGCTGAGAAGCGCCGCTAGCGTTTACGAGTGAGCAATTCCCGCACCGCATCGAGATCCGCTTGCTTGTCGACATCGACAGCAGCCAATCCGTCGCTCGCAGCAACCAGCTGCGCGGAGATTCCGATCCTTCGCCCCAACCGCTCAAGTCCTTCCTGAAGGCTGAGACGTCCGAGCAGCATCGAAATAAGGGTAGCCGGGCCGAGACGAGCCGCGATCTTCCACGGGCGCTTGCGATCGGCCTCAACCATTGCCCACGTCTCGATGGCCTTCGCCGCATCTGGGCTTTGTAAGTAGAAGAGATTGCAGCCGGACCATTGCCCATCGGCAAAGCGCAGATAGGTCCGTTTGGTACCCTCCATGGCGCGTTCGATCGCATCACGTCGGGCAAGCATCACCGACACATCTGCATCGGGCCGAGTGCCTTCGATCAGTTCCTTTACCCAGCTTGCTTCAAGCAAGGCGTGATCGCTGGTGGTGACAAGCAATGGCGTGCCAAGCGCGTCCAACGCCCTTCCGACGCTGGCGCTAGGTCCCCTCCCCTGCGCAAGGACCTCAGCCCCCAAAGCGATAGCGAGATCGGCCACCGGGCCCTTGTCGCAACTCACGGCAATGCGTTGGACGCCCGCTCCACGTAAAGCCGTGACAACTCGAGCGAGCAGCGGCATGCCGTCCAGTTCGATGAGGGCCTTGTGCGGAACACCCAGCCCCTCGGCGAAAGGATCACCACCGGGCCGCGTTCCGGCAAGAACCAGGGCTGCAGCGGTCATTCCTGCACGACTGCCTGACTGGAAGATCGCAGCACGCGCCACACGATGAAACTGTGGAGAAGGAAGCCGGCCAATGTCCCGAACGCCACTGCCCAGCCGACCCATACGGGCCCTCCAGAGACCAGCCAGATGACGAAGCCCGCCATCGCCAGCAGGGTGAAGAGGCGGGCGTAGAGCTGGTAATGAGCCTTGCCCATCGAGTGCAAAACGGATTCGTAAGAAACGCTGGCCAGTTCGAGCGATGCAGCCAGAACGAGAGGAATAAGGATCGGTCCGCCCTTCCGGAAACCTTCGCCACCTATCAACTCGAGCAGGCTGCTGCCCAGCGCGATGGTCAAGGCTACCAGAAGCGTGCCTGCTATAAGGACGGTGATGTTGACCTGTCTCACCAGCTTGCGAAACTGGTCGTCCGGAGATGCGTGGCGCTGCCGGTTTACCTCGGGATAAAGAGCCTGTGCGGATAGCGTTGCGAGCTTGCCGAGCCCTTTGGAAAGCTGGTCCGCAATGCGGTAGACACCAGCCGCGCTCGTCCCGAGGAAATAGCCGACCGCCAGCAGCGGCCCCTGTTGCATGGCCCCGAGCAAGGATGTGCTGGCATAGGTAATGCCAAGGAACCGGACGACGCCGGGGTTCTCCTCGCTCATCTGGCCCAGTTTGAACAGGTTGGCGGAACGGACCGCCTGCGGTGCCACGCGCCACGCCAGGATCCAGTAGAGAACGGCGGAAAACAGCTCGATCACGGCCCAGGCCAGAAGGAACTTGGCCACAGTCGCCCCGCTCGCCCAGATATAGAGGGCGGCGAGCAAGCGTGCGGTTGGCGTGATGGCGCCCGCCGATACTGCCAGATCGAACCGGTCCAGCGTCCGCATTACCCCCTGCGGCGCAGATACTCTCGCCAGCAACAAGGCGCAGACGAAGGCGAAGGCCATGGAAGTATAGGCAGGGTTGAGCTTAAGCGCAGGACCGAAATAGATGATGGCGATCCAGGCGACCGCACTTCCGGCTATTGCGCTGAGAAAGTCGATCAGCATTCCGCCCATGGCAAGCCGCCCGAATGCATCCCAGTTCTTCTGCGCAACATACGGCGTCCCGTAGCGCACGACCATCTGCCACGTCTGGAACTTCGACAGTTCGACCAGCGCCAGCCCGGTACCGAATATCAGTGAAAAGTGGCCGAAATCCCGCACGCCCAGCGAGCGGGCAAGGATGGCGAGATAGGCGATAGAGCAGACCGCCCCGAAGCCTTTGCCCCCGAGCAACCAACCCACATTCATCAGGATCCGGCGCGTGCCGTCTTCGGCGGTCTCGCCTGATAGGTTCCCAGACATTGCGGCGCGCTTTGGACGAAATCGCGTCTCTCCACAAGCGGGCAAGCGAGGACTGTGCCGCCGCTTGTCAGCAGCAGCAGGCACGCTATGTCGGCGCCACGTCAACTGCCGGGAACCATGGTGCGGATCGCCTTTCTCTATATTGCCGAGGCATATCAGGCCTATCACGCCGCTGCCGTCATGTTCGAACTCATGGCCCGGCCGGGTATCGAGGTGGACGTGTTCCATATCGAGGACACTTTGCCGGATCATCTCGACCTTCTGGCGAAGGCCCATGGCGCGGCGCCCGTCAATTCGCGCAAGCTTCGCCCGGGAGCGTGGGGCGGCGCTATCCAGAGCGTCAAATTGCTGGGCCTCGCCAAGCCCCAGGTGCTGGCCCGCAATGAAGCGCTTTTCAAAGACTATGATGCGCTGGTGTCCACCGAAGACGGGATCGTCCGCCTCTTTGCGGGGGAGTCGGAAGACAGGCGCCCGCTCCGGATACTCATGACCCACGGTGCGGGTATGCGTGCGGTTCCCTCGGCGCAGAGCCGGAGGGATATGGATCTCGTGATCGCCAAGGGGCCGGGAGACCGTCAGCAATGGCTGGACCGCATCGATTTCCGGCCCGATCAGATCGTCGCGGGCGGCTATCCCAAGATGGTTTCCGCGCGTCTGCTGTCCGAAAAGCGCGAACCAATTTTCCAGATCGACCAGCCCACCGTTCTCTATAATCCGCACAAGGAGCCCAAGGAACGCAGCTGGGAGCTGTTCTTCCCCGAACTGCTCCGAGGCTTTCGCGCCGACAGGAGCCGGAACCTGATCGTCGCGCCCCATGTGAAACTGTTCCGCCGCCGCTCGGCACGGCTGCGCGCCAGGCTGAGCGCGCTGTCCGACCAGACCATTCTGGTGGACCCGGGCTCGGAACGCTCGCTCGACAACAGCTATACCGAAGCGGCAGACATCTATGTGGGTGATGTAAGCAGCCAGGTCGTCGAATTTCTGGCCCGGCCCCGCCCCTGCGTGTTCCTCAATGCGCATGGTGCCGACTGGCAGGACAATCCGCATTACGCGCTCTGGCATTTGGGTGAGGTGGTCGACGACCCGGCAGATCTCATGCCAGCGATCGAGCGCGCGCCCCGGCTCCATGAACGGTTCGCCGAAAAACAGCAGCAGATCGCCGACCGGACGCTGGGCGAGCCGGGCGAGGCGTCGGTGATTGCATCGGCCGATATCATCGCCAGCTTCGTGCGCGAAAGGAAGGCAGGATGACCCGGCCCCGGCGCATCCTCTTCCTGTTCAATCACGATGCCGCCCATCAGGCAGCGCATGTGGCCGGGATCATGGCGGATTTCGCCATCGCCAATCCTGATGCCGAAACCATTGCCGCCACCGGCACACCGGCGGTGGAACAGCAGCTGCGCCGCCTGATCGGCGTGGAGGCAGCAGCGGCCATCACTTGGGTTGATCTGACCCTTTCGCCGCTAACCCAGTCGCTCCTTGCCATTCCCAACCAGATCCTGCCTGCGCAGCGTCTTGCCAGGCTGCGGGCCCATGAAGACCTGTTCGCCTCGGTCGATCTGGTCGTGTCCCCAGAACGCACGTGCCTGCGGGTGAAGGACCGGCTTATGGCGAAACGCGGCAAGGCTCCGCCCTTCGTTTTCGTGCCCCACGGTGCGGGAGATCGTTCGGTGACCTACCACCCGTCCATGGCGGGATTCGACCATTTCCTGGTCAGCGGCCGGAAGGTCTGCGACGAAATGGAAAAACACGGCATCGCCAGACCAGGTCAATGCCGGATCATCGGCTATGCGAAATTCGATGCGGTCGGCAAGGACAGGCCGCGCCTGTTCGACAACGACCTGCCGACGATCCTCTACAATCCGCATTTCGATCCGCACCTGTCATCATGGTACGATGGAGGCCCGCGGCTTCTCGAACTGCTGTCGGCGATGGGCGACCGCTTCAATACCGTGTTCGCGCCGCATGTCATGCTGTGGCGCAAGCTGCTGCACATCTCTCCCGAATATCGCACCTTCCGCATGCGGCCCGATATTCCCGCAGGGCTGGCAGCGCAGGAGAATGTGCTGGTCGATACGGCATCGCCCGCACTCTTCGACATGACCTATACGACAGCCGCGGACATCTACATTGGCGATGTTTCCAGCCAGGTTTACGAATTCCTCCGCGAGCCCAAACCCTGCATCTTCATCGACGCAGCCGCGCAGGGCAGCGACGCTTACCAATTCTGGGAGAACGGACCGGTAGTCCGCCGCGCGGACGAGGTCGTGGCGCTGCTGGACGACTGGCCGGCGCTGAAACAGGAATATCGGCCAACGCAGGAACGGCTGTTCCAATACACGATCGACCATGATCCAGAGCTTTCGGCTTCCGCGCGCGGGGCAAAGGCGCTTGCCGATATCCTTGGCTAGGGCGCGATAACTCGCCAGCCCCTCGCCTGCGCCTGCTTCGCCTTGGCCGGGCTTACAGTAACAAACACCGCATCGTCAGCCCGATCCAGCAGCGGCGCGTCGGCGAAGCTGTCGCTGACGAAGCGCATCTCACCCTCGATGCCGTGCCGTTCCAGCCATTCGCCGACCCGGCGCGCCTTTTCCGCCCCGTAGCAATTCCCGCCCGGTATCGCCGAACCATTCCACTGCGTCGCAATAATGTGGGGGATATCAAGTCTGTCGGCGAAGGCCTTGGCATAGAATTCGAACGCTGCCGTCGCGACGATCAGCTGGGCGCCCTGCGCATGGTCTTCTTCGACCATGGCGATAACATTCGCGATCCAGCCTGCCGAAGCGAGATGGCGCGCCGCGAATTCCCGCCCGACCGTGTCCAGCTGGCATTGAGCCGTCCGCCCCAGCATCAGCCGCATGCCCGCAGTCTTCAGCGTGGTCCGGTCATACAGACCGGCCCGGTAACCCAGCATCATCGCTATCCACGCCGGCAGGAGCAGCAGCCGCCACGGCGCCAGACGGCGCGCAGCGAAGGCGAGGAAAGGCGTGAATGTCGCCTTGCGCACCAGTGTCTTGTCGAGATCGTAGATCGCCACCTTCATCGCTGCGCGGCGTGGCAGTTTCACCGCCCTGCATCAAGCGATGCATATTTCGCGATACCCTACCCCTTGCACCGCGCGCCGCAACGGCTAGAGAGGGCGCAACCGCAGACAGGATCGAAAATACCCCATGGCGACCTTCACTCTTCCGAAGAACTCCAAGATCACCGGCAAGACCCGCACCCACAAGGCGGAGAATGCGGGCCGTGTGAAGAAATTCAAGATCTACCGGTACGATCCCGATCTGGGCGAAAACCCGCGTTACGATACGTTCGAGATCGATCTCGATGCCTGCGGCCCGATGGTTCTGGACGCTCTGTTCAAGATCAAGAACGAGATCGACCCCACGCTGACCTTCCGCCGCTCCTGCCGCGAAGGCATCTGCGGTTCGTGTTCGATGAACATGAACGGCAAGAACGGCCTCGCCTGCACCACCGCTATCGACGATCTCAAGGGCGAAATCCGCATTACTCCGCTGCCGCACATGGAAGTGGTGAAGGATCTCGTGCCCGATTTCACGCATTTCTATGCGCAATATGCCAGCATTCGTCCCTGGTTGCAGACCGTGTCCACCACGCCCAGCGGCAAGGAACGCCTGCAGTCCCCCGAACAGCGCGAAAAGCTGGACGGCCTTTACGAATGCATCCTGTGCGCCTGCTGCTCGACCGCCTGCCCAAGCTATTGGTGGAACAGCGACAAGTTCCTCGGCCCCGCGATCCTGCTTCAGGCCTATCGCTGGCTGGCCGACAGCCGTGACGAAATGACCGGTGAGCGTCTCGATCAGCTGGAAGATCCCTTCCGCCTGTATCGCTGCCACACGATCATGAACTGCGCCAATGTCTGCCCCAAGGGCCTCAGCCCGGCCAAGGCGATTGCCGAAACCAAGAAGATGATGGCCGAACGCGCGATTTGACGTGCTGCCAAGCGAGGTTTTCGAACACGGGTCCGATCCGGACAATCCCGGCTGGCGTCACTGGAACCTGAAGGACGATACGCTGTTCAACAGCGCGGTGATGGGCAAGCTCATCACCCGCATCGATGACGACGGCCGGCATTCGCGCCTGCGGATGTTTCCCGAGCGTCGCCATCAGAATCTGCAGGGCATCATTCACGGTGCCGTGACCCTGTCGCTGATCGATATCTCGCTTTTCACCACCATGCACACGCTGGGCAGCGGCAATGCCGGTCCCTCGGTTACGCTGGAACTCTCGACCCAGTTTACCGGCGCCGGGCAACCGGACAGGCCGCTCGACGCAGTGACCGAAATCGTCCGCGAAACCGGCAGTCTCGTGTTCGTTCGCGGGACCGTCGAACAAGAGGAACATGTAGTGGCATCCTTTTCCGGCATCGTGAAAAAGATGCGCGCTAGATGACCGGCATGCTCGCACGATACGAAAAGCTGGTGGCGGCGGGCGAATTGCGCACCGATCCCGACCAGCGGCGCGCGGCGCAGCGGCTGGACCGCCTACAAAAGGATCTGGAAGCCGAAAGCTCGGGCGGATTGCTCAGCCAGCTGTTCCGGCCCAAGAAGACGCGGCCTCAGGGCGTTTACATGTGGGGCGGCGTGGGGCGCGGCAAATCCATGCTGATGGATCTGTTCGTCGAAACGCTCGGCATCACCGAAAAGCGCCGCGCCCATTTTCACGAGTTCATGCTCGAAGTGGATCGCCTGATCCGGGACGAGCGCAAGAAGGAAGCCGGCGATCCGATCGCACCGGTGGCCGCACGGCTGGCCGCCGATGTGCGCTGCCTGGCTTTTGACGAGATGGTGGTGAACAACACTGCCGATGCGGCGATCATGGCCAGGCTGTTCACCGCGCTTATTTGCGATCAGGGCGTGACGGTAGTGACTACCAGCAACCGCCCGCCCGCCGATCTTTACAAGGACGGGCTGAACCGTTCGCTCTTCCTGCCTTTCATCGATCTGGTGCAGGCGGAACTGGACGTCGTGCCGCTGAACGGTCCGACCGATTACCGGCGCGACCGGTTGGGCGATATCGACAGCTGGCATACCCCTTTGGGCGACGAGGCAACCGCGCAGGTTCGCGAGGCCTTCTTCCGCCTGACCGACTATGCACCCGAAGATGCGGCCAATGTGCCCAGCGGCGAAATCGATCTGGGCGGCGGGCGCAGCCTCCATGCCCCCAAAAGCCTCAAGGGTGTCGGCGTATTCAGCTTCAAGCGGCTATGCGGCGAAAATCGCGGCGCGGCGGATTATCTCGCCCTCGCCCACGCTTTCCACTCGGTTATCGTCGTCGGCATTCCGCGCCTGTCGCCGGAAAACCGCAATGAGGCGATCCGCTTCACCAAGCTGGTCGACGCGCTGTACGAAAACAGCGTGAAGCTCTTCGCCACCGCTGCGGCCGAGCCCGAAGATCTCTACACCTCGGGCGACGGGGCCTTCGAATTCGAACGCACCGTCAGCCGGTTGAAGGAAATGCAGAGCGAAGACTATATGGCCCGTGGCCACGGCGTCTCCGCTTAGGCAGCGTCGCGGTCGCGCGCGGCATTGTTCTCGAAATAGTTGATCATCATGGTCAGGACCTGCCGCAGGGTACGCTCCTGATCGTCGAGCCGCGCTTCGAGCGATGCCAGCCTCTGCACCGTGTCCGAATCGGTAGCGGCGGTGGGCATACCCTTCGCCACCTGCGCTAGTTCCTCGCGCAGCGATGAAATCTCGTTGTCGCGCTCGTAAAAAGCCCGTTCGATCGCTTCGACCTGCGCGTCGAGCAGGGCGCTGCTGTCAGGCGATTCGTGCTGCTGCGGCTGGTCTTGCTGCATTTCGCATTCCTGTGCGGGCTCGGCGCGGCGGTAGGCTTGCGAATCCTCGGAGACGAGGTTCATGCCGCCGGCAGGCGGGGTTTCTGCGACCCGGCCGTTGATTTCATCGAGCACCACGCGCAGCGTGTCCTCGGCAATCACCTCGCGCTGTTCCATCGCGCCTTTCATCAGCACGCGCGACATGATGCGGTTGACCAAGCGCGGAATACCCCGGCTCTCCCGATGGATCAGCCGCCACACATCGCCCTGAAAGCGCGGACAAAGCTTGTAACCGACATGTTCGAGCCGGTGCATGACGTATGGTTCGATCTCGTCGGGCTGCATCGCTTCGAGATGATGGGTCGCGATCACGCGCTGGCGCAATTGTTCGAGCTGGTCCCATTCGGTCAGCAACTGGCGGAATTCCGGCTGGCCGAGCAGCAGCATCTGCAACAGCGGCTGCGCGCCCAGGTGGAAATTGGACAGCATGCGCAATTCTTCGAGCGCACCCACGGTCAGGTTCTGCGCTTCGTCCACCACCAGCAGCACCTTGCGCCCGGCACGGGCTTCGTCCTGCAGGAAGTTTTCGATCTCGGCGAGCGCGCTGGCCTTGTCCGAACTATCGACCTGGAGGCCGAAGCTGTGCGCGGCCATGCCGATCATCTCGTCACTGCCCAGCGCGCTGGTCACCACTTCGCCGACGGTCACGCTGTTCCAGTCGAGCCGGTTGCGCAGATGGCCCACCAGCGTCGATTTGCCCGCGCCCACCTCGCCGGTGATCACGATGAAGCCTTCGCCCTGGCTCAGGCCATAGCCCAGATAGCTCAGCGCCTTCTTGTGCGTCGCGCTTTCGAAATAGAACGACGGATCGGGCGTAAGCTGGAATGGCCGCTCACTGAAACCGTAGAAATCCTCGTACATCTTTGCCCTGCAAATCCTCTTGGTGCACCCCTGCTCTAGAGACCAGATATGCCTAAAAGGTTGATAGAAACCTCACACCAGCATTTCTTCCGCCGGACCCTGTGCGAGGAAGGCCGATGGAGAAGCGCTGGCACCATAGGCACCGGCGCAGAACACCGCCACCAGATCGCCCACATCGGCATGGGGCAGACGCGCCTTATCCGCGAGCCGGTCCAGCGGGGTGCACAGACAACCCACGACATTCGCCTCCTCGCTCGGCTCGGCCATGAATTGGCCGGCAATCGCCAGCGGATAATTACGGCGCACGACCGTTCCGAAATTGCCCGAGGCGGCGAGTTGGTGGTGAAGGCCGCCATCGGTCACGAGGTAAGTCTCGCCATGGCTGATCTTCCGGTCCACGATCCGGGTGAGATACACTCCCGCCTCGCCGACGATGTACCGGCCGAGTTCGATGAACAGTTCCGCATTTACAAGCGTTTGCGGAAGTTTTTGAAACTTGTCCTCAAGTTCTTGGCCGACTTTGCGGACGTCCAGCGGCGTATCGCCGTTGAAATAGGGAATACCGAAACCGCCGCCCATGTTGAGCTTGGGAAGATCGACCCCGGCCTCGCTGGCCAGACGGTCGGCAAGGTCCAGCACATTGGCCTGCGTCTCGATCAGCGCATCGGCATCCAGCGCCTGGCTGCCGGTGAAGATATGCAGCCCGCGCCACTCGCAGCCCGCAGCGATAATCTCGCGGGCAAGCGCGGGCACTCGCTCGGCATCGACGCCGAAGGGTTTCGCCCCGCCGCCCATCTTCATGCCCGAACCCTTGAGTTCGAAATCAGGATTGACCCGAATGGCGAGACGCGGCGTCTTTCCCACCCCCTCCGCGATTGTCAGCGCGCGGCGCGCCTCGTTCTCGCTCTCCAGGTTCAGCGTAACCCCGGCTTCCACCGCGGCTTGCAATTCCTCATCACGCTTGCCCGGCCCGGCAAAGCTGACGCGGCTTCCGTCCACGCCCAATGCCTGCACCATGTCGAGTTCGCCGCCGGATGCGATATCCAACCCGTCGACCAACCCCGCGACGTGGCTCAACAAAGGGGCAAAGCTGTTGGCCTTGATCGCGTAATTGATCTTCAGCCGGTCGGGCATGGCCGATCGCAGCAGGGCGATGCGCTCCTCGATCATGGATCGCGAATAGACGAACAGGGGCGTGCGGCCCGCTTCTGCCACCAGATCGCTGGCGTTGCGGCCCGAAATCGCGAGTTCTCCGTCAATGGCTTCGAAGCCTGCGGGAATGGGGCCTAGCGGCTTCATGCGGCGATCTCCTGCGCCAGAGCGGTGCGGTCGATCTTGCCATTGGGGTTCAGCGGCATGTGCGCGCGCCAGTGGATGCGGTGCGGTTGCATGAAATTGGGCAGTTCCTTTGCGAGCGCCTTGGGCAGCAGGTCTTCGGCGTCGGGCACATCGGCCGCGGCCCGGACGACCAGATGGATCGCCTGCCCCAACCGCTGGTCGGCAACGCCCAGCGCCACCGCTTCCGCCACCAGCCCCGTGGCGAGCGCCGCGCTTTCGATTTCCTGGGGGCTGATGCGGTTGCCGCTGCTCTTGATCATCGCATCGCGGCGGCCGACGAAATAGAGCAAGCCGTTCTCATCGCGCATCACCCGGTCACCCGACCAGACGGCGAGCCCGCCATAGTGCGATGCCTCGGGCGCTGGCCGGAACCGCTCCGCCGTCCGCTCGGCATCCTGCCAATAACCTTGCGCCACCAGCGGGCCGCAATGGACCAGCTCGCCTTCCTCACCCGCACCGCAAAGGTCCCCATCGTCATTGACGACGAGGATTTCGGCGAATGGAATGGCCCGCCCCATGGATGTGGGATGATCCGCCACCAGCGCCGGATCCAGATAGGTCGAGCGGAACGCCTCGGTCAGTCCATACATAGGAAACATCTTTGTTTCCGGTAGGATATTCCGCAAAGTCGAGATTATCTCTGAAGTCAGCGCACCGCCGCTATTGGTCACGCGCCGCAGCGACGCCACCGCGTCTTCCGGCCAATCCACCTCGGTCAGCTGCACCCACAGGGGCGGGACTGCCGCCAGTGTCGTAATGCCGTGGCGGGCGCAGGCCTTTGGGACATCGCGCGGGAAAAGATAGTCGAGCGGCACCACAGATCCGCCCGCATACCAGCTGGAAAGCAGCTGGCTCTGCCCGTAATCGAAGCTCAGCGGCAGCACGGCCAGTGTCACATCGTCAGCTGCCAGCCCAAGATAATGCGCCACCGAAACGGCGCCCAGCCACATATTGGCGTGGCTTAGCATGACGCCCTTCGGTTTGCCGGTCGAACCGCTGGTATAGAGAATGGCGGCAAGATCATCCGGATCATGCGCGGATGGCGCAAGCTCCAGCCCTGCTTCCTCGGCCGACGACCAGGCGCTCTCCTCGTCCATAGTCTCGCAACCACCCGCAAGGTCCTGTTCCTCGAAAGTGGCAATCCGCGCTTTCGTGCCGATCAGCAGCTTTGCGCCGCTATCGCCCAAGATATGCGCGACCTGCGCACGTTTGAGCAGTGGATTTACAGGAACGTGGACCATCCCGGCCCGCGCCGCGGCAAGCGGCAGCAGGCAGGTCAGTTCGCCCTTGGCCGCCCAGCTTGCCACCCGGTCGCCCTTCGCCAGCTTCTCATCCAGCCAGCCCGCAAATAGCGCCACCCGCCCGGCCAGATCGGCATGGCTGAGCGTGCGACCCTTCAGCACCAGCGCAGGCGCATCGCGCGCGCCGCGCTCTGCCAAATGGTCCAGCGGCTTGGGCCGGTCGTCTAGGTCTGGGATATCGGACATTGCGCGCCCGCTATCTCTCTTACGCTGGCCGAGCGCAAGTAGCCCTTCTGCGCTCCCTTGCACACGATTGCACGCGCAGCTAAGGGCATGCCCGCCTAGGAGCTTGGGAAACCCGCCAGACATATGACCTCTCAGACTGCCACAGCCGATCCGACCGGCCCGAGCCGGAACGAGATCGACACACAGTTGCGTGCCATTCTGGTCGATGTGCTCGCGCTCGATGCGGCGCGCGTTGCCGATTTCGACGCGGAAACCGGCCTGTTCGGCCATCTGCCCGAACTGGATTCGATGGCTGTCGCCACGCTCTTCACCGAAATGGAAGACCGGCTCGGCTTCGTGATCGAGGACGAGGACGTCGATGGCGAAATGCTGGAAACCTATGGCGGATTGCTGGCCTTTTCCGAAGCCAAGGCCGTCGAAGCCTAGGCGTCAGCGGGTGAAATAGCTGGTCAGCTCGACATGGGTCGACCAGCGGAACTGGCCCACCGGGCGCAGTTTTTCGAGGCGGAAGCCCGCATCCACCAGAGTTTTCGCATCGCGCGCCCAGCTTGATGGGTTGCAGCTGATATAGGCCACGCGGCTCGCACTGCTCTGCGCGATCTGCGCCACCTGTTCGCGCGCACCGGCGCGGGGCGGATCGAGCAGGATGGCGCCGAAGCGCGAGCTTTCCTCTACCGTCAGCGGGTTGCGGAACAGGTCGCGGTGCAGCGTGTGCACGGGAATGCCGCGCGCATTGGCCGCGCTCTTGCACGCGAAGAAAGCATCGCGCGCCGCCTCTACCGCCAGCGCCTTGGCCGGGTTCGCCAGCGAGAAGGCAAAGGTGCCCAGCCCGGCGAACAGATCGGCAACCGTCGCCGCGCCTTCGAGAAAGGCCTTCGCGTCTTCCACCAGCACCTGCTCCCCCTCGGCCGTAGGCTGAAGGAAGGCATTGGCCGGCAGGCCGACCGGGACATTGCCCAGAGTGATCGTCGCCGGTTCAGGCTCCCACACCGTCTCGACGCCATAGCCCTGATCGACGGCAAGCCGCGCCAGCTCATGCTCGCGCGCGAAATCTAGCAGTGCCTCGGTCGCCGCCAGCCCTTCGGCGACAAAGCCTTTCAGCAGGCAGTCCACGCCGCGATCGGCCAGCGTCAGCGAGATATCGACCGGCCCCTTGCCCGCATGTGCGGCGATCAGCTTGCGCAAGGGTGCGACCAGCGCGAACAGGCGCGGGTCGAGAATATGGCATTCGCGCATGTCGACGATGCGATTGCTGCGCCCTTCCCTGAAACCCAGCACCGCACCCTTGGCAGTGGACAGGGCATGAAGGCTGGCCCGGCGGCGCGAACGTGGGGGCGAAAGATGGGTCGGCAGCAATTCGCCCACCGCAATGTCCTGCGATTGCGCGGCAAAGGCGACCCTTTCGGTGACGAACTGGCGCAGCGCCTCGTCATCGGCATGCTGAAGCTGGCAGCCGCCGCAAGTGCCGAAATGGCGGCAGGGGGGCGTCTGGTGATGCGGCCCCGGCTCGATCGTGCCGCTCGCATCGATCCGGTCGCCGGTGACGGCCCCGGCGATATGCCGCCCGCTCTCGGTAACGCCATCGCCCTTCGCGGCGATGCGCAGGACGGTTTCCATCTCGCTCACAGGAAAACCTCCAACGCAGCTGCGGCCTTGTCGGCCAGCTCGCTTGCAGTAAAGGCAGGTTTGCTCAGCCGTGCCGCCTCGTGGTGGATCCAGATCGCTTCCTCGCAGGCCGCAAATCCGTCGCCGCCGTAGGCAAGGCGCGAGGCTGCCATGCCCGCCAGCACGTCGCCCGATCCGGCGACCGAGAGCCAGCTGGAACCGCGCGGGAAGAAACGGACGCCGTGCTTGCCGACCAGTACGGTATCGGGCCCCTTGGCCAGCACCGTCATACCCGTCGCCTCATGCAGACCCTTCGCCCTTTCCAGCTTGTTATTACCGTCGACATCGAAGGCCTTGCACAGCGCCGCCAGTTCGCCCTCGTGCGGCGTGACCACCAACTTCTGCATAGCGGCGCCTTCCAGCAATGTGGGAGTGAGCAAATGCAGCGCGTCGGCATCGAGAATGGCGGGATGGCGGGTGGCGAGCGCCTGTTCGAGGCGCTGCCGCGAGGCATCGCTGCGGCCGAGGCCCGGGCCGATCAGGACGGCAGCGATGCGATCATCGGCAAGGCCTTCGTCGAGCGGGCCATCCTCGATCACCAGATCGACCGGCGCATCGGGGTGCGAATGATCGCTGAACAATTTCACATAGCCCGCGCCGCAGCGCATGGCCGCCTCTGCCGCAAGGATCGGCGCGCCCGGCATTTCGCCCGCGATCACGGCGAGCAACCCGCGCCGGTATTTATGCGCATCGGCAGCCGGAGCCGACAGGCGCGGCGCCTGCGACAGACTCGGCGCATCGCATGTCGGGGATAGGCCGATATCGATCAGCCGCTTGGTCCCCATGGCAGCCATGGCCGGCATCATTAAATGCGCATGTTTCCAGGCGCCCAGCGCCAGCGTCAGATCGTAATGCACCACCGGGCCCATCGCCTCGCCCGTATCGCTGGCGATGCTGCTGGGCACGTCGACCGCGATCTTGAAGGCATCCGCGCTGTCCAGTTCCTTGAGCAGGACGGCAAAAGCGCCCTTCACTTCGCGCGACAGGCCATAGCCGAACAGGCAATCGACGATCACCGGCGTGTCGAGCTCGCCCTCTTCCACCACCTTGCCGCCGAACGCCTCGCGCGCCGTGCGGGCGGTTTCGCTGCCGGGCGGTTTGGGCGCGATGACGTGTACCGGATTGCCTTGGCTGCGCAGGAATTCCGCGATCACATAGCCGTCCCCGCCATTGTTGCCGGGGCCGCACAACACGCAGACCGCCCTGCCCGCCGCCATGCGCGCGACCCACTGGCCCGCGCCCTGTCCGGCGCGCTGCATCAATTCCCATTCGCTGGTACCGCTGTCCATGGCTGCCTGTTCGGCAGCGCGCATCTGGTCGACGGTGAGTATCGCTTCGCTAGGCATGCCGCGCGGCTGCCACGCCGCGGGGCGTTGGGCAAGGCCTAGCGGCGTTTGAGCTGCGAAACGTCGCGGATTGCACCCTTGGCGGCAGAGGTGGTCATGGCGGCATAGGCTTCGAGCGCGGGGCTGACCTTTCGCGTCCGCGGCGCTGTGGGGGCCCAGCCTGCAGCGCCTTTTGCATCCATATCGGCCCGGCGCCGTGCCAGTTCCTCGTCGCTCACGGCGAGGTTGATCGTGCGGTTCGGGATCGAGATCTCGATTCTGTCGCCATTCTCGACCAGCCCGATCTCGCCGCCCTCGGCCGCTTCGGGCGAGACATGGCCGATCGACAGGCCTGACGTGCCGCCGGAAAAGCGCCCGTCGGTCAGCAGCGCGCAGGCCGCGCCCAGCCCCTTCGACTTGAGATAGCTGGTGGGATAGAGCATTTCCTGCATGCCCGGCCCGCCGCGCGGCCCTTCGTAGCGGATCACCACCACATCGCCTTCCACCACCTGCCCGGTGAGGATCGCGGTCACGGCATCGTCCTGGCTTTCGTAAACCTTGGCCGGGCCGGAGAAATCAAGGATGCTTTCATCCACCCCGGCGGTTTTCACGATGCAGCCATCGCGCGCGATATTGCCATAGAGGACAGCCAGCCCGCCATCCTTGCTGAAGGCGTGATCAGCGCTGCGGATGACGCCGTGTTCGCGGTCGATGTCGAGGCTTTCCCACCGGGCCGCCTGGCTGAAGGCAGTCTGCGTCGGCACGCCGCCCGGGGCCGCGGCATAGAATTCGCGCACCATATTGTTCTGCGTGCGGCCAATGTCCCAATCGTCCAGCGCATCGCCCATCGTCGGGCTGTGCACGGTGGGCAGAGNGGTGTGGAGCAGGCCCGCCTTCTCCAGTTCGCCCAGGATCGACATGATGCCGCCTGCCCGGTGCACGTCTTCCATGTGCACATCGTTCTTGGCCGGGGCGACCTTGGACAGGCACGGCACCTTGCGGCTCAGCCGGTCGATATCGGCCATGGTAAAATCCACCCCGGCCTCATGCGCCGCAGCGAGCAGGTGGAGCACCGTGTTGGTCGATCCGCCCATGGCGATATCGAGGCTCATCGCGTTTTCGAAAGCCTCGAATGTCGCGATGGAGCGGGGCAATACGCCCTCTTCCTCTTCCTCGTAATAACGGCGCGCCAGCGTCACCGCGAGCCGGCCGGCCCGTTCGAACAGGCCCTTGCGGTCGGCATGGGTGGCCAGCGTCGAGCCATTGCCCGGCAGCGACAGGCCCAGCGCCTCGGTCAGACAATTCATCGAATTGGCGGTGAACATGCCCGANCAGCTGCCNCANGTNGGGCANGCGTTCTGNTCGATCGNGGTCACTTCCTCGTCGGTATAGNNTTCNTCNGCNGCGGCNACCATNGCNTCNACNAGGTCNAGCGCGACTTCCTTGCCCTTCANCACNACCTTGCCNGCTTCCATCGGCCCGCCCGANACGAANACGNTGGGNATNTTGANCCGCATCGNTGGCCATCAGCATGCCNGGCGTGATCTTGTCGCAATTGGANATGCACACCATCGCATCGGCGCAATGCGCGTTGACCATATATTCGACGCTGTCGGCGATGAGNTCGCGNCTGGGCAGCGAATAGAGCATGCCGTCNTGNCCCATGGCGATNCCGTCATCNACCGCGATGGTGTTGAATTCCTTGGCCACGCCGCCCGCNGCCTCGATCTCGCGCGCGACCAGCTGGCCNAGNTCCTTGAGNTGGACATGGCCCGGCACNAANTGCGTGAAGCTGTTGACCACGGCGATGATCGGCTTGCCGAAGTCNNCNTCCTTCATGCCCGTGGCGCGCCANANNCCGCGCGCGCCNGCCATGTTGCGGCCGTGGGTGGTGGTGCGGGAACGNTAANGCGGGCATGGCNGNTCTCTNTNGGCTTCAAGNCGAACGTCTCTAAAATCGAACGCCGAGCCTAGGCCAGCAATGGGCCTTAGCGAAACAGCTTTTGCTTGGGGGCGATCAAACTTCGAGTGCCACGCGGCCCAATACGTCTGCCAGCATCACCGCCCAGCGCGCCTGCCCTGCCTCGGTCGCGATCTGGTCCTGCCGAATTTCGACCGTGCAATAGGGGATGCCATTGGCCTCGGCGTGGCGGTCCATCGTGGCGTTCAGCTGCTTGCCCGAATACGGCTCGTTATCGCCCACGGTCAGCCCCTGCTCGCCGAACAGGCGGATGGCATGGCGCGCGGCGCGATCGTCCTGGTTGTACAGCAGGCCGACTTCCCACGGGCGCTGTTCGTCGCTCGTCGCAAGGCTGGGGGTGAAGCTGTGCAGCGCGATGATCATGCGCGGCTTCACCCGCTCGATCAGCTTGCCCAGTTCATAGTGATAGGGCCGGTGAAACAGGTTCAGCCGCGCTTCCACATCCGCGCCGATATTGCCGGGGATCAAATGCCCGTCGCTTTCCGAAGGGACCACGGCGGCATCGTCTTCCGTGCGATGGAAATCGCAGACCAGCCGGCTGACGCAGGCGATATGCGCGGGAATATCGTGGCGGCGCGCCAGGCGGTCGGCGATGCCTTCCACCCCGATATCGATCGCGATGTGCTCGTCCAGCAGGCGCGGATCGATGCCCAGCTCGATCCCTTCGGGAACATGGTTCGATGCGTGATCGACCACGCATAACAGGCCACCGGGACGCGCGGCTTCCGCACCGACCTGGCGATACGGCAGATTGTCGATCATCATCGAAAATTACCCTTTACTTGCCACCAGCCGGAATGTTCGGCGGCGATGCGCGCGGCGGCTTCGTCGCGTGCGGAATTGCTGTCGTAGAGCGCGAAGCAGGTCGCGCCGGAACCGGACATACGGGCGAGAAACGGCGAAGTTCCGCGCAGCGCGGCCAGCACTCGCGCGATTTCGGGCACCAGCGAGATGGCGGGCGCCTCCATGTCGTTGCGCCCCTCCAGCGCGATGGTGCGGCTGTGCCCGTTGGGCATGGCACCGCGATCCTCGCCGTCCCACGCCTTGAACACCGGACCGGTGGCCAGCGGAATACGCGGATTGACCAGCAAAACGGGCGTTCCGGCAAGGCTATCGTCGGCGGGTTCCAGCTCTGTCCCCGTTCCGCGGCCGATGCAGGTGCGGCTGTCGACACAGGCGGGCACGTCCGCGCCCAGCTTCGCCGCGCGAGTCCGCCAGTCGTCCGGCAGGCCGTGCAATTCGCGCACCATCCGGAAGATGGCGCCCGCATCGGCCGATCCCCCGCCCAGCCCCGCGGCCACGGGCAGGTTCTTTTCCAGCGTGATCTCCAGCCCCTCTGGCCGAGGCAGCGCGGTCAGCGCCTGCATCACGATATTGTCAAACGGATCGGTCAGTGCCCCGCCGAACTCGCCCAGCGTGGCCAGCCGGTCCTGTTCGGCGGGTTTCGCCGTAAGGATATCGCCGGCATCGACGAAGGCGAACAACGTTTCGAGTTCGTGATAGCCATCATCCCGCCGCCGCCGCAGATGCAGCGCGAGATTGATCTTGGCATAGGCGGTTTCGCGCGTCAGAACCATTTTCCTAGAAATTTGCGAAGTGCACTCTTCCGCGTTGTGAACCACCGATATCGCTTCAAGATGATCGGAGCGATAGCGTCAAAATTCGTCCATGTATCGGCGACATGGTATAGACTGGTTGCCGCCCAAAAAACGCCAGCATAATCTTCAAGATAACTATCCGAAAGCGAGCCTGCCTGTGTGTTGGTGACGTAGTAGGCTGCGGTGAAACGATTTCCGGCTTCGCTAAGGTCCTCGTCCGTTAACTTCCCATCTGAAACGCGATCAAACCATTCCCTTGGCGTCACCTCGCGCGCTCTTAACGCCGCCAGTTCGGCGCCGCACTCGTCGGTGTGATACTCACTTGCCAAACCATTAAGGGCTGACCAAGCGGCATACATCGCGATATGCGTCGATCCGGCTTCATTCGGAAGATCCTTCGGAAAGTCGCCGCTGTAGTGCCAAGAGGCATCGTCATACTTCATTTAACGAGCAGTCGCAGCTTGCATAAATTGACTGCCATGCGGGGTTAATCCGACCATCACATATTCCGAGGTTGATCCTCTGCCCCCGCAGGTGCGGCGCGAGATTGATCTTGGCATAGGCGGTTTCAGAGACTGCCATCAGAAGATTCCATCGTCATTGCGGGCGAAGCGATCATTGGCGGGCTGGCTGACGAACAAAAGCCTGACACATATCCGGTTCATCGCCGCCTCCCGACCATCTCACGTCATTGCGAGCGTAGCGAAGCAATCCATGGCGCACCGCTTAGCTGTTCGTGGATTGCCGGGTGGCCTTTGGCCGTCTTCGACTCCGCTTCGCTCCTCGCAATGACTGGAGAGGTTATGACAAGAGAGGTGACGAGCGCACAGCAATGCCACCTCTCAATTCAAGTTCATTACGAACGATGCTCCCCAGTCCGCGTCACCCATCACATATTCGGATAGTTCGGCCCGCCGCCGCCTTCGGGGGTGGTCCATTCGATGTTCTGGTTCGGGTCCTTGATGTCGCAGGTCTTGCAATGAATGCAGTTCTGCGAATTGATCTGGAACTTGGGCTCCTGCCCCTCTTCCTCGATCCATTCGTAAACGCCTGCGGGGCAATAGCGGGTCGATGGCCCGCCATAGACTTCCAGCTCGCTTTCGCGCTGCAATTCGCGGTCGCAGACCTTGAGGTGGTTCGGCTGGTTTTCCGCATGGTTGGTGTAGCTGAAGGCCACATTGGTCAGGCGGTCGAAACTCAGCGTGCCGTCGGGCTTGGGGTATTTGATCGGCGTGAACAGATCCGCGCGTTCGAGCATCTCGTGGTCGCGGTGATGCTTCATTGTAATCGGCAGGCCGATCTTGAGCGAGCGCATCCACATGTCGATGCCGGCCAGAACGGTGCCCAGATCCTCACCATATTTGGCGACGGCGGGCTGCGCGTTCTTCACCTTCTTCAGTTCGGTGGCGATCCAGCTGTCGCGCACCGCGCTATCGTATTCCATCAGCTCGGTATGCTCGTGCCCGGCGGCGATCGCGGCAGCGATGCTTTCGGCGGCGAGCATTCCGCTCTTCATGGCGGTATGCGTTCCCTTGATGCGCGGCACGTTCACGAAGCCCGCAGCGCAGCCGATCAGCGCGCCGCCCGGGAAGGCCAGCTTGGGCACAGACTGCCAGCCGCCCTCGTTGATCACGCGCCCGCCATAGGCAACGCGCTTGCCGCCTTCGAGCAGGGCCGCGATCTCGGGATGGTGCTTCCAGCGCTGGAATTCCTGATAGGGCGAAACGTAGGGGTTCTTGTAATCGAGCGCGGTCACGAAGCCCAATGCCACCTGACCGTTCGCCTGGTGGTAGATGAAGCCGCCGCCCCAGGTGCCGGTTTCCGACAGGGGCCAGCCCTGCGTGTGCACGACCTTCCCCTGTTCGTGCTTGGCGGGATCGATGTCCCACAGTTCCTTGACGCCAAGGCCATAGACCTGCGGCTGGCAATCGGCCTCGAGGTCGAACTGCGCCTTCATCTTCTTGGTCAGATTGCCGCGCGCGCCTTCTGCGAAGAGCGTGTATTTCGCGTGGATTTCCATGCCCGGCTGGTAATCGGGCTTTTGGCTGCCGTCTTCGGCGATGCCCATGTCCTGCGTCACCACGCCGGTCACTGCGCCATGCTCGTCGAACAGGACTTCGGCGGCGGGGAAGCCGGGGAAGACCATCACGCCCAGCCCTTCGGCCTGTTCGGCCAGCCAGCGGCAGGTGTTGCCGAGCGAGGCGGTGTAATTGCCCTCATTGCTCATGAAGGGGGGCAGCAGGAATTCGGGCATGTCCGATTTTCCGGTTTCCGACATCACCCAGTGGTGGTTCTCGGTCACCGGGGTTTCGGCCAGCGGGCAATCCATCGTGCGCCATTCGGGGAACAGCTCGTCCATCGCCTTGGGATCGACCACCGCGCCCGACAGGATGTGCGCGCCGATTTCGCTGCCCTTTTCCAGTACGACGACCTCGAGATCCTCGTTGATCTGTTTCAACCGGATCGCCGCCGAAAGGCCGGCCGGGCCGCCGCCGATGATGACGACGTCGCAGGGCATCGATTCGCGTTCGCTCATGTCTCTCTCTTTTCGTCGCTTAAACTTTGTCATTGCCTTGATTGCTGGGCGGTTTGAGGTCAAGACCTTGCGCGGACGGATTATGCTCGCAGACACACCGGAAACCCGCGAATTATCGCCCGCAGATGCGCTGGAAGCCGCCCTCGACTGGTGGCGCGAAGCCGGTGTGGAGGACGATTATAACGATGAAGCGACCAGCTGGCTGGCACAGCAGGAAGAAAAGCAGGCCGTAGCGTCGCCCAGGCCCAAGAAACCGCCCGAAGAACCCAAGCAGACCCCGCTCGAACGCGCCTTCGAAGGCACGGCGGGCGAAGCGGCGATCGGGGGCGGCGATGCACCGCTGCCGGGCACTCTCGAAAAATTTCGCGAATGGTGGATGAGCGACAAATCGCTGCACCATGCCGGGCCCGAACAGCGCCTGCCCCCGCGCGGCGTTGCGGGCGCGAAACTGATGGTGCTGGTGCCCGAACCGGTCGATGGGGAGAGCGAGGCGCTGCTGTCGGGCGGGCCGGGCCGCTTCCTCGAAGCCATTCTGGGCGCCATGGGGATCGCCCCGCACGAAGCCTATCTCGCCAGCGCGCTGCCCGCCCCCCTGTCGCTGCCCGACTGGGACGGGCTGGCCGAACGCGGGCTAGCCGATGTCACCCGCCATCACATCGCACTGGCCGCGCCGCACCGCGTGCTGGCCTTCGGGCGCTCGCTCGCCCCGCTCTTCGATGTTGCGCCCGAACAGGCGCGTGAGCCTGCCGTGGTGACGGCGGGCGACAACACTCTTCCCCTGCTGCTTGCGCCGGAGCTGGCCGAACTGGCCCGTTCCGCCCCGCGCCGCCGCAATTTCTGGAACCGCTGGCTGGAATGGACCGCATGACCCTACGCCCCCTGCTCTTTGCTGCCACTGCAAGTCTCGGCACGCTTGCCGCCTCCGCCCCCGCGCTCGCCCAGTCGGACAGCGTGGCCTATTTCACGCGCTCGCATTCCTCAGCCCTGCCGCAGATCCTCTCGACCGACGACCGGGCCTATTATGCCTCGCTGTTCGAAGCGATCGAGGCGCAGAACTGGGAGCGGGTCGAACTCGCCTTCTCGCAGCGCCCCGACGGCCCGCTGCACGGTGCAGCGCTGGCGACCTATTTCCTCGATCCCAACAGCCCGCGCATCGAATTGCCGCGGATCGAGGACTGGCTGCGGCGCTATCCCCGCAATCCGCAGGTCGAAGGCATCGTGCGGCTGGGGCAGACCCGCGGCCTTACGTGGCAGCCGGGCCTGCCGCGCGAACAGTCGCTGTCGCGCCAGCCGGGGATCACCCGCCGCGCCCTGCCCCGCCCGATCAGCGACGGTACCATGCCCGCCAATGTCAGCTCGGCCATTCTCGACCGGATCAAGAACGACGATCCTGATGGCGCGCGCCTGCTGCTCGACGGGGTGGACGCATCGCTGTCCTCGCAGGCCCGGGCCGAATGGCGCCAGCGTGTCGCGTGGAGCTATTATATCGAGAACCGCGATGCCGAAGCTTACGGCATGGCGCAGCTGGTCTCGCAGGGTTCGGGCCCGTGGGTGGCAGAGGGTGACTGGGTCGCCGGCCTTTCCGCCTGGCGCATCGGCGATTGCAATCGCGCCGGGGAATTCTTCGCCACATCTGCCAAGGGGGCGGACAATCCCGAACTGCGCGTGGCGGCGCATTACTGGGCCGCGCGCGCGCTGATCCGTTGCCGCGAACCGCAGGCGGCGCAGGCGCATCTGCGCGCCGCCACGCAATATGACGAGACGCTCTACGGCAT
>NZOF01000208.1 GCA_002695185.1 Erythrobacter sp.
CGCCTGGCGCTGCACGGCGAATTCGTCCGGGCGCTCGCGGTTCAGGAAACCGCCGCCGCCGCAGGCCGCCAGCATGCTCGAGGTCGCGCCGAGAAGGGCGATACGGGTAAGGGTATTCATCAGTTGCTCTCCGCGGCGTCTGCCGGTTTGCCGTGCATGAGGTCATCGACCTCGTCATGATCCTTGTCGCGCATGAAGAAGGCACGGGCAAGAATTATCAGGACGCCGATGGTGATGGCCGCATCGGCGATGTTGAAGATCAGGAAGGGGCGGAATTCCCCGATGTGGAAATCGGCATAGTCGATGACATAGCCAAGATCGTACCGGTCCTTGATGTTGCCCAGCGCCCCTCCGAGGATCAGCGACAGGCCAAGGATATCGCCCCATGCCTTTTCGCGGAACATCCAGATGGTGACCACCAGCGCGATCAGCGCGGTCACGCCCACCAGTATATAGCGCGATTCCATGCTGTCTGCTTCGAACAGACCCATCGAAACGCCGAAGTTCTGCGTCCAGCGCAGGTCGAAGAACGGCAGCAGGTCGATCACGCCTTTCTGGCGCAGCTGCAGGGGCACGACCATCAGCCATTTGACCCACTGGTCGATGGCATAGATCGCAAAAGCGAACAGCACGCCGAAAAGGCGCAGGCGCAGCAGCGGGTTCATGTCAGGCAGCATCCATTTCGGCGACGACATCCTCGCAGCGATCGCACAGCGCCCCGTCCTCGGAAACCGAGGGCAGCAGGCGCCAGCAACGGCCGCATTTGTTTTCGTCTGTACGGGTAACGGACACCTCGCCCACCTGCCCCCGCGTCACTGACGCAGTGATGAACAGCTCGGCAAGATCATCGTCGGTAAAGCCTTCGGGCACGGCATCTGCGGGCACCGTCACATCCGCTTCCAGGCTGGAACGGATGGTCTTGTCACGCCGCAGCGGCTCGATCGCCTCGGTCACACGCTCGCGCAGGTCGCGCAGCTTCGCCCAGCGTTCGCCATCGGCGGAAACGCCCGGGACCGCGGGCCATTCGAGCAGGTGGACGCTGCCTCCTTCGGGATAGCGCGTGCCCCACGCTTCTTCGGCGGTGAACACCAGCACCGGCGCGGCATAGCGCACCAGCGAATGGAACAGCAGGTCCAGCACGGTGCGATAGGCATTGCGCCGCGTCGAATCCGGGCCATCGCAATAAAGCGTGTCCTTGCGGATATCGAAGTAGAAGGCCGACAGATCCTCGTTGCAGAAATCGACCAGCAGGCGCGTGTAGGTGTTGAAGTCATACGCCTCGAGCGCCGTCTTCAGCTTGCCGTCGAGATCGGCCAGCAGCGCGAGGACATAGACTTCCAGTTCGGGAATCTCGCCCGCATCGCCCATGTCGCCGACGAATCCGTCCAGCGCGCCGAGGAGATAGCGGAAGGTGTTGCGCAAGCGCCGATACTGGTCGCCCACGCCTTTCAGGATCTCATCGCCGATGCGGTGATCTTCGGTGAAATCGACGCTCAGCGCCCACAGGCGGATGATATCGGCGCCATATTGTTCCATGACCTTGAGCGGATCGATGGTGTTGCCGAGGCTCTTCGACATCTTCTTGCCGTCGCTCGCCATGGTGAAACCGTGGGTCAGCACCGCGTCATAGGGCGCGCGCCCCCGCGTGGCGGAGCTTTCGAGCAGGGAGGACTGGAACCAGCCGCGATGCTGGTCGCTGCCTTCCAGATAGAGATCGGCGGGCCAGCGCAGAGCGGGCCAGCGGCCGCTTTCCAGCGTGAAGGCATGGGTACAGCCGCTATCGAACCACACGTCGAGGATGTCGGTGGCCATTTCGAATTCGGCGGGATCGTGATCCGCCCCCAGGAAATCTTCCTTGCGGCTTTCCACCCAGGCATCGACGCCCTGCTGCTTCACCGCCTCGATCACGCGGGCGTTGACTTCGGGGTCCTGCAAATAGCTGCCGTCCTTGCGCACGAACAGCGTGATCGGCACGCCCCAGGCGCGCTGGCGGGACAGCACCCAGTCGGGACGGCCTTCGACCATCGACCCGATGCGGCGGCGGCCCTTTTCGGGATAGAACTTTACCCGCTCGATCTCGGACAGCGCGGTTTCGCGCAGCGTCTTGCCATCGGGCGTGGTGCCGTCCTTGTCCATCGGCACGAACCATTGCGGCGTGCAGCGATAGATGATCTTGGCTTTCGAGCGCCAGCTATGCGGATAGGAATGCTGGTAATCGTCGCTTGCCGAAAGCAGCGCGCCCGCTTCGCGCAGGTCCGAACAGATCGGGCCGTCGGGCGCGTTGAACTGCTTGTTGATGACCGCGCGGCGGCGCTCGTCGTCTCCGCCCAGCCATGGCCAGTCGTCGCGATAGCGCCCGTCGCCCATGACGGCGAATTGCGGTTCGATGCCATTGGCGCGGCAGAGCAGGAAGTCGTCCTCGCCGTGATCGGGCGACATATGGACGAGGCCCGTACCGCTGTCGGTGGTGACGAAATCGCCCGCGAGCAGCGGACGCGGCTTGGCGTAAAAGCCGCCGAGATGGTGCATCGGGTGGCGGGCGAGCGTTCCGGCGAGGTCGGAGCCTTTGACCGAATGTAGCATACGCTCGAATGGTGCCGCACGACCTTCGCCGAGCCATTCGCCTGTAATCTCGAATACCGCATTCTCGGCACCAAGGTCACTGACATCGACTTTGGCAGCCAGCGCGTTCAATCTGGCAATGAAACTCGGCACAAGGTCTTTTGCGATCAATAGCCGCTTGCCGTCAAAAGTCAGACCTGCTTCGTGCAACCGCTTCTCAGCTTCGTTCACGTCACCCGCGATCTCGCCGCCAGACTTGCCGTCCGCTGAACCGCTGAGATCAACCGTCAGCGAGAAAATCGAGTATTCAATATCCGGCCCGTAAGCCAAAGCCTGGTTCACCGGGATCGTCCACGGCGTCGTGGTCCAGATGACCGCATGCGCCCCCACCAGCTCCGGGATCGGCGACTCCGTGATCTCGAACGCCACGTCGATCTGGGTCGAGGTGATGTCCTCATATTCGACCTCGGCCTCGGCCAGCGCGGTTTCTTCGACCGGCGACCACATTACCGGCTTCGATCCGCGATAGAGATTGCCCGCTTCCGCAAATTTCATCAGCTCGGCGACGATGGTCGCCTCGCTTTCGAACTGCATGGTGAGGTACGGATTGTCGAAATCCGCCATCAGGCCGAGGCGTTTGAGCTGCTCGCGCTGAACATCCACCCAATGGGCGGCATAGTCGCGGCATTCCTGCCGGAATTCGGCCGGCGGGACGGCTTTCTTGTCCTTCTTCTTCTTGCGGTACTTTTCCTCGACCTTCCATTCGATGGGCAGGCCGTGGCAGTCCCACCCCGGCACGAAGGGCGCGTCCTTGCCCAGCAGCGTCTGGCTGCGGACGACCATGTCCTTCAGAATGCGGTTCAGCGCATGGCCGATATGCATGTCGCCATTGGCATAGGGCGGGCCGTCGTGAAGGATGAATTTCTCGCGCCCGGCACGGTCTTCGCGAAGCTGTTCGTACAGCTTTTCTTCCTGCCAGCGCGCAAGGATTTTCGGTTCCTTCTGCGGAAGCCCGGCTTTCATCGGGAAATCGGTCTTGGGAAGGAAGACCGTATCACGGTAATCGCGGCTGGTGTCGTTGCTATCGGCCATAGGCTGCGCGCCTTAGCCGCTTGCGCGCCCCGTGCAAATACTCGTCATCGCGAGAGGGCGAAGGTGGGGCGGGGGAGGGTGTAGTGGAGCGGCGGCCCACCAACCAAAAACCTAGGTCATTGCGAGGAGCCGGTAGGCGACGCGGCAATCCACACCTAGCCCCCGGTCGCAACGTCTCACGATGGATTGCTTCGCTCCGCTCACAATGACTTACGGAGAAGACGTAAGGCCGGACAAACCGTCAGCCCAGCAACCGCCGCGCCTCGTCGCAGTCCTTCTCCATCTGCGCGACCAGCCCGTCGAGACTGTCGAACTTCGCCTCGCCGCGCAGGAAGTGGTGGAATGCCACCTCGATCTCCTGCCCGTACAGATCGCCGGAAAAATCGAAGAAATAGGGTTCGAGCAATTCCTTGGGCGGTTCGAACTGGGGCCGCATCCCGATATTGGCCGCGCCCTTCAATACCTGACCGGTCGCCAGGATCCGCCCTGTCACGGCATAGATCCCGTATCTGGGGCGCAGATAGCTTTCGATCGACACATTGGCCGTGGGATAGCCGATCGTGCGACCGCGCTTGTCCCCATGCTCCACCACGCCGCGAATGGCGAAAGGGCGGGTGAGCAGCCGGGCCGCTTCCTGCGGATCGCCTTCGCGCAGGGCCTCGCGCACCCGGCTGGACGACACGGGTTTGCCGCCATCCATCACCGGATCGACCGTGCGAACCTCCAGCGGCGATTCGCGCAATCGGGCCACATCGCCTGCCGCTCCCTTGCCGAAGCGAAAATCGTCACCCGTGACCACGCCGCTGGCCCCGATCCGGTCGATCAAGATCCGATCAAGAAAGTGTTCGGCCGTAGTTTCGGACAGTTTTTGGTCGAAATGGAAGACCAGCATCGCCGTGGCACCCGCTGCCAGATACAGCTCCTGGCGCTGCTCCAGCGTGGTCAGCCGGAAGGGCGGGACATCGGGTTTGAAGTGGCGCACCGGGTGCGGATCGAAGGTGGCGATGATGCTCGGGCGGCCTTCTTTGCGTGCCCAATCAATGGCTTGCTTCGCCACCGCTTGGTGGCCAAGATGAAAGCCGTCGAAATTGCCCAGCGCGATGATCGCTCCGCGCAGGGACTCGGGCAGCCGCTCGCGATGGTCGAGAAATCTCACGCCGCCGCCTCGCCGACGCGGGTATAGGTCAGGAAGGAATAGGAAGGCCTCTCACCCTCCGCCGCAAAGTTCTCCCGCCCGCAAATCTCCCACTCCGGTCCAAGTGGTGGCATGAACACGTCACCGTCGAAATCGCGATGGATTTCAGTGAGTTCCACCTTTGCGGCGAGCGGCATGAACACGTCGAAAATCGCCGCCCCGCCGATCACTGCGACGTCGCCGTCTCCCGCTTTCGCCATCGCTTCCTCGACCGAACGGACCACTTCGGCGCCGGTCGAATCCCACCGTTCGCGCCGGGTCAGCACGATGTGACGGCGGCCGGGCAACAGGCCGGGCAGGCTCTCGAAGGTCTTGCGGCCCATGATCATCGGGCGTCCTTGCTTGTCCTCCCCCATGGTAAGCGCCTTGAAGCGCTTGAGATCGGCGGGCAGGTGCCAAGGCAGGCGGCCCTCCTTGCCGATCGCACCATTGGCGGCGCGGGCATAGATCAGGAACAGGCTCATGAGCGCGTGTCGAGCGTGATCAGCGTCACGTGGCCCATCTTGCGGCCCTCGCTCGCCTCGGCCTTGCCGTAATCATGCAGGTGAAGCCGCGCATCGGTCAGCGTAGCATGTGCATTTTCGATGTCGCTGCCAAGAATATTGCGCATCTCGACCTCGGCCGCGGTGGTCCGCGTATCCCCCAGCGGCAGACCCGCAACGGCGCGGATATGGTTCTCGAACTGGCTGGTGGCCGCCCCCTCGATCGTCCAGTGTCCCGAATTGTGAACCCTCGGCGCCATCTCGTTGAAGATCGGGCCTTCATGCGTGGCGAAGAATTCCAGGGTCAGTACACCGACGTATTCGAGAGCATCGGCCACCTTGCGCGCCAATTCGCGCGCCTCATCGATCTGCGCCGAAATCACCTCGCCCGCAGGGAAGTGCGACGCGGCAAGGATGCCATCGCGATGTTCGTTGCGAGTCGAATCCCAGAACCTGATTTCCCCATCGCAGCTGCGCACGAGAATGACCGAAAATTCAGCGTCGAATTCAACGAAGGCTTCATAGAGGCATGGTGTGTCGGGAACGCGGAGTGCCTCCGCTTCGCGTCCGTTCCCGATGCGCCACTGGCCTTTGCCGTCATAGCCATCGCGCCGGGTCTTCAGGATACCCGGTGCCCCGAGCCGGTCGACCGCAGCGATCAGATCGTGCGTGGAATCGACCTTGGCATAGGATGCCGGCCTGCCGCCCAGATCCTCGATAAAGCGTTTCTCATTCAGCCGGTCCTGTGCGGTTTCCAGCGCACGCGGATCGGGAAAGATCGCCTGACCCGGGATGCTGCGCGCGGTAGCGACGGGCACGTTCTCGAACTCCCACGTCACGGCATCGCAGCGTGCCGCGAAATCGGCGAGGGCAGCGCTGTCGTCCCAGTCCGCAGTCACGAAACCCTCGGCCAGAGAGTCCATGACATTATCGCCTTCGGGGGCATAGCCAATCACGCGGTAGCCCAGTTGGGCGGCGCTCGTGGCCATCATGCGACCGAGCTGGCCGCCGCCGAGGATGCCGATGGTGGACCCGCGCTTGAGCAAGAAAATCTCCCGGAAAATTATTCGCCCGGGGCTAGTGCCACAGCGCGATAAGAAAGTTCAGGGCCGCGGCAAGCCTGGCCCGATGAAAAGGCGTTAGTCCTCTGGCCGGTCCGTCACCGCATCGCTGCGAGCCTGGCGCCAGTCCTTCAGCCGCTGCTTGAGATGCTCGTCCCCATTGGCAAGGATCGCGGCAGCCATCAGCCCGGCATTGGTCGCGCCTGCTTCGCCGATCGCCAGCGTGCCCACCGGGACACCCGCCGGCATCTGGACGATGGAAAGCAGGCTGTCCTGCCCCGACAGCGCGCGGGATTTAACCGGAACGCCCAGAACGGGGATGTGGGTCAGAGCGGCGATCATACCGGGCAGATGCGCTGCACCGCCGGCGCCTGCGATGATGACGTGAAACCCGTCTGCTTCGGCTGTCTTGGCGAAATCATACATGCGATCCGGCGTGCGGTGGGCGGACACGATGCGGACATCTGTGGCGACCCCCAGTTCATCCAGAACGTCCGCCGTGCACTTCATGGTCGGCCAGTCGGACTGGCTTCCCATCACGATGGCAACTTTTGCCTCCCCCGCGGCCATCTTTATGAATCCTTCAGATAATAGCGTTCGCCGGCAACCGCCGTGCCATCGAATTCATAGATGATCGGCTGGCCGGTCGGGATCTCGAGGCCGGTGATTTCCTCGTCCGAGATATTGGAGAGGTGCTTAACCAGCGCGCGCAGCGAATTGCCGTGCGCCGAGATGATGACCGTTTCTCCCTTGCCGAGCAGCGGCAGGATAGCCTCTTCCCAATAGGGAAGAACCCGCTCGATGGTGAGTTTCAGGCTTTCTGTCTGCGGTACCTCTATACCGGCGTAACGGGGATCGTCCGACAGGTCGAATTCGCTGCCGCGCTCCATTTCGGGCGGGGGCACGTCGAAGCTGCGGCGCCAGATGTGAACCTGCTCGTCACCATGCTTCTCGCGCGTCTGCTGCTTGTCGAGGCCGGTGAGGCCGCCATAATGGCGCTCGTTCAGGTGCCAGTCGCGCGTGACCGGAATCCAGAGCCGGTCGCATTCTTCCAGCGCCATGTTAAGCGTCTTGATCGCGCGTTTCTGCAGCGACGTGAAGGCAGTGGTGGGCAGAACGCCCTTGGCCTTCATCAGTTCACCGGCCGCGCGGGCTTCTGCCTCGCCCTTTTCCGTGAGGTCGACATCCCACCAGCCGGTGAAACGATTGGCGAGGTTCCACTCGCTCTGGCCGTGGCGAACGAGGATCAGCTTCGACATGAATACTCCGGTTTTCCCTAGGAGACCTGCGCGTTAGCGGCCCTCAGGCGGGTTGGAAACCCCGTCGTCGCCCGATTCGCGCATTTCGCGGGTCTGCGTTTTCCTGCGGCGCAGGTTCTCGCGAAGTTTCGCAGCAAGGCGTTCCTCGCGTGTCATTTTGTCGTTTCCAGCGCTCATGGCGCATTCCTCTTGCGAAAATCGATGAAGGAGGCAAGCGAAGGTTGACTTATGTCTCGCTTCTGCCAATAGCGCGCGCCTCCACCCCGCGACGGTTTTTCTCGCGGCGACATGTGCTGCTGTAGCTCAGTGGTAGAGCGCACCCTTGGTAAGGGTGAGGCCGGGAGTTCAATCCTCCCCAGCAGCACCATTTCTCGAGCACGACCTCTTCATCGCAGACCCCAAAGGGCGGGCGCGAAACCGCTCCATGTGTGGCTGACGGTGCTGTTCGCGAAAAGCAGTCGGCTCCAGCGGCGACGCCTCCGGCTAACGCCCTCCTCAACTACGCCAGACCAGCTTGCCCTTGCCGGTGAATTGAGCTGGCGGCATCCTTTCTGGCGAAGGAGAGGGTGGTCATGGATTTCCGGCTTACGCAGCAGCAGGCAGAGCTTCAGCAGGCTGCGCGCAATTTTGCGCGCAAGGAATTGCCCGACTTGGCCCGTCAAATGGAGGAGGGCGATTTCTCCATCCCTTCCGAAATGATGCGCCGCTACGGCGAGATGGGGTTCCTCGGCGTCAATTTGCCTGAAGAATACGGTGGCTTGGGACTGGGGCACCTCGAAGCATTGCTGGTACTCGAGCAGTTCGCCATGATTTCCAATGCAGTCGCTTTTCCGGTGTTCGAGGCGCTGGTGGGGCCGGTGCGGACTGTCGAACGCTTCGGTTCGGAGGCGCTGAAGCAGCGCATCATTCCCGCAGTCGTGCGGGGCGAGGCGACGGTGGCGGTGTCCATGTCCGAACCCGATGCCGGCACAGCGCTGACCGATCTCACGACCCGGGCGAGGGAAGAAGCGGACCATTTCATCCTCGACGGGACGAAGCGCTGGACGTCGGGCGCCGGCCACGCCCGTTACTATGTTGTCTACACCCGCCTGTCCGACGCACCCGGCGCAAAGGGTATCGGCGCACTGCTGGTCGATCGCGAAATGGAAGGCGTGTCCTTCGGCAAGCGCGAGCCGCTGATGGGCTTTCGCGGGATCGAGACGCGCGACATCGCCTTCGACAGCGTCCGGGTCCCGCGCGAAAACCTGATCGTGCCCGCCGGGGGCTTCGGCAGACTGATGAGCGCCTTCGGACTGGAACGCTGCGGCAATGCCACGCAATCGCTTGGTCTAGCCGCCGCGGCGCTGGAACAGGCGACCGAGTATGTTCAGGAGCGCACTGCTTTCGGCAAGCCGATCGTCGACTTCCAGGCGGTGCAGCTGCGGCTCGCCGAAATGGCGATGCAGGTCGATGCGGCGCGGCTGTTGATCTACCGTGCCGCCGCCAATGCCGCGCATAATCCCGATGGCTTGCCCGATGTCTACGAAAGCTCGACCGCGAAGTGCTTCGCCAATGAAATGGTGCGCAGCGTCACGGCCAACGGCATGCAGGTCATGGGCGGTTATGGCTATCACAAGGATTACGGCATGGAGCAGCGCGTGCGCGACGGTTTCGCCTGGGGCATAGCGGGCGGCACCACCGATGTGCAGAAAACCAATATCGCCGCTGCCATGGTCGGACGGCGTTTCGATCAAAGGCGTTGACGCGCCGGGTGTCTTGCATATGCAAGGCGCTATGGACGACAGCCAAGACCTTACCCAGCTCGATGCGCGCTACAAGTCGATGATGCGGCTGGTAGCTACCATTCCGGCGGTGTTGCTGATTATCGGTTCCACCGTTGCGGAAGTCGCCATTCCCGGCTGGACCGGCGTGATCTGGGTACCCGCGCTCCTGCTGGCCGCGTTCCTCGTCATTTATATGCCGATGCGCCGGTTCAGCACGCGCGGCTATTCGCTGGCCCAAGAGCGGCTGCGCGTGGTGCGCGGCGTGCTGTTCCGGTCCGATACGGTGGTGCCGTTCGGCCGCGTCCAGCATATCGATGTCGATCGCGGCCCGCTCGAGCGGATGTTCGGCCTCGCCACGGTGACAGTCCATACGGCCGGATCGCACAATGCCTCGGTCTCGCTCGGCGGGCTGGCGCATGAGGATGCGCTGGCCATGCGCGAGGAAATCCGGCTCGCCATCCGGCGCGACACGCAATGACCGGAGAACCGATGAAGCCCCAGCGGACCAATCCGCTCAGCTTCGCGGTCGGTGCGGTGAGCAAGCTGTTCCAGCTCGTGATCCCCGTGGTGCTGGGCGGGGTGGCTATCCTGAACCGTGAAGGCAATGGCGGGTTTCTTGCCTTTGCCGTGCCGATCCTGATCGCGGTCATCCTCGCCAACGTGTTCTTCGCCTATCTGCAGTGGCTGCGCCTGACCTATACGATCGGAGAGAGCGATGTGCGGGTGGAAAGCGGCATAGTGTCGCGGGCGGCCCGCTCCGTTCCCTACGAACGCATTCAGGACGTCAGCCTGGAGCAGAAGCTGCTGCCGCGCATGTTCGGCCTCGTCGAGGTCAAGTTCGAGACCGGGGCCGGCGGCGGGGACGATCTCAAGCTCGCCTATCTCTCGGAAGCCGAGGGCGAGCGGCTGCGCGAAGTGGTGCGCGATCGCAAGGACGATACGCCAGCCTTTGTGCCGCCCGAGAATGCGCAGGCCGAAAGGGCGGTGACATCCGGAATGGAAACGCCCGCAGCCAAACGGGTGGAGCCGGAGGCCGAAACGGTCTTTGCCATGAACCCGCAACGCGTGCTGACCTTCGGCCTGTTCGAATTTTCGCTGGCCATCGTCGCCGTGCTGGCAGGTGCCGCACAGCAGCTGGAGTTCCTCCTGCCCTTCGATCTGTGGGATGTCGACGAATGGCAGCAGCAGCTGGCAGGTCCGGGCCAATGGCTTGCCGATCTCGGCCCGTTTGCACGGACGGCCGGCTTCATTATCGCTGCGGTGTCGCTGATCCCCATCGGCATTGCGACCGGGGTGATCCGCACATCCCTGCGCGAATGGGATTTCCGGCTGGAACATACGCCCAAGGGATTGCGCCGTCGCCGCGGGCTGCTGACACGCACCGATCTGGTCATGCCGCTGCACCGCGTGCAGGCATTGCGCATGGAAACCGGGCTGGTCCGCAAACGCTTCGGCTGGCATTCGCTCAAGATCATCAGCCTGGCGAATGACAGCGGGGGCGACAATCACGATGCCGTGCCCTTCGGCAAGCTGCCCGAACTGGATAGGGTCATCGGCCTGACCGGCTTTCATCGCCCAGCTCCCGATACGCAGTGGGTGCGCGCGACCCCGCGCTATTTCATCGACCGGGTAATCATAGCCGCGTCCATGTTGCTTATCCTCGCCATCATCGCGGCGATTCTGGTCAGCAAACCACTGTGGGTGATACCGCTGCTCGCCATCATTCCGGCGACAGCATTCGGATGGTGGCGCTGGAAACGCGACCGCCGGGCGATCGACCATGACCAGATCTACAACCGGATCGGCAGCCTTGCTCCGAAGCTTTCGATCGCTTCACGGGTAAAACTGCAGTCGGTCGAGATTGCGCAGGGGCCGGTTGCCCGCTGGCGCGGTTATGCGACGCTCCATCTTGGGCTGGCAGGCGGCAAGTTCCATATAAAGGGCGTGCCGCTGGCGCAGGCAGAGCAATGGCGGGCGCAGATCTGCCGTAGCATGGCGGGCACGGATTTCTCCCGCCTGCTCGATACCAAGGGATCCGCTATCGCTTAGGCGCGCAGGTCGCTGTAATCCTGATGCCGGTCGAACCAGCGTTCGACGTAGGAACAGTCGGGCGCGATCTTGAAATCCTGTTCGCGCGCATCGGCGACCAGCGCCTTTACCAGTTCTTCGGCCACGCCCTTGCCGCGATGGCTGGGCGGCACGAAGGTATGGGTTGCATGGCGCACGCCGTTCCTGTCGGTCCAGCTTAGCTCGGCCTTGTCCTCGCTTCCGGACAGCTTGGCGATGTATTCGCCTTGGCTGCCGTTGTCGTGACGTTCGATTTCAATCTGACTTGTGCTCATAATCGTCTTTCTGTGGTTGTCGGCTTAACGCGCAGGTCGCTATGCGCGTTCCATGCACTTCCTGTCCGACAATTCCGCTTCCGTTCACCCCGCCGTGTGGGACGCGATGCGCGCCGCCGATGCCAGCGATACCCCGTATGACGGCGACGCGCTGAGCGCATCGCTGGACGAGCGGATGAGCGATCTGTTCGGGCGCGATTGCTCGGCATTGTGGGTGGCCACGGGCACAGCCGCAAACTGCCTTGCGCTTGCCACCATGGTGCAACCGCATGGCGCGGTCGTGTGCCATGAGGAAGCGCATATCGAGATGGACGAGGGCGGGGCGCCCGGTTTCTACCTCCACGGGGCCAAGCTGCTGCTGGGGCAGGGCGAAGGGGCCAAGCTGGACGTGGATGGCCTCCGCGCGGTGATCGATCCGATTCGCGACGATGTGCATCAGGTCCAGCCGCATGCGATCTCGATCACGCAGGCCAGCGAATATGGCCGCGCCTATCGGCCCGCGGAAATTGCCGCGATCCGGGCGCTGGCGGACGAACGCGGGCTGCACTTTCACATGGACGGCGCGCGGTTCGCCAATGCCGCGGCCTTCCTCGGCGTTTCGGCTGCCCAGGCTGCCGGGCCGGTCGATGCGCTCAGCTTCGGCTTCGTGAAGAATGGCGGGATGACTGCCGAAGCGATCGTCTTCTTCGATTCCGGCCTTGCCGATGTGGCGAAATACCGCCGCAAGCGGGCGGGGCACTTGCAGAGCAAGGGCCGGTTCCTGGCCGCCCAGATCCACGCCATGCTCGATAACGATGTCTGGCTGCACAATGCGCGCGCGGCCAATGCCGCCGCTGCCGAAATCGCCGGGGCCTGCGGCGACCGGTTGATGCACCCGGTCGAAGCCAACGAACTGTTCGTGCGCTGCACGGCACAGGAGCGTGAGGCGCTGCGCGAGCGCGGCTTCGGCTTTTACGATTGGGGCGCGGATGCCGCCCGCTTCGTGACCGCGTGGAATACGCGGGAAGAGGATGCCCGCGCTCTGGCACAGGCGATTTCCGGTTTATGAGCGCGCAATCCGGCGGCGAAAGCCTGCTCGCCCCCCGCAACCTTGCCGCCTTCCTGTTGGTCAGCGTGATCTGGGGCGGCACCTGGCTGGTGATCCGCGACCAGATATCCTCTGTTCCGGCAAGCTGGTCGATCACCTGGCGCTTCGTCGTCGCCGCGCTGGGCATGTTCGCTCTGGCCAAGCTGCGCGGCGAACCTTTGCGCCTGCCGCGCGCCGGCTGGCGCTGGGCCATTGCGTTGGGGCTGTTCCAGTTCTGCCTCAATTTCAGCTTCGTCTATAATGCGGAGAAATTCATCACCTCCGGCCTTGTCGCGGTGATGTTCGCGCTGCTGGTGGTGCCCAATGCGATCTTCGGGCGGCTGGTGCTGGGCCAGCCGATCCGCCGTGAATTCGTGATCGGCTCCTCGATCGCCGCGCTGGGCGTCGCCATGTTGTTCGCGCAGGAATGGCGCGCATCGCCTGCCACGCTGGGCGAAGTGTTGATGGGGGCGGGGCTCACCGTCTGCGGCATCCTGTCGGCCAGTGCGGCCAATATCATCCAGGCCACCGAAGGGGCGAAGCGCCAGCCATTGCTGACGCTGCTCGCATGGTCGATGGCGGTCGGCGTGGTGCTCAACGCCGGGTTTGCCCTCGCCACGCAGGGGGCGCCCCAGTTCGACGACCGGCCGGCCTATGCGCTGGGCATTCTCTATCTCGGCCTGCTCGGGTCGGTGGTGACCTTCCCGCTTTATTACGGGCTGGTGCGCAAGGTCGGGGCCGGAACGGCGGCTTACAGTTCGGTGATCGTTCCGATCGTGGCGATGATCCTGTCGACCCTGTTCGAAGGCTATGTCTGGGGTCCGCTGCCCGCGGCTGGCGCGGCGATCACGCTGACGGGCATGGTGGTGGCGATGCGCGGCCGGACCGCCGCTCCGCCAAGGCGCGCTACGCCCGAGCCATGATTGCGGCCAGACCTTCGCGATAGGTGGGATAGCGCGGCTCCCAGCCGAGCACGCGTTTCGCCTTGCCATTCGCCACCCTTCGGTTCTCCGCGTAAAACCCGCGCGCCATGGGTGAAAGGCCCGCCTCCTCCATTGTCTGGAGCGGGGGCGGTGCAATGCCCAGCAGGCGGCAGGCTTCCTCGGTCACTTCCTTGTGGCTGGCGGGCAGATCGTCGCCCAGATTATATGCGCCGGGCGGGGCGTCGTGCCGAATGGCAGCGTCGAGACCGGACACGATATCTTCCACATGCACGCGGCTGAAGACCTGCTCCGGCATGTCGATGCGGTGGGCCGTTCCGTCGCGAACCTTGTCGAACGCGCTGCGATCGGGACCGTATATGCCCGGCAGGCGGAACACCCGCGCGCCGAGGTCCAGCCAGCGCGCATCGCATTCCGCGCGCGCAGTGCGGCGGCCGGTGCCGGTGGGGGCGTGCTCGTCGACCCAGGCGCCGCCCGCATCGCCATAGACGCCGGTGGAGGATAGATAGGCCAGCCAGCGGCCCGCCAGCAGGCTTTCGTAACGCTCCAGCACGGGATCGCTGCCATCGGCGGGTGGTACCGAGCTCAGCACCACATCGGCGCCGGCGATCTGCGCGGCGACGGCGTCATGGTCCGCAAAATCGACCGTCCCGTCGCTGCCGGTGGCATCGACTTGCCATCCTTGCGCACGCATCTTGTGCGCGAAACGTTTTGCCGTGTAGCCGAGGCCGAAGATGAACAAACGAGGCATCGGGGCGTATTAGCCCAAAGCTCTCAAAAGAACAGGACCACCATGGATATCGCGCGCAACCCCTCCACGCCCGACGGCAATATCGAAATGGCCGATGCGGCCGTCGAGCCCAAGGCCCCGCCGGAAATCCGGCGCGAGGATTATGCGCCCTTCGCGTGGCTGGTGCCGACCACCAAGCTCGACTTCGATCTGGGGCTGGAGAAGACGCGCGTCACTGCGACGCTGGAGGTGGAGCGTAACCCTGCCGCCGAAGCCTCGCCCACGATCCGCCTCAATGGTGACGGTCTGGAGCTGGTCTCGCTGAAGTGCGACGGCGGCGATTGCGCCGGTCACATGATGGATGGCGATGACCTCGTGGTGACACTCGAAGGTGACCGCCACACGCTGGAAATCGTGACCGAGATCGACCCGTCAGCCAACTCGCAGCTGATGGGTCTCTATGCGTCGGGCGGCATGCTGTGCACCCAGTGCGAGGCCGAAGGCTTCCGCCGCATCACCTTCTTCCCCGACCGGCCAGACGTCCTGTCGACCTACACCGTCACCATGCGCGGCCCCAAGAAGGATTTCCCCATCCTCCTCTCCAACGGCAACCGCGTCCGTATGGATGATGATGGCGAGCTTCTGACCGCCGAATGGCATGATCCGTGGCCCAAGCCGTCCTACCTCTTCGCGCTGGTCGCAGGCGATCTGGTGGCGCGGACGGACAGCTTCACCACCATGAATGGCCGCAAGGGCGAACTGAACGTCTATGTGCGCGACGGCGACCTCGATCGCACCGAACATGCGATGGAAAGCCTCAAGCGCAGCATGAAGTGGGACGAGGAAACCTTCGGCCGCGAATACGATCTCGACCTGTTCAACATCGTCGCCGTGAGCGATTTCAACATGGGCGCGATGGAGAACAAGGGCCTCAACGTCTTCAACACCAAATACGTCCTTGCCGATCCGGAAACCGCTACCGACGGCGACTATGATGGCATCGAGGGCGTGATCGGCCACGAATACTTCCATAACTGGTCGGGCAACCGCATCACCTGCCGCGACTGGTTCCAGCTCAGCCTCAAGGAAGGCTTCACAGTCCTGCGTGATCAGCTTTTCAGCCAGGACATGGGCAGCGCACCGGTCAAACGCATCGAGGACGTACGCGTTCTGCGTGGCGCCCAGTTCCCCGAAGACAGCGGCCCCCTTGCGCACCCGATCCGCCCGGACAGCTATCGCGAGATCAGCAATTTCTACACCGCGACCGTCTACAACAAAGGGGCCGAGGTCATCCGCATGATGAAGACCATGGCGGGCGACGAAGCCTTCCGGCGTGGCACCGATACCTATTTCGATCGCCACGATGGCGAGGCCGCGACTTGCGAGGATTTCGTCAAGTCGATCGAGGATGGTGCCGGTCTCGATCTTTCGCAGTTCCGGCTATGGTATGCCCAGGCCGGTACACCCCAGGTTTCCGTGCAGCTTACATATGACGGCGACGAAGCCGTGCTCGAGCTTTCGCAGACCATCCCCGACACACCCGGGCAATCTGGCAAAAAGCCCATGCCGATCCCAATGAAGATCGCTCTGTTCGACCGGGAGAGCGGCAGGCATGCCGGTGAAGAATTGATCATTCTGGACAAGGCGAGCGACACGTTTCGCTTCCCCGGTTTTGCGTCAAAACCGGTGCTCTCCATCAATCGCGGCTTTTCCGCCCCGATATCCGTTCAGCGAGACATTGCAGGTGACGAACTGGTCTTCCTCGCGGCTAGCGATGATGACCCTTTCGCGCGATACGAAGCAATGCAGGATCTGATGGTCGGTCATCTCGTTGCGGCAAGCAAGGGTGCCCTCGATGACGCCACGCGCACTGCAAATCAGAACGATATCGTGCGTGCTGTCCGCAGTGTGATCGAGGACGAGGAAATCGACAACCTCATGCGCGGCGAGCTTATGTCAATGCCCAGCCAGACGTATATCATGGAGCGGCTCGAAAATGCCGATCCTGGCCGGATTTTCGAGCAACGCGAGGGGCTGAAGGCTGTCATCGCGAAGGAATTGGAAGAAAGCCTCCAGCGCCTTTACGATCGCGCGGCGAAAGTCCCCTATTCGCAGGATCCACAGGCGAAGGGCGCGCGAAAATTGAAGACGCTAATCCTTTCATATCTCGTAGCGGGTGATCCTCAGAAGGCTACCGAGCTTGCCTCGCAGCAGTATGAGGAAGCGGACAATATGACCGATCGCCAAGGCGCACTGATGGTTCTGACGGGTGTCGATAGTGCAGAACGGACCAATGCCTTGCTGGACTTCTATAATCGCTACCAGGGCAACTCGCTGGTGATCGATAAATGGTTCTCGCTGCAGGCGATGTCGCTCCATCCTCACGTGATCGAGCATGTTAAGGCCCTAGCCGATCATGAGGACTTCACGCTCAAGAACCCGAACAGGGTGCGTTCGCTCTACATGGCTTTCGCTGCCAACCCGCACGGCTTCCATGCTTCAAGTGGCGAAGGATACCGGATGATCGCCGATCTGATCCTCGAACTCGACCCGATCAATTCGCAGACAGCAGCGCGATTCGTGCCGTCGCTTGGGCGATGGCGAAAGATGGAGCCGGGCAGGTCGGCTCTGATGCGCGAACAATTGGAGCGCATCGCGGCCGCGCCCAAGCTTTCGCGCGACACATTCGAGCAGGTCACCCGGTCCCTTGGCTAAAGTGCTCACTTGCGAAGTGCTGGCAGGCGTGCCCCACGGGTTCTCGGCGCGCGATGGCCTGGAAAGTGAAGACGTGCTTGCCGGAGCGCCGCTGGTGAAGCTCAAGCAGATCCATTCCGCCGAAGTGTGCGTGATGCGCGAAGCTGGCGGGGATATTCGGGAAGGCGACGCGCTAGTCACAGATCGCCCCGGACTGATGCTTGGCATAGTGACGGCCGATTGCGCGCCGGTTCTCTTCGCCGATCTTGAGGCGGGCGTCATTGGTGCAGCTCACGCAGGCTGGAAGGGCGCGCGCGCCGGTGTATTAGAGGCGACGCTTGCGGCTATGGAGGATCTCGGTGCCGATCGCGTGCGCATCAGTGCCGCCATCGGCCCGACTATCGCGCAATCCAGTTACGAAGTCGGCAAGGACATGAGGCGCCAGTTCGAGGACGCCGACGAACGGTTCTTCGCTCCGGGCAGAGAGGGGCACTATCAGTTCGATCTGCCCGCCTATGTGGCTCACCGCCTCGTCGTTGCCGGTACTGGCCGAATCGCCGACCTTGCCCTGGACACCTATGCAAACGAGGCGCAATTCCATTCCTATAGGCGTGCGACTCATCGAGGCGAGACGACCCAGGGCCGCCAGATCAGCGCGATAGCTCTACCCGAGCCAGAATAGCCCACCACTCAGCCATCAGCCAGCCCGTGCCAAAATGGCGGTTGGCAAGGGGCCGCATAGCGGCTAGAGGCGCGACCAAACCGGATATACCGGGGGCATTCGCGCATCTTTCCTTGGCGCTGGCATTCGGCCTCATCCGGCATGTGGATCGCAACAATTACCCGCGCCATCCGGCGTGGTAAGCTAAGGCAGGCAAGGCAAGGCGCTGATGGCAGACACGACTGCAACCGCTACTCCCGAGACGGTGACGACAAGCGAAGACGGTATCCGTCGGCGCGACTTTCTCGATATCGCTGCAATCAGTGCTGCCGGTATCGGCGGCCTCGCAGTGGTTTATCCGCTAGTATCGCAAATGGCTCCGTCGAAGGATGTTCTTGCTGCAAGCTCGACCGAAGTCGACGTTTCCGCGATCGAGCCAGGGCAGGCTATCAAGGCCGTGTTCCGCAAACAGCCGCTTTTCGTGCGTCGCCTGACCCAGGCGGAAATCCAGGCGGCGAATGCGGTCCCCGCATCTTCGCTTCGCGATCCGCAGACGCTGGAAGAGCGTACGAAGGAAGGTCACCGTGACATGCTCGTCACCATGGGTGTCTGCACCCACCTCGGTTGTGTGCCCCTGGGTGCTGCCGAAGGCGAAGTGAAGGGCGAATTCGGCGGCTACTTCTGCCCTTGTCACGGTTCGCATTACGACACCGCCGGGCGCATCCGCAAAGGTCCGGCGCCGGCGAACCTCGAAGTGCCGGAATATGAATTCACCTCGGATACGGTCATCCAGGTCGGCTGAGCTATAAGACGAGAGACTAAGACATGAGCTTTCCCTGGGCACGCCAGTACGAACCCACCAACGGGTTGACCAAGTTCCTCGACGAGAAACTGCCGCTTCCGCGCCTCGTCTATAATGCTGTCGGCGCCGGTTACCCGGTTCCGCGCAACCTTTCGTATTTCTGGAATTTCGGCGTTCTCGCCGGCTTCTTCCTGATGGTGCAGATCGTCACCGGCGTTGTGCTCGCCATGCACTATGCTGCGAACGCGCAGGTTGCCTTCGCCACGACCGAACACATCATGCGCGACGTCAATTGGGGCTGGATGATGCGTTATGCTCACGCCAACGGCGCGAGCTTCTTCTTCATCGTCGTTTACCTGCACATCTTCCGCGGCCTGTTCTATTCGAGCTACAAGGCTCCGCGGGAAATGATCTGGCTGCTCGGCGTCGTCATCTTCCTGCTCATGATGGCTACTGCCTTCATGGGTTACGTTCTCCCATGGGGTCAGATGAGCTTCTGGGGTGCGAAGGTCATCACCGGCCTGTTCGGCGCTATCCCGCTCGTCGGCGAGCCCATTCAGGTCTGGCTGCTCGGCGGCTTCGCGCCTGACAATGCCGCGCTCAACCGCTTCTTCTCGCTCCACTTCCTGCTGCCCTTCGTAATTGCAGGTGTCGTCATTCTCCACATCTGGGCGCTTCACATTCCGGGTTCGTCGAACCCGACCGGCGTCGAAGTGAAGAGCGAAAGCGATACCGTACCTTTCCATCCGTATTATACGGCAAAGGACGGCTTCGGTCTCGGCATCGCGCTGCTGGCCTATTTCGCGCTGGTCTTCTTCCTGCCGAACGCGCTTGGCCATCCGGATAACTACATCGAAGCGAATCCGCTCTCGACCCCCGCGCACATCGTGCCCGAATGGTACTTCTGGCCTTTCTATGCGATCCTGCGCGCTTTCACGGTGGACTTCTTCTTCATCCCGGCGAAGCTGATGGGCGTCTTGGCGATGTTCTCGTCCATCCTGCTGTGGTTCTTCCTGCCCTGGCTCGACAAATCGCCGGTGCGCAGTGGCCATTACCGTCCGCTGTTCCGCAAGTTCTTCTGGTTCGGCCTCATCCCGACGATGATTGTCCTGTTCATCTGCGGCGGGGCACCTGCTGAAGAGCCCTACGTGATGCTCAGCCAAGTCGCGACGGCTTACTACTTCCTGCACTTCCTGGTGATCCTGCCGATCATCTCGAGCGTCGAGAAACCAGAACCGCTGCCCTATTCGATCACCGAAGCCGTCCTCGGCTCGGACAAGAAGATGGTCAAAGGCGAACACACGTCGCCGGCCGTCTAAGCGAGTAACGAGAGATCCATGACCAAGCTTCTCAGCGTCCGCCTTGTTGCCATCCTCGTCGGTCTCGGCTTTGCCGTCGCCGTCCTGTGGGGCTTCCTTGTCGGTGCCTATAACGCCGCCACCGAAGAAGCTCCGGGCCATCTGCCCTATGAGCATCCGCGTGACATCGCCTATTCCTTCAACGGTCCGTTCGGCAAATGGGATCAGGCCCAGCTTCAGCGCGGCCTGAAAGTCTACAACGAAGTTTGCTCGGCTTGTCACAGCCTCAAGTTCGTCGCTTTCCGCGATCTCGAACAACTCGGCTATTCCGAAGGCCAGGTAAAGGCGTTTGCCGCTTCGAAGCAGGTCCCGGGCATCGATCCCAATACGGGTGAAGCGACTACACGTGCCGGGCTTCCGACCGACTATTTCCCGTCGCCTTATCCCAATGCGGTTGCGGCCGCGGCGGCGAACAACAACGCCATTCCGCCTGACCTTTCGCTGATCACCAAGGCGCGCGGCGACGGGACTAATTACGTGGCTTCGCTTCTTACAGGCTATCAGGAGCCGTCAGCTGAGCTTCTTGAAGAGCATCCCGAAGCTGCGCCGGCTCCGGGCCTTCATCACAACCCGTACTTCCCGAACCTCAATCTCGCGATGGCCCCGCCGCTTACGAGCGCAGGTCAGGTTACGTATGATGATGGGACCGAGGCGACTGTCGAACAGATGTCCACGGACGTCGCGGCGTTCCTGACATGGACTGCCGAACCGACCCTGGTGAAGCGCAAGCAGACCGGTTGGCCGGTGCTGATCTTCCTGCTCTTCGCAACCGTGCTGGCCTACATGTCAAAGCGCCAGATCTGGTCGGCAGTGAAGCGCAAGAAATAAGCCAACCGCTTATCCACTTCTCGAACGCCCCTTCCATCCAAGCGATGGGAGGGGCGTTCTCGTTTTTGGGAGAAAGCCGATCACACCGACGCAATTGAAATCGCTCGTGCGCACCATTCCTGACTTCCCGGTTTCTGGAATCCAGTTTCGCGACATCACCACGTTGATCGGTCATGGGGAGGGCTTTGCCGCAACCGTGGATTGGTTGGCTGATCGGGTACAAGCCTCGGAAGCAGAAGCCATCGCGGGAATGGAAGCGCGCGGTTTCATTTTCGGTGCGTCGGTCGCGTCGAAGCTCGGATTGCCGTTCCTTCCCATTCGGAAGCCCGGGAAACTGCCCTGCGAGACGATCGGTATCGATTATGCGCTCGAATACGGTGCCGACCGGCTGGAAATGGATCCGACGACTGTGGACCGGGACCAGAAAGTAGCCATCGTCGATGATCTTCTGGCGACCGGCGGTACGGCGTGCGCGACTGCGCAGCTCCTTCGGGAAGCCGGCGCCCGCGTCGCTGACGCTATCTTCGTTATTGATCTTCCCGATCTCGGCGGCGCGGAGAAGCTCAAAGACCGCGGGATCACGGTTGCAGCTCTTATGGAATTTGAAGGTGATTGACCTTTTTGCTGTCGATCCTTGGATAAAGTTTCGACCTAGGGCATTGTAGGCCCGGGCGGCCCGCCAATCGGGCGAAACGCGACGAGGGGCATGGAACAAACACTGGTAATAGCCTTGGTGGGCATACTCGGCATCGGCGCGCAATGGCTTGCGTGGCGGACGGGGCTTCCTGCCATCGTCCTGATGCTGATCGCTGGTTTTCTGGCGGGACCCGTTCTTGGGGTCTTCGATCCAGAACACGCGTTCGGGGGGCTGCTCGAACCGATGGTCGCTATCGGGGTTGCGCTCATCCTCTTCGAAGGTGGTTTGAGCCTCGATTTCCGTGAGCTTCGCCATACGGGGAGTGCCGTCGGTCGCCTCGCTACCATCGGGGTTGCGCTGGGTTGGTTATTCGGCGCTCTCGCTGGCATCTATATCGCTGGCCTGGCACCCGAAGTTGCAATCCTTTTTGGCGGCATCCTTGTGGTAACCGGGCCTACCGTCGTGATTCCGCTATTGCGCCAAAGCTCAATCAAATCGCGCCCTGCTTCGATTTTGAAGTGGGAGGCGATCGTCAACGATCCCACCGGCGCACTCTGCGCGGTGATTGCCTATGAATATTTCCGCAAGGTGGCTGAGCAACCCGGTGCGACCCTGTTCGAAGTCGTCCCGCCCCTTATCATCGCCGCCATAATCGCCGGCCTGATCGGCTATGTCGCCGCGCTGGCAATTGCCTGGTCTTTCCCCCGCGGTGCCGTGCCAGAATACCTCAAGGTCCCTGTGCTGCTTACCGCTGTGATCGGTGTGTTCGTCATCTCGAACCTCATCGAACATGAGGCAGGGCTTGTCGCAGTTACCGTGATGGGCGTGGCACTGGCCAACATGAACGTGACGAGCCTGCGGTCAATCCATCCCTTCAAGGAGAATATCGCGGTTCTCCTCGTGTCGGGCATCTTTATCCTGCTGTCTGCATCGCTCAGCATTGAAGATATTCGCTACATCAACTGGCCCATCGCGTGGTTCCTGCTGGCGCTACTGTTCCTGGTCCGGCCCGCAACCATTCTTCTCAGCCTCCTGGGCAGCAACATACCTTGGAACGAGCGGCTTTTCCTCGCCTGGATTGCGCCGCGCGGGATCGTTCTCGTGGCGATTTCCGGTCTGTTCGCACTCCGGCTTTCCGACCTCGGTTTCAGCGACGGTAATCTTCTGATCGGGCTGAGCTTCGCAGTGGTCGTCGTAACCATCGTGGCGCACGGGTTCACTGCCGACTTCGTCGCCAAGCTTTTGAAGGTGAAGGGCACGACCAGGCCCGGCATTCTGGTAGTGGGCAGTACGCCATGGACTGTCGCATTGGCCGAGCAGATGCAGGACATGAAGGCCCCGGTCATGGTGGTGGACCCGAGCTGGCAGCGCCTCGCCCTGGCCCGCCAGAAGGGAATACCGACCTATCACGGGGAAATCCTGAACGAGGCGACGGAACACAATCTCGAACTGGCCCCCTATCAGAATCTCGTCGCGGCCACCGAGAACGAGGCCTATAACGCACTCGTCTGCAACGAATTCGCTCATGAAATCGGCCGCGATAGTGTTTTTCAACTCGGCGAGAGCGCGGATGGCGAAGACCGCCATTCGCTTCCGGAAAGCCTTCGGGGAAGGGCGCTGTTCGAAAGCGGGTTCGGCGTCGAGGACGTCAGCGAGCGTCAGCGCCAGGGATGGGTATTCCGTAAGACGCGCTTATCGGAAGAGTTCGATTTCGAAAAAATGCAGGAAAAACTGCCGGACGCAGCGAACATGTTGCTGCTGGTTCGGGACAATGGAAATATCCGTTTCTTCACGCATGCCGCGCGGCCCGAACCGCGTGCAGGCGACGTGATTCTAAGTTTCTCGCCACCGCAGACCAAGACCGCGGAAGAGAAGGCTGCAAAGAAGGCCGGGAAAAAGCAGGGGGTGCAGACGACATGAGGGCAACATTGAAACTGGCAGCGACGGGGCTGAGTGTCGCTGGTTTGTTTGGACTGACGGCTTGCAAGGTCGAACGCGACGAACCGGAACCTGAGCCTACTCAGGCCGACACACCCCGTTCCATCTTCCAGGAAGAGCCGACCGCAGCCGACTCCATGCTCCCGGCCGAGACGCTTCCCCCGCTGGAAACAGTCCTGCCGTTTGCGGATGGCACCTCCGATCTTACCGAGGCGGTTCGGGCGGAGCTCGCAACGGTCCTGCGCTCCCCTCAGGTCGCGTCGGGTGGCGCAATCATCCTGCGGGGTCATTCGGATTCGTCCGGTGATGACGAGGCAAATGTCGAAAGGTCGCGGGATCTCGCGGAGGCGGTGAAGGAATTTCTCGTCGATGGCGGTATCGCGGAAGAGCGGATCGAGGTGATCGCATTTGGCGAACAAAACCCGATTGAGCCCAATGCACTTCCTGATGGCACCCCAAATGAAGAAGGGCGTGCTGCCAACCGCCGGGTGGAATTGACTGTCGAAACCGGGGAGAGCAACGCCAGGGAGCAAACCCTGATCGAAACGCTCAGCATGCCCGAAACTTCGGCGAGTGCGCCTCCGTCGGCAGCTCCAAAGCCCAAGGCGACCGCAAAAACCACGCAATGACAGGTTGACGAATCTGGCGGAGGAAGGCATCTGCCCTCCTCCGCGACGCGGGTATAGCATAGTGGTAATGCTCCAGCCTTCCAAGCTGGCTAGAGGGGTTCGATTCCCCTTACCCGCTCCAACTTCCCTACAGCACCGGAATTCGCTAGCGAGAACGGGTTTCGTTCGAACTGCCGATAAGCGCGGCTTCACGAACCGGCGGGTCGCTCCACTAAATTTCCATATTGTCGATCAGGCGAGTGCCGCCGATCCTGGCAGCGACAAAGAGACGGGCATTGCCGTTGTCTGACGCGAGGGGCGCCAAGCTATCGGCATCACGGAGTTCCGCGTAATCGACGCTATCAAATCCGCTCGCGAGCAAATCCTGCCGCATATCCTCGAGCAAGCGATCCGCCGCTCCGCCTTCTGACAGCTTAATGATCGCTGCTTTCATGGCTCGAGGGAGCGCGGCCGCCTGGTGCCGCTGTTCCGGCGAAAGATATGCGTTACGACTGCTCATCGCGAGGCCGTCCTTCTCGCGGACAATCGGAACACCGTAAATGGCATCCACATGCGGCCAGTTTAGATCAAGGTCGCGCGCCATGCGCCGGATGACAGCCAGCTGCTGCCAGTCCTTCTCGCCGAAAAACGCCATGTCGGGCGTGACCTGATTGAACAGCTTGCAGACGACGGTAGCCACGCCATCGAAGTGCCCCGGACGGTCTGCGCCGCACAATCCCTCGCTGACCCCAGCGACCGAGATATTCGTGGCGTAGCCTTCAGGATAGACTTCCTGCGGCGCCGGTGCCCAAACCAGTGAGACACCCTCGTCCTCCAGAAGTTGCGCATCGCGCTCCAGCTGACGCGGGTAGGCATCGAGATCTTCCCCGGCGCCGAACTGGCGAGGATTAACGAAAATCGACACGACGACATGATCGGCCTGCGCTTTCGCCCTGCGGACGAGCGTCAGATGGCCTTCATGCAATGCCCCCATAGTTGGGACGAGCGCGACAGTCTGGCCATCTGCCCGCAAAGCGGTCAGGGATTTCCTCAACATTTCCAGTGTGCGAGCGATTTGCAACACCGACTCCCCTAGATTATGGTTTCAGGAGAGTTGCCCTAACCTTGCAGCGGCATCGAATACAACGAGAAGAAGAGCGAAACACTTTGCCCCAGACCGGCCCCCATTGGATTACCTTCGCCAACGAAAAGGGCGGGACAGGAAAATCGACGACGGCGGTTCATGTGGCAATCGCCCTGGCCTATCGCGGGGCGAGGGTGGTCGGTTTCGACCTCGATCACCGCCAGCGCACCTTTGCCCGCTATATCGAAAACCGGGCCGAGACGATGCAGCGACGCGAAATCGAGCTGCCGACGATCGAGTGTCATACCATTCCGCCCATCCCGGACGATGAATTCGGCGAGATTCTGCAACGCCATGCGGGCGACGCCGATTTCATCATCATAGATACGCCAGGCCGAGATGATCCCCTGGCGCGGTTTGCGGCCACCAACGCCGATACGCTCGTCACTCCCATGAACGACAGCTTCGTGGATTTCGATCTGATCGGTCAGGTCGAAGGCGAGAATTTCAAGGTACGCAAACTGTCTTTCTATGCCGAACTGATCTGGGAAGCGCGGATCAAACGAAGCCGGAAGGCGATCGAGGAAGGTCGCGCCGAAATGGATTGGGTTGTCGTGCGCAACCGCACCGGTCACACCGAAGCACGCAACCGCAGCCGGATCGAACAGGCGCTTGGCGAAATGTCGAAGCGGGTTGGATTCCGGGTTACGCAGGGTCTTTCGGAACGCGTGATCTATCGCGAACTTTTCCCCTCGGGTCTCACTCTGCTCGACAAGGGCCATTTGGGCGATCTGGGCACCAGTCATCTGGTGGCCCGCCAGGAATTACGCCAGCTCATGGCTGCTTTGAGGTTTCCCGACATTCAAAAATCCACGGCTCCGGCGGAAAAGGTCGACGCATGATCAAGCTGCTCGTCCTGGCCATAGGCCTGACGTTCCTGTGCCGCTGGGCGCTCGGGAAATGGCCGTGGGATTATCTCCGCGCGCCCACGACGCGGAGCCAGGCGATCTTTCGCGCACGCAAGCTGCTCAACGTTTCCGCCAAGGCCGACCACAAGGATATCCGCGAGGCACATCGCCGCATGGCAGCACTTGCCCACCCTGATCGAGGGGGCAGCAAGGCGCAGATGCAGGAACTCAATGCAGCCCGTGATCTTCTGTTAGACGATCTACCTTACGAAATTTCGGAGCCTCCCCGATGAGCCATGCATTCGATCCAACTGTCCTTCGCGAATACGACATACGGGGGATTATCGGTGAGACACTCGGCGCCGACGACGCCCGGGCGATCGGCAGAACGTTCGGATCGATGCTTCGCGAGCAGGGCGGTAGCCGGGTTGCAGTGGGTTACGATGGCAGGCGGTCTTCGCCGATGCTCGAGCATGCATTGGTCGAAGGTCTCACGGCGAGCGGTTGTGACACGGTGAGGATCGGTCTCGGAGCCACACCCATGCTCTATTATGCGGAAGCCAGTGACGAGGACATACACGGCGGCATCCAGATCACCGGTAGCCACAATCCTCCCAACTACAACGGCTTCAAGATGGTCTTTCAGGGCCGCCCGTTCTTCGGCAGCGACATTCAGGAGCTGGGCAGACGGTCGGAGGCTGGCGAGTGGACCGATGGCGCGGGGGACGTAGAAAAACGGGATATTCTCGATGAATATGTCGAGCGCATAGTGCAAGCGATCGACGGGATCGACCGCTCGGTTCTAGCCGGAATGCGGATCGGGTGGGATGCGGGCAATGGCGCGGCCGGGCCAGCTCTCGAAAAGCTTGTTGCAAAGCTTCCTGGCGAACATCACCTGCTCTTTACAGAAGTCGATGGCGGCTTCCCCAATCATCATCCAGACCCGACTGTCGAAGAAAACCTTGCGGATCTGCGCACGCTGGTCGCCGAGAAATCGCTCGATTTCGGCGTGGCGTTCGATGGCGACGGAGACCGCATCGGTGCGATAGATGGCGAAGGCCGCGTGATCTGGGGGGATCAGCTCCTCATGATTTACGCCGAGGACCTGCTTCGGACGCGCAAGGGTGCGACGATCATTGCCGATGTGAAGGCAAGCCGGGCGCTATACGATCATGTCGAGGCTTGCGGTGGCAAGCCGCTGATGTGGAAGACCGGCCATTCGCTTATCAAATCAAAGATGAAGGAAACCGGATCGCCGCTAGCCGGGGAAATGAGTGGCCATGTCTTCTTCGCCGATGAATATTACGGCTTCGACGATGCACTCTACGCCGGTGTGCGTCTGATGGCGGCATCCGCACGTCTCGGAAAATCGGTGACGCAACTGCGGAGCGATATGCCGCAGATGATCAACACGCCCGAGATGCGTTTCCAGGTCGACGAGAGCCGGAAATTCGCAGCGATCGAAGAGGTCAAGCAGCGGCTCTCGGGCACCGATGCGGACGTTAACGGCACAGACGGAGTACGCGTGAACACGGTGGACGGCTGGTGGCTGTTGCGCGCATCGAACACACAGGATGTCCTGGTGGCTCGCGCCGAAAGCGATAGCGAGGAAGGGCTTTCTCGTTTGATGGCGCAGATCGACGAACAGCTGAAGCTTTCGGGTCTGGAGCGCGGCGAAAGCGTGGGGCACTGATCTCGGAATTTCAGAGGGGGTTTGAATATGCGAAGTTTTGTATACGCGGCTGCGTGTGGCGCAGCTCTCGTGGCCACGCCTCTCGCTGCGCAAGCGCAGACCGGGGCGGCAACAGAAGAAGTCTCGCAGCAGCGGCTCGAAGAAATCTCTTCCATGATGAGCAATCTCTTCGTGGCGGATCCTTTGACTGCAGAACAGGAAGCCCGGCTGCCGGCGGCGCAGGCCGTGGTCGGGGCGATGATGCCCGACGGTTTTTACGGAACCATGATGGCCGACATCGTCGACAAGATGATGCGGCCCATGATGACGATGTTCTCATCGCCCGAGATTATCCTGTCGGCGCGCCTCGATCTGGATGAAGAAGCGATCGGTCAACTGACCGAAGCAGAACAGGCTGAAATTTCCGCCATGCTCGATCCGGCGTTCGATCAGCGGGTCGATGCCATCATCGGCGTTATGACGGAAAAGATGGGTGGCATGTTCGCTGTCATGGAAGATCCCATGCGCGAGGGATTGTCCAAAGCCTATGCTGTCCGCTTCGATGACAACCAATTGGCCGATATCGCCACATTTTTCGCCACGCCGACGGGAAGTGCTTACGCCAAGGAATCGATGGCTTTGTTCTCCGACCCGCAGGTCATGCAGGCGAGCATGAAAGCGCTGCCGGCGATGATGAGCAGCTTCGGTAATATCGAAACGGCGATGGAGGAAACGATGGCGAACCTCCCCGAGGAAGCCGCCTATTCGGATCTGACGGCGGCCCAGCGTCAGCGGCTGGCCGAATTGCTGGGGATTGAGCCTGAAGATTTGTCCGAAGTAATCAAGCCCCCACGACCCATGGCTTCCGACGAGACTGGCATGGTCGACTAAGGACGGGGTCCTTGGCTCTCGCCGGGGGGAACCGGCTTCTCCCTGTATCGCTTGAGCAGAGATGCAAACCATCGTTCCTTCTGAAATTTCCGACTGGTTCGCGGGCCGGGGCTGGCGAATACGTCGGCATCAGACGGATATGCTTTCGGCTAGCGATGCAGGCCGGCACAGCCTCCTTGTAGCGGACACCGGTGCTGGCAAGACGCTGGCCGGCTTCTTGCCCACGCTGGCGGCATTCGCGCCCTCGCGCAGCAGGAACAGTCCGCCCGAGGGACTGCACACGCTGTATGTCTCGCCTCTCAAGGCGCTCGCGCACGACGTCCAGCGCAATCTGCTGACCCCGGTCGAAGAGATGGGCCTACCCATCACGGTGGAGACGCGGAGCGGGGATACGCCGTCCGATCGCAAGAAACGCCAGCGGTCGAAACCGCCCAATGTCTTGCTAACGACGCCGGAGAGCCTTTCGCTGCTGCTGTCCTATCCCGACAGCCTTCATATGTTCGCTGGCCTAAAGCGGATCGTAATCGACGAAGTGCATGCCTTCGCCACCGGTAAGCGTGGTGATCTGCTGGCGCTCGCTCTCTCGCGGTTGCAAGCGATCGCTCCCGATCTCCAGCGTGCGGCACTTTCGGCGACAGTGGCGTCCCCGGAGGCCTTTCGCGAATGGTTGGCACCGTGGGGAGAAATCGACAGCGTCGCTCTGGTAGAGGGCGAGGAGGGCGCACGGGCCGAAGTCGAAATCCTGCTTCCCGAAGAGGAGCGCGTTCCTTGGGGCGGGCACGCCGCCACATGGGCGATCCCCCAGCTCTATGAAGAAATCCGGCGTAACCAGACCACTCTGGTGTTCACCAATACAAGGTTCCTTGCGGAATATATCTTTCAGAACCTGTGGGATGTGAACGAGGACAATTTGCCGATCGGCATTCACCACGGATCGCTCTCGAAAGAAGCGCGCCGGAAGGTGGAGGGGGCAATGGCGCGGGGAGAGCTGCGGGCTCTTGTCGCGACGGCCAGTCTCGATCTGGGCGTTGACTGGGGGGACATCGATCTCGTGGTCCAGATGGGGGCGCCGAAGGGTTCGTCGCGGCTGCTGCAGCGGATCGGGAGAGCCAACCACAGGCTCGACCAGCCAAGCCGCGCCTTACTGGTGCCGGGCAACCGTTTCGAATTCCTCGAGGCCACGGCAGCCAAGGAGGCTGTCGACGAGCGACAGCGTGACGGGGAGGATTTCCGCCCGGGAGGGCTGGACGTGCTAGCCCAGCATGTGATGGCCTGTGCGTGCGCGGGACCTTTCAAAGAAGATGCCCTGCTGGGCGAGATACGCTCCAGCCTTTCATATGCCTGGGTGGACAAGGAAGTATGGGGCCGGGTTCTGATCTTTGTCGCGACGGGCGGGTATTCGCTCAAGGCTTACGACAAATTCAAACGCATCGTCCGCGACAAGGAAGGCGTCTGGCGCCTGACCCATCCGGACCAGGCGGCGCGGCATAGACTGAACGCGGGGATCATTATCGACAGCGAAATGCTGGAGGTGCGCATTACTTCGGGTCGGGGGCGGGGCGGGCGCAGTCTCGGCAAGATCGAGGAGCGGTTTGCTGCCTCCCTTTCTCCCGGAGATACCTTCGCCTTCGCCGGGATGAGTCTCGAAGTCGTCAAGCTTCAGGATATGGAAGTGCTGGTCAAAGCGGCGACTTCCAACGCGATGATCCCAAGCTATGGCGGCCAGCGAATGCCGCTGACGACCCATCTGGCCGAACGTGTGCGGACCATGCTGGTGGATCGGGCGGGCTGGGCGCGTTTCCCCGATGATGTGCGCGAATGGCTGGAGGTGCAGGACTGGCGCAGCCAAATGCCGGGGCCCGGCCAGCTTCTGGTCGAGAGTTTCCCGCACGCCAAGCGTCACTACAGCGTCTACTATACATTCGAAGGCTGGAACGCGAACCAGAGCCTCGGGATGCTCATTACGCGGCGGATGGAGGACAGGGGGCTCCTGCCCGGAGGTTTCGTGGCGAATGACTATTCGCTTGCCGTATGGGGCCTCAAACCGGTGCCGGATCCAGCCCCGCTGCTTTCACCAGACATCTTGCAGGACGAGTTTCTCGAGTGGGTCCAGAATTCCCACCTACTGCGCCGTGCATTCCGTGAGGTGGCGGTCATCGGTGGCCTGGTAGAACGACAGCATCCGGGAAAACGCAAGACTGGCAAGCAGGTCACCTTCTCGACTGACCTCATTTATGACGTCCTGCGGAAATACGAACCGGATCATGTCCTGCTCGAAGCTGCCTGGGCGGACGCGCGTACGCGTATGACCGATGTGGGGCGTCTGGGAGATCTGCTGGACCGTTCGGCCCGACAATTGGTTCACGTCGAACTCGACCGGGTCAGCCCGCTGGCGGTGCCGGTCATGGTCATGATCGGCCGGGAGGCGACGCCGCAAGGTTCGGTCGATGACGAGCTGCTGCTGGAAGCGGAAGACCTCGCCAGCGCCGCAATGCGCGTCACAGAGATCGAGGATGAGGGGCTGACCTAGAGGAGGCCACTTCGGCCGCGAACCTCTGCCAGCCAAAGAAAAAGGGGGCAGATTGCTCCGCCCCCTTTCGCTGTTTTGTTTTGCCGAAGCCTTACTGCATTCCGGCCTTGCCGAAGGTGCGGTACCGTTCGTTGCCGACAAATCCGAACTTCGAAACGCCGCTCGCCTTGATGACCTGAAGCACGCTGGCTGAAAGGTCGTAGCTGGCGAGAGCTTCCGGTTCGAACTGCAGTTCCGGTTCCGGGTTGATCCGGGTCGACTGCTCGAGAAGGTTGACGAGGTCGCCCATCTGGATTTCCTCGCCGTTCCAGAGCATCCGGTCGTCCTGCGTAAGAACAAGCTTGTTCTTGTCTGGCTCGACATCCACCGGAGGCGGGTTCGGGTTGGGTTGCGGAAGGTCGATATCGACCGAGTGGGTCGCGATCGGAATGGTGATGATGAACATGATGAGAAGCACGAGCAGGACGTCGATCAACGGCGTCATGTTCATGTCCATCATTGGGGCGCCATCATCCTTGCCGCCTGCCATTGCCATGGTCGTTTACTCCTGAATTCTTGTCCGGGGCCGTCGCGAAATGCGCTCAGGCGTTGGGATCGATCGGGTTCGAAATGAAGCCGACGATCGGATAACCGGCAGCCTGGACGTTGTAGATCGCCCCTGCAACGCAGGACCAGGGCGCATTGACGTCGCCGCGGATGTGGACCTGAGGAATTTTCTCCGGATCGTTCATGATCTCTTCCGGACCACCAGCGCGCTGGACGATGGTGTCGAGGCGTTCGAACGCCTGATCATAAAGCTCTTCGGAAGTTACCGGGGTGAGGTTGTTGAAATAAACGCGGCATTCGCCAGTGCGCGAGGCACCGGTGTAGCCGGTATCGCCGGCGCTCCGGCCCGCTTCGTCGCTGGTGCTGACCGTCAGGAGGAGGTTTTCGACCTTATCCTTCGATTCGACCGATTCGATCACCGGAATTTCCAGCTGCTCGATGGTCTGGATCGCGACCGGAACCGCGATCAGGAAGATGATCAGAAGCACCAGCATCACGTCCACGAGCGGAGTGGTGTTGATGTCTGACATCGGCGAGTCTGCCCCGCCTCCCATCTGGATCGCCATATTTACATCCTATCCGTATTCAATTTCACACGATTGACGCGAAGGACGCGGGCGGCGCGAACCGCCCGCGTGCCCTGCTTAGCGCTTGGTCGTGGTGGTGGTGGTGGTCGCACCGGCAGCAGGCGTGGTCGCCGTGGTGGTGGTGCGGCCAGCAGCGGCCTTGCCCGAAGCCTGCGTCGACGTTGCAGTCATCGTCGCCGGCTTGATCGCGCCGTTCGAGTTGATGTTTGCAAGCAGGTCGGTCGAGAAGCCGCCCATCATGTCGGCGATGCGGCGGTTGCGGCTCTGCAGCCAGTTGTAGGCGAACACGGCAGGAACCGCGACCAGCAGACCGATGGCGGTCATGATGAGTGCTTCACCAACCGGGCCAGCGACCTTGTCGATCGATGCCGAGCCGGCCATGCCGATGTTGATCAGAGCGCGGTAGATACCGATAACCGTACCGAGCAGACCGACGAACGGTGCGGTAGCACCAACGGTTGCCAGGAAGGGCAGGCCGCCGTTGAGCTTCGCCATGATGGCGTGCTCCGAACGCTCGAGCGAGCCGTGCAGCCAGTCGTGGGCTTCGAGGCTGTCGTTGAGCTTGGCATGCTTTTCTTCGGCAGCGACGGCGTCGTCTACCAGCTGGCGCCATGCGCTGTTCTTTTCGAGCTTGGTCGAACCTTCCTTGAGGCTGTTCGCACGCCAGAAGCCGCCGCGAACATCCTTGTATTGGCTCATGACCTTACGCTGTTCGAAAAACTTGGTGAACAGAATGTAGAACGAACCGACCGACATGATGATCATGACAGCAAGGATCGACCAGGCGACGGGGCCGCCTTCTTCCATCGCCTGAAGGAAGCCGAAAGAGCTCTTGGGAGCTTCAGCCCCAGCAGCGAGAAGTGTGAAAAACATAGCGGATTATCCTCTTGAAATAGACGTTTTTAAGCTGCCGATGTCCCTAATCGGGCAGCACGTAACGGATCGATTGAGTAGTGGTAGACGAGATCGGGTCCCCGGCTGCGTTGAGAGCCGGATTGTACCGTGCGTAACGCTGCATGCCGCGGCAGGCCGCGTCGTCGAGCGCACTCGAACCCGAGCTGCCGGTAACCGAGCAGGCTTCCACGCGCCCGTTTGATCCGATCGTGATACGCATGGAGACCGTTCCCGACTCTTCGCGACGAAGCGCGCTGGAGGGGTAGTCGCCCTGGATTCGTGCAGCCCACCGGTTCAGACCGTCAGGCGATGCGCCACGAGCCTTCGAAGGAGCGGGCGGCGGTGCCGGAGGAGCCGGCGGTGCCGGCGGAGCTGGCGGCGGGATCCGAAGCGTCGGCGGAGCCGGCGGCGGAATCGTCGGAGTTGTCCGGATCGTCGGCGGTGCCGGTGAAATATTCATCGGCGGCGGCGGCGAAACCGGCGGAGGCGGGCTCGTCGGCTCCGGAATATCTTCCGGCGGCGGCGGCGGTTCGTCTTCCGGCTCTGGCGGTGGTGGGGGTTCTTCCACGTCGATCGTTGTTACGCGCTCAACCACATTCTTCACCGCATCAATAGCGAGACCTGTGATGAGCAAGTAACCGAGGGCAATGTGGATAATGGCAACGATGATGATCGCGACGACGCGATTCCCACTCATCTGTTGGTCAGCATAAGCCATTCGGTTGCATCACTCCATCGTGTCCGCCCGATCTGCATCGGGCCATTCTTCGACGCCGTGGGGGTGGACACCAGCCCGTGTCCCCGACGCCGCATTCCGTGTAACACCTTCGCGATCCCGTTCTAGGTACGATGGCGTATGGCTGAGCTTGTTCCCGATAACGTCGCAAAAGGCAACGTTCCGGCAATATTGTATCATTAGCACAGTCCTGCCGCACCCCTTAGCGTTGCAGGACATGTGGAGCAAACGCTTTATCGGTTAAGCGCCGATTCACGGCCTTGTGTGAAGGGAACGGATAATTACTTCGATTGGTTTGCAAGATTGTGTCACCGACAGGATTTTTCGGAAGGTCTGCTTTTGTATTCGTTCAATAAACCTTTGCTGGGTGCAGTTGCTTTTCTCGCGCTTGCCACTCCGGGATTCGCTCAGGACACCGGATCGACCATGCTTACGTATGCAGACGTCGTCGATCTGGCGGACGGTTCGCCGCTCGTGGTTCGTGCCAGGATTACGGACCAGGTCGCGCTGAAGCCCGAGCGTGCACCGGGCCTTGCGCCCAATCATGCACGGCTGTTCATCGAGGCGGAGACGGTTGCCCTCCTTTCGGGCAACGTGCCCCTCGGCAAGGAACTGACCTATCTGGTCGATGTCCCGCTCACCCAGAAGGGCAAGGTGCCCAAGCTGAAGAAGCAAGAGGTCCTGCTTTTCGCGCGCAGTGTACCGGGCAAGCCAGGCTCCCTTCAGCTGACGGGGCCGAACGCGCAACAGCCCTATACTCCCGAGCTGGAGGCGCGCCTGAGGCCGGTTCTGGCATCGCTCGTTGCCGCGGATGCACCGCCCCGGATCACCCGCATTGCTGACGCTCTCGCTGTCGAAGGTGCGCTGACGGGCGAATCGGAAACCCAGCTTTTCCTCGACACGGAGAATAACGAGCCGGTTTCCATCACGGTCGTCCGACGCCCCAATCAGCAGCCGCGCTGGGGTGTTTCCTGGACCGAGATCGTCGACCAGTCCGCACGTCCGCCGCAGAAAAATACCGTCGAATGGTACCGACTGGCCTGCAGCCTGCCGGCAGCCCTTCCCGGTGAGGCGAACCTGTCGCGTGACACGCGGGCAAGGGAAATCGCCAGTCGCGACTATGCGTTCGTCATCCAGCAGCTGGGGGCGTGCGAACGCTCGCTCTGAATGCGCAGCTTAGGCACGCCGAAGACAAACTGGTTCACGAATGGCGGGGCCATGCGCTAGGCCCCCGGCCATGATATGCTTTCGTGATGACATTGATCCGCCCGCCCTCCTGCTGAACCAGCGGGGCGAAGCCCTTGGCTCTTATATACAGGGTGCCGATCATGGCTGATGCGCTGAGAATCGCCATTGCCGGGCTCGGCACAGTTGGCGCGGGCGTGATCCGCCTGATCGAAACCAATAGCGACATGATCGCGGCGCGTGCCGGGCGGCCGATCGAGATCGTTGCCGTTTCCGCGCGCGAACGCGGCAAGGACCGGGGCGTGGATTTGTCGCCCTATGCCTGGGTCGACGATATGCAGGCCATGGCGCAGAGGCAGGATGTCGATGTGGTGGTGGAACTGGTCGGCGGGTCGGACGGTCCGGCGCTGACGCTGGCCCGTTCGGCTTTCGATGCGGGCAAGGGGCTGGTCACTGCGAACAAGGCGATGGTCGCGCATCACGGGCTGGAGCTGGCCGAAGCGGCGGCGATCCACAATGCGCCTTTCGCTTTCGAAGCGGCGGTTGCGGGCGGTATTCCCGTGCTCAAGGGCCTGCGCGAGGGGACCGCGGCCAATGCGCTGACGCGGATTTACGGCATCCTCAACGGCACCTGCAACTATGTCCTCTCCGAAATGGAACAGACCGGCGCGGATTTCGACGAGATGCTCTCCGCCGCACAGGAGAAGGGCTATGCCGAAGCCGATCCGGCCTTCGATATCGAGGGTGTGGATGCGGCGCACAAGCTGGCGATCCTGGCCGCCATCGGGTTCGGCACGACGATCGATTTTCCCAATGTGAAGACCGAGGGCATCACGCAGGTGCGGGCCAGCGATATCCAGCAGGCCGATACGCTGGGCTATGTCATCCGGCTGGTCGGCATCGCGGCGCTGGTGGGCGAGGATTGCCGCCTGCTCCAGCGCGTGCGGCCGTGCCTGGTGCCGTTCCGCCATCCGCTGGCGGCAGTGACGGGGCCGACCAATGCGGTGGTGGCCGAGGGCGACTTTTCCGGGCGGCTTCTTTTCCAAGGGGCAGGCGCGGGCGACAAGCCGACGGCCAGCGCCGTGGTGGCCGACCTTATCGACATTGCGCGCGGGCAGAGCGGGGCGCCGTTCTCCGTGCCGACGACCAGCCTCGTCCAGTGCGCGCCGGCCGATCCCGGCACGCGCATCGGGCGCGACTATATCCGCTTTACCGTCGCGGACCGGCCCGGCGTGCTGGCCGAGATCACCGCCGCCATGCGCGATGCCGATGTCTCGATCGAGAGCCTGATCCAGCGCGGGCGCGACAAGGATGGCGGCGATGTGCAGGTGGCTATGGTGACGCATGAGGGGCCGGAGCGCTGCGTGAGCAAGGCGCTCGACCTGCTCGACGGATCGCCTAGCCTGACGGCCCGTCCTCTGGTGATGCCGATCCTGAGCGACTGACCCCGTCCGCATCGAGCGGCGGGGGCAAGCCCAGCACCTCGGCATTGTCCTGCTGGCCCTGCTCCGGAGCGGGCGGGGGCGTGACCTTGCCCGAGTCATTGCCGCGCGGCGCAAGCCCGCGCGCGATCCGGTCAGCGTCGGAGCCAGGCGGAGCATCGGGCAGCGTGGCAAAATCGATCATATAGGCCGGCGGTTTGGGACAAGGGGGAATGACGCAGAGCCCCGAAACTGTCGCGGGCCCCCGAAAAATCCCGTCCCCTGCAACATCGGGTGCCGGTATCTCATTACGGTTCATCGTGCGCTGCGCATGACGCCGCTCGGCGGTTTCCTTGTCATAGAGGCGATTCTCTTCATCCGAACGCCTGCGGCAGACGATGATCTCGCCGGTGATGATCGCGGCATCCTGATCCTCTTCGCAATCCTCGTAAGCCCCCGCTTCGGGGGTGGTATCGACCCTGATATCGATCTTGTCCGGCGGCCGTGCGGTCTGGGCCGGGGGCATGGTCTGCGCAGATACCGGCGGCGCAGAGATCGCCAACAGGGGAAAACCCAGGGCCAACAGCGCCAGTCTCGACATTCCACCCCTCTCTGGCTATCCGCCGCGCATACGATTTCATGCAATCGCGAACCGCATACTCGCACCTCTGGCTCAAGGAATGAACCCTCAATGAATTCGCTCTCTTCGAATCCGCTCGATCGTGTTCTCGTGCTTGAGATGGTCCGTGTGACCGAGGCCGCTGCCGTAGCGGCATCGAAGCTCATTGGGCGGGGCGACGAGAAGGCCGCCGATGCCGCCGCCGTGGAAGCCATGCGCAAGGCGTTCGACACGCTTTACATGGATGGCACCGTGGTCATCGGCGAGGGCGAGCGTGACGAGGCCCCGATGCTGTTCATCGGCGAAAAGGTTGGCGGCGCGCCGGGCAAGGGTCCGAAGATCGACATCGCGCTAGACCCGCTGGAAGGCACCACCATCACCGCCAAGGCCGGGCCCAATTCGCTGGCCGTGCTGGCCGCGGCGGCAGAAGGCTGCCTGCTCAACGCACCCGACGTCTATATGGACAAGATCGCGGTCGGCCCCGGCTATCCCGACGGGATCATCAGTCTGGCCAAGACGCCCAGCGAGAATGTGACGGCCGTGGCCGAGGCCAAGGGCGTGAAGCCGTCCGATATCATCGTGTGCGTGCTCGACCGGCCGCGCCATTCGGACCTGATCGCCGAACTGCGCGGGCTGGGCTGCGGCGTGGTGCTGATTGGCGATGGAGATGTGGCGGGCGTGATCGCGGTGACCGATGAAGACACCACGATCGACATGTATATGGGGCAGGGCGGCGCCCCCGAAGGCGTGCTGGCCGCAGCGGCGCTGCGCTGCGTCGGAGGCCAGTTCAACGGCCGCCTGGTCTTCCGCAACGATGACGAAAAGGCCCGCGCGCGCAAATGGGGGATCGAGGATCTCGACCGCATCTACACGCGTGACGATCTGGTGCGCGGCGATTGCATCTTCGCCGCCACCGGCGTCACCAGCGGCAGCCTGCTCGAAGGCGTGAAATATCGCCGCGGCGGCACGATGACGACCGAAAGCGTGGTGATGCGCGCATCGAGCGGGACCGTGCGCTGGATCAAGGGCGAACACCGCGTCTGAGCCGGCCGGGGATGCGCCGCCTGCCTGCCAGCTTGCCGGGCCGCCTATCCCCCGCCCGCACGCCTGCCAATTGTTGCGTTTTGAGGTCAGCGCTCTAGTGCGGGCCGACCGCAGCAAATGCCCAAGGATTCGTCCCAATGAAGATCATGGCCGCCAATTCGAACCTGCCGCTTGCCCGCGCGATTGCAGGTTATCTCGAAATGCCTCTCGTCGATGCCCAGGTGCGGCGTTTTGCCGACGAGGAAATCTTCGTCGAAATCCACGAGAACGTGCGCGGCGAGGATGTGTTCGTCGTCCAGTCGACCAGCTTCCCGGCCAATGACAATCTGATGGAACTGCTGATCTGTATCGATGCGCTGAAGCGCGCATCGGCCCGCCGCATCACCGCAGTGGTTCCCTATTTCGGCTATGCCCGGCAGGACCGCAAGCCCGGCCCGCGTACGCCGATTTCGGCCAAGCTGGTGGCAAACCTGATCACCGAAGCCGGTGCCGACCGCGTGCTGGCGGTCGATCTGCACGCCGGCCAGATCCAGGGCTTCTTCGACATTCCCACGGACAACCTCTTTGCCGCGCCGGTCATGGCGGCGGATATCCAGGCGCGTTACGGCGATCAGGATCTGATGGTTGTCAGCCCCGACGTGGGCGGCGTGGTGCGCGCCCGCGCACTGGCCAAGCGGCTCGACAATGCGCCGCTGGCCATCGTCGACAAGCGGCGCGATCGTCCGGGCGAAAGCGAAGTGATGAACATCATCGGCGAAGTATCGGGCCGCCACTGCATCCTGATCGACGATATCGTCGATTCGGGCGGCACGCTGTGCAACGCCGCGCAGGCCCTCCTTGATCAGGGCGCGGCTTCGGTCGCCGCTTATATCACGCATGGCGTCCTGTCGGGCGGTGCTGTTGCCCGCGTGGACGGCTCCTCGCTCAAAGAACTGGTCATCACCGATTCGATCCGGCCGACCGATGCCGTCCGCGATTCGGCGAAGGTGCGCATTCTGCCGATCGCTCCGCTGATCGGGGAAGCGGTACGCCGGATTGCCGATGAAAGCTCGGTAAGCTCGCTCTTCGATTAAGCTGGCATGGAGCCGGGGACCGGACCGCTCAGCGCGGTTCGGCCTCCGGGTCCCGCCACGGGCGCGGTTCATCGCAGCCCAGTCGCTCCAGCATTTCCAGTCGCCGCGACTGGCGGATTTCCAGATTGATCCGCAGCAGCGGGTTGGGGCCTTTCTTCAGCTTGCCCGGCGTCGTGCCGAAAAACTGGTGCATCTCACGTGTGAGGTGCGACTGGTCGAAATAGCGCAGGTGCATTTCGGCCTCTTCATCCTCCATGGCGATGTTGAGCAATGCCGCTGCCATGTCGAGCGCCCGCGCGCGCCGCATGGCAAAGCGCGGTGAAACGCCGAATTCACGCCCGATGACCCGCTCCAGCGTGCGCCGCGTAATGCGATGGGCATCGGCGAAATCATCGAGCGAGGCCCCCGGATCGGTCAGGCACAAAGTCTCGAAATCCTCCACGATGGAGGGCGGGCGCGATGGATCGGCCTTCGCGATCTCGGTGGCGATATGGTCTTCCACGCTGCCGATCCAGACCGTGGCATCGTCGTCAGGGGCAAGATCGGGGACCGGCGCGTGTTCGCCGATGGCGCTATGGAGCAGCATTACCTCGTCGGTCACACTGCCCGGATCGGGCAGGGCCAAATCCCGCATGCCGCCGGGCGCCAAATTGATGGAGACCACCTTGAAGCTGCCGTAGGCGCTCAGCTCCATCTTCTTCGTGAAAGGTCCGAAATACAGGGCCAGACCATCTGATCCGGGCTCGAACGTCTTCAGCCCGCTGGCCGTGGCGGCTGTCCACGTGGCTCCGTAGATCACCCGGATCACGGGAAATTCGGTGAATGCCCCGCAGGATATGCTCTGGCCTTCGGGCAGGGTAACGGCAGTCACCCCGAGCCGTGCGATCCAGGGCTGGAGACATTCCTTGGGCGCGCGATTATGCGAGAGGGGCATGCCCTCCGGTGTCGAACCCGTGGCCGACACTATGCCTGATGGCATCCCCAGCGCCGTCATATCGACAGCCCTCTTGCCCCTGTTGCACCCATAATCATTTGCGCCCCTTCAGTGCGACCCGAAGGGAATTGGCAGTTTCTTCACACCTTGACCAAAGCGCCCGACCTGTCAAATGCGCCTTATGGCTACCCCTTCTGATCTCGAACTCGCAAACCGTCTCGCAGATGCCGCCGGGGAGGCGATCCGCCCCCTGTTCCGGGGTCAATGGAGCGAGGAGCAGAAAGCCGACCGCAGTTTCGTGACCGAAGCGGACAAGGCGGCAGAGGCCGCCATGCGCACCATCCTGGAGGCGGAGCGGTCCGATGACGGCATCATCGGTGAAGAATACGGCACGAGTAACGAAGGCGCGCGGCGCCAGTGGGTGCTCGACCCGATCGACGGCACCACCAGCTTCATCGCCGGGCGCCCGATCTTCGGCACGCTGATCGGCCTGTTGCAGGATGGCTTCCCCGTTCTCGGTATCATCGACCAGCCGATTACCCGCGAACGCTGGGCGGGGCGGATGAGCGAAGGCACCACCTTCAACGGCAAGCCGGTGCGCACCGCGCCCTGCCGCGAACTGTCCGATGCCGTGCTGGGCACTACCTCGCCGCATCATTTTTCCGATCACGAGGCCGATCACTTCATGGGTCTGGCCAAAGCCGTGGCAGAGCGGAAGATGATCTATGGCGGCGATTGCTACAATTATGGCCTCGTCGCCAGCGGCCATGTCGATATCGTCTGCGAGGCGGGCCTCAAGCTGCATGATTTCGCCGCGCTGGCCCCCATCGTGGAAGGCGCGGGCGGCCTGATGTGCGACTGGGCGGGTGAACCGCTTCACGCCGAAAGCGATGGCACCGTGCTGGCCATTGGCGATCCGGCAAGGCTGGAAGACGTGCTGGAGGCCATGGGGCACTCCTGACCCGGCACCCCTGACCCGGCACCCCTGATCCGGCAGGGGCTTTCCGCCCTTTTTCCAGTTTACGCGTTAGAAAGGCATGACGCAGAATACCACTCTCTTGATCACTGGCGCGGGCAACGGGATTGGCCGCGCGACCCTGATGCATTTTGCCGGCAAGGGCTGGAAGGTCATCGGCCTCGACAAGGATGCCGAAGCGCTGGCCGAATTGCGCGATGCCCTGCCGCGCGAAAAGGCGCTGCTGCTGACCTGCGATGTGGGCAAGGAGGGCGAGGTAGCCAAGGCGTTCGAGCGGATTGCCGAATGGCTCGGCGGCCAGCCGCTCCATTGCCTCGTCAACAATTCCGGCATTGCCGATCCCTATTGCGGGCCGCTGGAAGATGTGGCGCTTGCCGATTGGCAGGCGTGGATCGATGCCAGCCTGACGGCGGCCTTCCTGGTCAGCCGCGCCGCCATGCCGCATTTGCGCCGGGCCGAGAGCGCCAGCATCGCCAACATCTCCTCCACCCGCGCCGTGATGAGCGAGCCTGAAAGCTTCGCCTATGCGGCGGCCAAGGGCGGGATCGATGCGCTGACCCATTCGATGGCGGTGACGCTGGGCCCGAAAATCCGCGTCAATGCGATCCGGCCGGGCTGGATCGAAACCGGGCCGTGGCAGAAAAGCGCGTCGCGCTCTCACCCGGAGCATCGCGACAAGGATCGGGACCAGCATCCGGTGGGCCGGATCGGGAGGCCCGAAGATATTGCCGGGGCCGTCGACTATCTGCACGGGGCGGGCTTCGTGACCGGCCAGCATCTCAATGTGGATGGCGGGATGACGGTCAAGATGATCTACGAACATTGACCATGGCGGGCGGCAGATCACTCGATGGGCGGATCGCGCTGGTCACCGGTGCGGCGCGCGGACTCGGTTTCGCGATTGCGCAGCGGCTGGCAGGCGATGGCGCCGAAGTCTGGCTGGGCGGACGGGATGCGGCGGCGCTCGACGAGGCGTGCCACGCGATCGGGGGCAAGGTCCGGCCGCTCGCCTTTGATCTGGCCGATCAGGCACCGATCAAGAGGGCGTTCGGGGCCTTTTCCGGAACAGGTCTCGACATTCTGGTGAACAATGTCGGCGAACGGGATCGGCGTTCCTTCGAGGAAATCGAGCGGGAGGACATGCGGCGCCTCCTCGAAATCAACCTCGTCGCCCCCTTCGATCTGGCCCGCCGCGTCGCCCCGCTGATGCGCTCGCGCGGCTATGGCCGCATCATCAATATCACCTCGATCGCTTCCCTGATCGCACGCGGCGATGCCTCCTATACCGCTAGCAAATCCGCGCTCGACGGCCTGACTCGCGCACTTTCCGCTGAGCTCGGGCCGGATGGAATCACGGTCAATTCGGTCGCTCCCGGCTTCGTCCTGACGGAGCGGAACGAGGAATGGTTCACCCGCACATCCGAGGTCGCCGATCACCTTGAGCGCCGCACCTCTCTCGGCCGCTGGGCCAGGCCGGAGGAAATCGCCGGCCCCGTCGCCTTCCTCGCCTCCCCCGATTCCTCCTATATCACGGGCCATACTTTGGTCGTCGACGGCGGCTACATAACCCACTTCTGACTTGCATTTGCGCGGAGAAGCGCTATTTCGCGCGTCTTCACCGACACGTGATTCTCAGCCGGCCTGGCGACAAGGGCTGCCAGGGCTGGTTCGTACGTGTCTCTGACAAAGGAGATGAAAATGCCCAAGCTGAAGACCAAAAGCGGTGTGAAGAAACGCTTCAAGATCACCGCAACCGGCAAGGTCAAGCACGGTGTCGCCGGCAAGCGCCACCGCCTGATGAGCCACAATGCGAAGTATATCCGCCAGAACCGCGGCACCACTGTCCTGTCGGAAGCCGACACCAAGACGGTGAAGAAGTGGGCGCCTTACGGCCTCGACTGATCGCGAACTAAGGAGAATACAATATGCCTCGCATTAAACGCGGCGTTACCACACGCCAGAAGCACAAGCGGCTCCTAGACCAGGCCAAGGGCTATCGCGGTCGTCGCAAGAATACCATCCGCGTCGCTCGTCAGGCCGTCGAAAAGGCCGGCCAGTACGCTTATCGCGACCGCAAGGTTAAGAAGCGGAACTTCCGCGCCCTGTGGATCCAGCGCATCAACGCGGCTGTCCGCGCTGAAGGCCTGACCTATTCGCAGTTCATGCACGGCACCAAGCTGGCCGGCATCGAACTGGACCGGAAAGTAATGGCCGATCTCGCCATGAACGAAGGCGCAGCATTCAAGGCCATCATCGAGCAGGCCAAGAAGGCGCTTCCCGCCTAATTAAAATTTCGATGAAAAATCAAGGAGCGGGCGTTTTCCAGAAGGAAAGCGCCCGCTTTTTTGTAATATCAGCTAGTACGAATATGAAAGTTGCTCTATAATAGTCGGGTGAGAGAGGTTGCGAATAAGGGGCTGTCTGGGACAGTAAATGTGCGTTTTTTCGCGCTGCCCGATGATCTCGTCCACTGTTTCAGCACTATTTACAGGGTCGTTGTTCAGCCATTGCCGGGCCAGATGGTGTCCGATTGCTTGCTGCCGGAATGGGGCAACCTGCGAATGGTTGTCAAAAACCCCCCTACATTTACTGTTTCAAGTGGCGGTGAAGTAACCAGCCATTTTGCCGCGACTGGCCCGCGTTCGCATCCGGTGAATTTCGAGGTCGGGCCATGCACCTTATGGGGCATCGGATTGCTGCCGGTCGGCTGGGCCCGATATGTCCAGGCGCAGGCCAAAGACTGCGCCGACCGGGTATTCGACGGAATGAAGCCCAGCCCGTTTTTCGGTTTCGCTCCCTTGTGCGAAGAACTGTGTGCTTCGAAGGCGAGCGAAGAAGAGGACTTCGAGCGGATCGTCGAGTTCGCGCGCGCGCTTGCCCCTCCGCCGCGCGACGAGGGGCGGATAATGGCCATCCATTCGGCGATGGCCGATCCCTATCTTATCGAAGTTCCCGAGCTTGCCGATCGGGTCAGTATGACGGTTCGCACTCTGGAGCGGATGTGTGCCCGCTATTTCGGCTTCCCGCCGCGCCTGATGCTCAGGCGTCAGCGCCTGATCCGGAGTCTGACGGCGTTTCTGGCAAGCGGCGCGCAGAACTGGTCCAAGACCATGGACGCGCATTATCACGATCAGGCCCACTTCGTGCGTGAATTTCGCAGTTTCATGGGCATGAATCCCACCCAATATGCCGAGATGGACCATCCGATCCTCGATGCTTTCGTCGCGGAGCGGAGGAGGATCTGGGGCTTGCCAGCGCCGGCCTCCGCTGAGCAGGTCGAACCGACCGACGCAGGATGATCCGACAGAGCGGGCTTTAGCTATCGGCGCAATGCCGCTAGGGGCTGGCCGCAAGAGTGATTTTCCGAGAGTTAGATGACCGACTTCCTCACATTGCAGACTGATGCGCTCGCACGCATTGCCGAAACCCAGGACGCTGAAGCGCTGGAAGCCATTCGGATCGAATTTCTGGGCAAGCAGGGTTCGATTTCTGCCCTGATGAAAACGCTCGGCAAGATGAGCCCGGACGAGCGACAGGAGCAGGCGCCCAAAATTCAGGGCGCTCGCACCGCCGTCGCCGACGCCATCGCTGACCGCAAGGCCCGGTTCGAAGCGGAGGAGCTGGAGCGCAAACTATCGTCCGAAAAGCTTGATCTTACACTGCCTGCGCCGCAGGCCCCGCTGGGTAGCGTGCACCCGGTCAGCCAAGTTATGGACGAGTTGACAGAAATCTTCGCCGATCTTGGCTTCTCGGTCGCCACTGGTCCGGAAATCGAGGACGACTGGCACAATTTTACCGCGCTCAACATGGCCGAAACGCACCCCGCTCGCGCCATGCACGATACGTTCTATTTTCCCGACCGCGATGCGGACGGAAATCGGATGCTCCTACGGACGCACACCAGTCCGGTACAAATCCGTTCGCTGGTAGAACAGGGCGCGCCTATCCGCATCATCGCTCCCGGCCGCGTCTACCGCAGCGACAGTGACGCGACGCACACACCCATGTTCCATCAGGTCGAGGGGCTCGTCATCGACAGGGACATCCATCTCGGCCACCTCAAATGGACGCTCGAAACTTTCCTCAAAGCCTTCTTCGAGCGAGACGATATCGTGCTCCGCCTGCGTCCTTCCTACTTCCCCTTCACCGAACCTTCGGTCGAGGTCGATGTCGGTTGGCAGGATGTGAAAGGCCGCAAGGTTCTCGGCGGGGACGGCGATGCACCGGGCCACGGCTGGATGGAATTGCTTGGGTCAGGCATGGTCAATCGCCGGGTAATCGAATTCGCCGGGCTCGATCCGGACGAATGGCAGGGTTTTGCATGGGGTCTCGGCGTCGATCGTCTCGCCATGCTCAAATACGGGATGGATGATTTGCGCGCCTTCTTTGACGGCGACCAGCGCTGGCTGGACCATTACGGCTTCTCACCCTTCGACCAGCCTACGCTTTCAGCAGGTGTGGGAGCAGGCGCATGAAGTTCTCGCTCGAATGGTTGAAATACTTTCTCGAAACGGACGCCAGCGTCACAGACATCGCGGCCGCGCTGAATAGGATCGGCCACGAAGTCGAAGGCATCGAGGATCCGGCCGAAAAGCTGACTGGCTTCCGCGTCGCCAAGGTGTTGACCGCCGCGCCGCATCCCGATGCCGACAAGCTGCAGGTTCTTACTGTCGATACCGGTGAAGGCGGTCCGCTACAGGTGGTTTGCGGGGCGCCCAATGCGCGGGCTGGAATGAAGGGCGTGCTTGGCCTTCCCGGCGCCGTTGTCCCGGCGAACGGCATGGAACTGCGCAAGAGCGCGATCCGCGGTGTCGAAAGCAATGGCATGATGTGCTCGGTGCGCGAGCTCGAACTGGGTGACGAGCATGACGGCATCATCGAATTGCCCGATGATGCGCCAGTCGGCATGGGCATGGCAGAATATCACGATGCCTCGCCCGTTTTCGACGTGGCCATCACTCCCAACCGCCCCGATTGCATGGGCGTGCAGGGGATCGCGCGCGATCTCGCTGCGGCAGGGCTGGGCTCGCTCAAACCGGTCGAAACATCCCAAATTGCTGAAGCGGGTTCGTGCCCGGTCGAAATCCGCACTGACGATCCTGAAGGCTGCCCGGCATTCTATGGCCGGGTCATCCACGGCGTCGACAATACCGGTTCGAGCCCCGAATGGATGCAGCGCCGCCTGCTTGCGGCAGGCCAGCGGATCATTTCGCCACTGGTGGATGCGACCAATTATTTGATGCTCGCATTCGGGCGTCCAGCCCACGTCTATGATCTCGCCAAGCTGTCGGGCGCGATCATGGCGCGCCGTGCAAAGGATGGCGAAACGGTCGAAGCGCTCAATGAAAAAACCTACACGCTCGACGATACGATGACCGTTATCGCCGACGACAAGGGCGTGCATGATATCGCCGGCATCATGGGCGGCGAGCATTCGGGCGCGACCGAAGAAACCACCGATGTCCTGCTCGAAATCGCCTATTTCGATCCTGAACGGATCGGTGTGACGGGCCGCAAGCTTGGCCTCGCTTCGGACGCGCGTACGCGGTTCGAACGCGGCGTAGATCCGATGTTTCTTGATGATGGCCTCGCGATCCTTACCAGTCTGATCCTGAAGAGCTGCGGCGGCGAACCGACCGAAGTTGTTTGCGCAGGAACGCCGCCAACCAAAGCGAAACAGGTAAAGTTCGATCCGGATTTGACTGAGCGCCTGGGCGGCGTGTCCGTCCCTCACGAACAGCAGCGCGCAATCCTTACCGCGCTCGACTTCGAGGTTGGTGACGCCTGGACGGTTACCTGTCCGCCACGCCGCCATGATATTGAAGGCTCTGCAGATCTCGTCGAGGAAGTGGTTCGCATCCACGGCATCGACAATGTCGATGCCGTGGCGCTGCCGCGTCGCCCCGGTGTCGCATTGCCTACCGCGACGCCGCTGCAGCAGTTGGAGCGCAAGCTGCGCCGTGCAGCTGCTGCACGCAGCTTGAACGAGGCGATTACCTGGTCCTTCCTCCCTACGGACGAAGCCGACCATTTCGCAGACGGCGCCGAGCTGTGGGTGCTGGACAACCCGATCAGCGAAGACATGAAGGCGATGCGCCCCTCGCTCATTCCCGGTTTGCTTGCGGCTGCGAAGCGCAATGCCGACCGTGGTGCGGAAGGTGCGCGGCTGTTCGAGATCGGCCGTCGCTATTTCCGCGGCAAAGATGGTGCGAGCGACGAAAAACCGACGCTGGGCGTAGTGCTATCGGGCGAGAAGACCCAGCGTGGTTGGAATAGCGGCAAGGCCCAACGTTTCGACGCCTATGACGCCAAAGCTGAGGCTATGGCGCTGCTTGAAGCCGCTGGCGCTCCAGCCGGCAATCTGATGGTGATGGGCGAGGCTGGCGACCAGTTTCACCCCGGCCAGTCGGCCACCCTGCGCCTCGGTCCCAAGAACGTGCTCGCCCGGTTCGGTGCTTTGCATCCCAACACGCTAAAGGCTTTCGACATCGATGGCCCGGTGATGGCGGTCGAGATATTCCTCGATGCGATCCCGGCGAAGAAAGGTGGCGGCTTTGCTCGTTCGGCATATTCTCCGCCCGCGTTGCAAGCGATCACGCGCGACTTTGCCTTCCTCGTCCCCGCCGATCTTGCCGCAGGCGACCTTGTAAAGGCGGTCCGCGGTGCAGAAAAGAAGGCGATTGTCGACGCGCGCGTCTTCGACGTCTTCGCCGGACAGGGCGTGCCCGAAGGCAAGAAATCCGTCGCGGTCGAGGTCGTGATGCAACCGGGCGACAAGAGCTTCACCGACGAAGAGATCAAGGCGATCTCGGACAAGGTCGTTGCCAACGCCGCCAAGCAGGGCGCGGAGCTTCGCGGATGAATACCGCACTTGTAACCGGAGCCACCGCAGGCATTGGCGAGGCAACCGTCCGCACGCTCGTGGCGAGCGGATGGCGCTGTGTAGCAACCGGCCGCCGCAAGGAGCGCCTCGACGCGCTGGTCGAGGAACTGGGTGCGGACAAGGTCCACGCGGCGGCATTTGATGTCACTGATGAAGCGGCGCGCGACGCTGTGCTTGACGCTTTGCCCGAACTCTTCGCCGGGATCGACTTGCTGGTAAACAATGCCGGCCTGGCGCTCGGTACTTCGCCTGCGCAGGACAGCGATCTTGCCGACTGGAAGACCATGATCGAGACCAACGTCACCGCGCTGGTTTCGTTGACGCACAAGCTCCTTCCAACGCTGATCGAGCGCAAAGGCGGCATCGTGAACCTTTCATCGGTTGCGGCGAATTATCCCTACACGGGCGGCAATGTGTATGGCGGGACGAAGGCATTCGTTCGCCAGTTCACTTTGGGTCTAAGAAGCGATCTCCACGGAACCGGCGTGCGCGTTTGCTCGATCGAGCCGGGTATGGTGGAGACCGAATTCACCATGGTCCGCACCGGTGGCAACAAAGAGGCGCACGAAACGCTTTACGGCGGCGCGCAGCCGATGACGGCAGAAGATATCGCCGAAACCATTCGCTGGGTGGCTGAACTGCCCCCGCATCTCAATATCAACACGCTAGAACTGATGCCCGTTAGCCAAAGCTATGCCGGCTTTCAGGTCGCGCGCGACTGACCCGAAATACCTTTCTCCATGACTTCCGACCGCCGCACCTTCGCCATCATCTCGCACCCCGACGCGGGTAAGACCACGCTGACCGAAAAGCTGCTGCTCACCGGCGGTGCGATCCATCTTGCAGGCGAGGTCAAGGCGCGCGGGCAGGCCCGCCGGGCGCGTTCGGACTGGATGAAGATCGAGCAGCAGCGCGGTATCTCGGTAACCAGCTCGGTAATGACATTCGAGCGTGACGGGATCACTTTCAACCTGCTCGACACGCCCGGGCACGAGGATTTCTCCGAAGACACTTATCGCACGCTCACCGCCGTAGACAGCGCCATCATGGTGATCGACGCGGCCAAGGGTATCGAGCCTCAAACGCGTAAGCTGTTCGAGGTCTGCCGCCTGCGCAGCGTGCCGATCATCACCTTCGTAAACAAGGTCGACCGCGAGGGGCGGCCGGTCTTCGAACTGCTCGACGAGATTGCGGACATGCTGGCACTGGATGTCAGCCCGCAAATGTATCCGGTCGGCATGGGCGGGGAATTCCAGGGCGTTCTGGACTTTGAGTCGGGCGAAGTGGTGGTGCCCGAAGGTCCGTCGAAGGAATTCAAGGGTAAGCGGGTTGCAGACTTCGAGCTTCCCGAGGCTATCGCCGAGAATACCGAACTGGCGCAAATCGGCTATCCCGAATTCGACCTCGAAGCTTATCGCGACGGCGATCTGACGCCGGTCTATTTCGGTTCAGCGCTCAAGAACTTCGGCGTCGTCGAGCTGATTGAAGCGATTGCCAAATATGCCCCGTCGCCACGTCCTCAGCCTGCGGGCGAGGAACAAATCTCGCCCGACCGCGACGAGGTTACCGGCTTCATCTTCAAGGTGCAGGCCAATATGGACCCCAATCATCGCGACCGCATTGCTTTTATGCGTCAGGTGTCGGGCACGTTCAAACGGGGCATGAAACTGACCCCTTCGGGGCTGGGCAAGCCTGTCGCTATCCATTCGCCGATCCTCTTCTTCGCGCAGGACCGGGAAGTCGCCGATACGGCCGAACCCGGCGATATCATCGGCATTCCCAACCACGGTACGCTCCGCGTGGGTGACACATTGTCGGAAAAGAACCAGGTCCGCTTCACCGGCCTGCCCAATTTCGCCCCGGAAATCCTGCGCCGCGTGCAGCTTGCCGATCCCACGAAGACCAAGCAATTGCGCAAGGCACTGGATGACCTTTCGGAAGAAGGCGTGATCCAGGTTTTCTATCCCGAAATTGGCGGACAATGGATAATCGGTGTTGTCGGCCAGTTGCAGCTGGAAGTCCTGATCAGCCGGCTGGAAGCTGAATACAAAGTCCAGGCGCGGCTGGAAGCGTCCCCCTTCTCGACAGCCCGTTGGTTGAGGGGGGACGCCAAGGCGGTCGACGAATTCGAGAAATTCAATCGCGCGAACCTGGCGAAGGATCGGGACGGAGATCTCGTATTCATGGCGAAGAGCCCATGGGACGTGAATTATCAGGAAGAAAAAAATCCCGATCTCACCTTCTCTGCAACCAAGGAACGGTGATCTTGAATCAAGCGTGGCGCCGTTGCAAAGCACAGGCATGACGCTGACCGGCCCCACATCGCAAACCTTCATCTCGCAACGCCTTCGCCTCAACTATCTGGACTGGGGCAATCGTGGTAAGCCGCCGCTGATCCTTGTGCATGGTGGCCGCGATCATGCGCGCAGCTGGGACTGGGTAGCGGAGCAACTGCGGGACGACTGGCATGTTGTGGCGATGGACCACCGCGGCCACGGGGACTCAGACTGGGTTTCCGATGGGAATTATCAGGTAAGCGACATGGTCTACGATCTGGCTCAGCTGGTTCACCAGCTTGGTGTCGGCCCTGTTACGATCGTGAGCCACTCCATGGGCGGAAATGTCTCGCTGCGCTATGCCGGGACGATGCCCGATATGGTCACAAAGATCGTCGCGATCGAAGGTCTGGGGCCAAGCCCGAAGCGGCAGGCCGAAATGCGGGAAAAAAGCTACCCGGAACGCATGGCCGAATGGATTGGCAAGAAACGCGCTGCTTCCGGTCGGACGCCTCGCAAATATGATAGCATCGAGTCCGCCTTTGCCCGCATGATCGAAGAAAACAGCTATCTGACCGAGGAACAGGCGCGCCATCTGACGATCCACGGCGTAAACCGAAACGAAGATGGCACTTACAGCTGGAAGTTCGATCCGCATCTCAACGTCTGGCAAGTAGAAGACGTCGCGGATGAATTTCTTCACCAGACCTGGTCCGCGATTTCCGCTCCCACTCTGCTGCTTTATGGCGCGGATAGCTGGGCTTCGAACCCTGAAGGCGATGGCAGGCTCGACCATTTTTCGAACGCGGAAGTCATCGAGTTCGAGAATGCGGGCCATTGGCTGCACCATGACCAATTCGATCGCTTCATGAAAACTATTCGGGATTTTCTTTGAAGATACCGGCACCAGACAGTCGCCAAGAGCATTGAGACTTCCGTGCGCCTGACTTTTGCTAGCTATAACATCCACAAGGCCGTGGGGCTGGATCGCAAGCGCGATCCGGAGCGGATACTATCCGTTCTGCACGAGATCAACGCGGACATCATAGCGCTTCAGGAAGCCGATCGACGCATTGGCGCACGCGAATCCTGCATCCCCCGTTCGGAGATTGACGACAGTCCATGGCGCCTTGTCGAAGTGGCCAAGCGGCCAAGAAGCATCGGCTGGCATGGCAATGCCCTGCTCGTTCGCCGCAAGTTCGAAGTGCACGATGCAGAAGCTCTCGACTTGCCGACCCTGGAGCCTCGGGGCGCTGCATGCGGAGAGTTGACAGTCGAAGGTCAGCGCATCCGGATTATCGGAACCCATCTTGACCTTTCCGGCCTACGCCGACGCGATCAAATCCGGACTCTGGTTCGTTACGTGGAAAGTTGCGAACGAGGCCTACCGACGGTCATCATGGGCGATTTCAACCAGTGGGGCCGTGCGACAGGCGCCATGCGTGAATTTACGGAAGGTTGGAATGTAGTCACGCCCGGCCGAACTTATCCTTCGCGTCAGCCGGTCGCTACGCTCGACCGGATTGTAGCCACGCGCCATTGGTCCTGCGACGGGCATCAGGTGCACCGAACTGGTCTATCAACGCTCGCATCGGATCACCTACCGATTTCCGCCACGCTTGAGTTGATTAAAAAGTAATCACGTGCCCAATATGCGGGCACCGTTTATTCCAAAGCAGGGGTTCGGGGCGTAACTTTACGCCCTATAGCCATTTGGCACGCCTTTTGCTCATCACTGCAGGCCGGTGCTTGGACCGGTAAGTGTATGAGGGGGCGAGGGCGTGAAATTCATCATCGCAGTCATCAAGCCATTCAAACTGGACGAGGTGCGGGAAGCCCTCGGAAGTATTGGTGTGGCTGGAATGACAGTTACCGAGGTCAAGGGGTTTGGCCGTCAGAAGGGACAGACCGAAATCTATCGCGGCGCTGAATATTCGACGAACATGCTGCCCAAGGTAAAGCTTGAGATCGCAGTCGCCGACGAACTCGCCGCGCAGGCCGTCGAAACAATTCAGCAGACTGCAAGCACCGAAGCCATCGGCGACGGAAAGATCTTCGTCTTCGACCTAGCCAGCGCCACNCGCATNCGCACCGGCGAAACCGGCGANACCGCGCTNTNAGGGGGCANCTCNNANATGANNNGNNNNCATNTNTCNCANNGCNCCCCTGGCGCTCGCCGGGCTTGNNCGTTNCNGNNCCTGCCTTNGCNCAGGAAGCGGTNCNNCNCGNNGCCGCNGAAGCNGTCTNGCGGCGGCACNGCNTATATCNTCAANACNCTNCTNTTCCTNATCGGCGGNTTNCTCGTCATGTGGATGGCNGCTGGCTTTGCCATGCTNGAAGCCGGNCTGGTNCGNTCNAAGAANGTNTCGGTNCANTGTCTNAANAACATNGGNCTCTANNCNATTGCAGGCCTGATGTTCTGGGTAATCGGCTATTCGATCGCGTACCCCGGCTTCGAAGGTGGCTATTTCGGCATCGCCAATTTCCCTTACACCATGCAAGGAGTTGGAGAAGCGGATACCGGTACGGGATATTCAGTCGCATCTGACTGGTTTTTCCAGATGGTATTTTGCGCCACAACTGCTTCTATCGTTTCGGGCACTGTGGCCGAACGCGTGAAGCTCGTTCCCTTCTTCGTATTCGTCACGATCCTCACCGGCTTCATCTATCCGGTAATCGTAAGCTGGGAATGGGGTGCCGGCTGGCTCGATGCGATGGGCTTCTCGGATTTTGCCGGCTCCACTCTCGTTCACTCGACCGGCGGCTGGGCTGCGCTCATGGGCGCCCTGATCATCGGTCCGCGTCTCGGCCGTTATGCCAAAGACGGCAAGATGGCTGTATTCCCGGGGTCCAGCATTCCGCTGGCCACTCTCGGGACCTTCATTCTCTGGCTCGGCTGGTTCGGCTTCAACGGCGCTTCGCAGCTGGCAATGGGCACGGTGGGCGATGTTTCGGACGTGTCGAAGATTTTCGTGAATACCAACATGGCCGCATGCGCAGGTGTGGTGGTCGCGATCATCTTTACGCAGCTTCGTTATGGCAAGGCAGACACCACCATGGCACTCAACGGTGCTTTGGCTGGCCTGGTCGCCATCACTGCTGAACCGCTGACACCGAATGTCGGCATGGCCATCATCATCGGCGGTATCGGCGGTGCGCTTCCGGTCATCTTCGTCCCCATCCTCGACAAGCTCAAGGTCGACGACGTGGTCGGTGCTATTCCGGTTCACCTTATGGCCGGCATCTGGGGCACGCTCGCGGTTCCGCTTACCAATACGGAAGTTCCGTTTGTGGCACAGATTACAGGTGTGGTCGCGACCGGCATCTTCGTCAGCATCGTCTCGGCTGTGGTGTGGTTTGCACTGAAAGCCACCATCGGTCTTCGCCCCAGCGAAGCGGAAGAAATGGCCGGCCTCGATCTTGGGGAGACCGGAATCGAAGCCTATCCGGAATTCACACGTACGACCTGATTACCAGTTTGGCGGGGCCGCCACCTCTCTCTCCAGCTAAAGGCGGCCCCGCCTACACATGTTCCTCCTGCGAACACCGACTACCGACGGGCCGGGATCTGAAGATCTCGGCCTTTTTTTTATAAATATTTGAAATATAAGTGAATTGTAGACTCTTTCGGAAGAGTATAAGCATCGAATCACATACCGTTACATGTGTTTTGGTATGTTCATCAGGGAGGAAGTGATGATGGTTCGATGCAGGAATACGAAACTACTTTATCGAGCAGCTCTTTTATCTGGGGTAGCCGGCTTGGGGGCCAATGTGCCCGCTCAGGCGCAGGACTCAGAAACGCGGATTGAAACGGATGCGGAGGCCGTTGCCGACGCTGACTCGCAAGCCATTATCGTCACCGGAACCCGACAAACCAACCGGTCCGCTGCCGATACCGTTGCGCCTGTGGATGTGGTCAGCTCGGAAGAACTGAACAATTCGGCAAACAGCGACATTGGCAACGTGCTGCGCGTTACAGTGCCGTCGTTCAACGTGGGCACGCAGCCAATTTCCGACGCCGCTACTTTGGTAAGACCAGCCAATTTGCGGGGCCTGTCGCCTGACAACACACTTGTCCTTGTAAACGGTAAGCGCATGCACCGCGCCGCCGTAATCGCCTTCCTTGGTGGCGGAATTTCAGATGGTTCGCAGGGTCCGGATATCTCGGTCATTCCGGCAATCGCGATCAAGCAGCTGGAAGTCCTGCGCGATGGAGCGTCTTCGCAATATGGTTCGGATGCCATCGCAGGCGTTCTGAATTTCATCCTGAAGGATGCTCCCGAAGGCGGGACCATCTCGGCTCAGTGGGGAGAAACTTACGAGGGGGACGGCGACCAATATACGATTGGTGCCAATATCGGCCTCGGCCTTGGAACCGGCGGTTTCATCAATTTATCCGGGGAATATGGCGAATCCGATGCCACATCGCGCTCGGTTCAGCGCGACGATGCGGCTGCACTCATCGCGGCAGGTAATACGGCCGTCGCCGACCCGGCGCAGATTTGGGGGCAGCCCAACGTCAACGACGACACCAAATTCTATGCCAATATGGGTTACGAATTCAGCCCGGCCGTCAGCTTTTATGCTTTCGGTAACTATGCAGAACGCAATGTCGACGGCGGCTTCTATTTCCGCAATCCAACCAATCGCGGTGGTGTATTCGCAGGGCCGACAGTCGACCCGGCGACGGGCCAGCCTTTGGCGGAAGAAGATGGCGGCGTGCCCTCAGTGCTGGTCGGAGATCTCTCGATCGACACTGCAGGCGACTGTCCTGCCGGCATTCCGCTGACTGCGGGTGGAGGTCTCATCCCCGATCCGACGATCCTTGGGCAAGTAAAGGCCGATGACAATTGCTTCAGCTTCGTGGAGATTTTCCCAGGCGGATTCACTCCGCGTTTCGGCGGTGACGTAGAGGATTATTCGGTAGCTGCCGGCTTCCGTGGCCAGCTGTTTGGTGGCCTGGATTACGACCTCAGCTATCGCCACGGGCGCAACAAGACATCCTTCCAAATTCGCAATACGGTCAACGCTTCGCTTGGGCCCAATACCCCTACTACGTTCAATCCCGGTGGCTATGCGCAGACGGAAAACGTCGTAAATTTCGATCTCGGCTATGAAGTTCCGCTGGGCGAAGGCAGCGTATATGTCGCGGCCGGTGCGGAATACCGTGACGAGGAATTCACGATTACTGCTGGCGATCCGGAGTCGTTCCAGCTCGGTCCGCTGGCGCAGCCCACCGCAGCTTATCCCATCGGCCAGGGCTTTTCGACCAGCTCCAACGGGTTCCCCGGTTTCGCGACCAATGCGGCCGGTTCGAGCAAGGAGGATAATAAGGCGGCCTATATCGACATCGAGGCCGATCTCATCGATGCTCTGACCCTCCAGGGTGCTGTCCGCTATGAAGATACCAAGAGCTTCGGCGATACGGTAACCTGGAAGCTGGGCGGACTATACAAGCTGACCGATGCGCTGCGCCTACGCGGCACGTATTCGACAGGCTTCCATGTACCCACGGCCGGCCAGGCGAATGTCATCAATGTGACAACGCAATTCTCCGGTGGGATGCTGCAGGACGAGGGTACTTTCCCGCTCAACAGCCCTCCCGGGCTCATCGCCGCGGATTATGTGGAGAATAGTCTGGGTCTCGACCGTCCGACGCTCGGGCCCGAAAAGGCAGACAGCTTCACACTTGGCGTAGCAGGTGATTTCGGTGATTTCTCCGTCACTCTCGATTACTTCAACATCAAGCTCAAGAACCGCATTTCGCGTTCCTCCACGATCAATTTCCCTGCGGCGCTGTGCTATGTTGCGGAACGGGATGGTGTGGGAACAGCCTGTCCGACGGATTACAATGCGGCTGACGCGGACCTCCCGTCTCCTGCGGAATTGCTGACACAGCTGGATGCGGCGGGATCCCTGAACCGTGCGGATTTCACCGGGTTCGAAGATCTTGTTGCCTTCACCTATTTCAACAATGACTTCGATACACGTACGCAAGGTCTCGATTTCGTGGCAAATGCACGCCTCTATCCGATCGAGGGAGGTACCACGCGGGCAACTCTTGCTATCAACTACACCGATACTTCGGTGACCGACGTCGGGGAGACTATCTCGGACACGCGGGTACGCCAGTTGGAAGAAGGTCTGCCGAAATGGAAAGGCTTCCTCAACCTGACGCATGAGCAGGGCCCTCTCCGAGGACTTTTGCGCGCCAACTATTTCGGCAGCTATTACGAAGCCTATCTGGAGGACTCGACCTTGCCGATCGACGCGGGCGCTGAAGTCACCTTCGATGCTGAACTAGGGTACGAAGTTATAGACGGCCTCGAAATTGCGGCAGGTGCACAGAACCTGTTCGACAATTATCCCGATCTCAATCCCTATTCGGGCGTTGCAGGGGGCAAGTATGGCGAACGTTCGCCATTCGGCTTCAACGGCGGCAGCTATTACCTGCGCGCGCGCTTTCAGTGGTAACAGCAAAGCCATTTTGCTGAAGGAGGGGGGCGGCCGTAACGGTCGCCCCTTTCTTTGCGAAAGGATCGCAATGCTGACTATCCGGCTGGCCCGGCATGACGACGAGAGTGCTATCGCCGAGCTTATGGCGCTGGCTATCGAGCAGCTGCAGCAAGGCTATCTGAAGCCCGAACAGATTGAAGCATCCAAGGGGGGAATGGGTCTCGATGCGATGCTGATCGCAGACGGCACCTATTTCGTGGTGGAAGCAGGCGGAGCGCTGGCTGGCTGTGGTGGCTGGTCGCGCCGCGCGACCCTTTATGGAGGCAATCATTCCGCTGGCAGAGATCCGCGGCTGCTGGACCCGTCGAGCGAGCGTGCCCGGATCCGGGCGATGTACACTCATCCCGATCATGTGCGCAAAGGAGTGGGCAGGTTGATACTCGAGACCTCCGAGAGCGCTGCTCGTGCGGAAGGGTTCACGGAACTGGAAATGGCCGCTACCATGGCAGGCAAGCCATTCTACTTGCGTTGTGGCTACGACGTCGAAAGCGAATGGGAGGATACAAACGGTCCTATAGCTTTCCCCCTCGCCACCATGACCAAGCAGCTCTAGCCTCAGCGCACTGACCTACGGCATCACGACCCTTCCGAGCAACGGAAGGATCCGACCTCCAGCCTAGCGGCCAAGCGCTTCATTCACGAATTGTGCGCAGCGTTCGCCGATCATGATGCTCGGCGCGTTGGTGTTGCCAGACACGATCCGCGGCATGATGCTGGCATCCGCGATCCAGAGGTTTTCAACTCCCCGCAGCCGCAATTTCGGATCGACGACATCGTCGTCACCCGGTCCCATTCGGCAAGTGCCTACTGGATGGTAGACGGTATCGGCGCGATTGCGGATCATTTCGTCGAGTTGCGCATCGTCGTTCAGATCGACCGGATGGCGGTCGCGTGGGTCGAAAGCCTGGAGGGCAGGGGAGCCAGCGATGCGATGCGACATCCTCACACCTTCACGCAGGGTGGCAATATCGCGATCGTCAGCAAGGAAGTTGGGATCGATACTTGGCCCGTTTTCTGCGTTTCTGCTTGCGAGCCGCACCGTCCCCCGGCTTTCCGGCCGCAACACGCAGGCGTGAAGCGAAAAACCATACCCCTTCACTTTAGTTCGGCCATGATCTTCCAGCACGGCCGGAACGAAATGCCACTGGATATCGGGGGCGGGAGCATCACGCATCACCTTCCAGAACCCGCCAGCTTCGGCATAGGGAGTGGTCATAATGCCAGTGCGTTTGCGCCGATGTTCGATTAGCGCCTTCGCCATACGCAGCTTCCCTGCGAATGTGCTGCCGATGAGCTGAGTATTCTCAGACTGCCAGCTGGAAACATAATCGATATGGTCTTGGAGGTCTGATCCGACGGCCGGCTTGTCGATCCTCACCTGGATACCGTTTTCTCGCAGATGGACTTCGGGGCCGATGCCCGAAAGCATGAGAATCTGTGGTGAATTGAAGGTGCCAGCGGAAAGGACCACTCCGCCCCGGGCGCTCACAGTGCGGGTCCGCTTCCCCACGGAATAGGTGACCCCGGTAACGCGTCCGTCCTCGATCACCAGTTTCTGTACGGTCACGCCAATGCGGATATCAAGGTTTCTCGAACCTCTCAGCGGTTCGACATAGGCGCGCGACGACGACCAGCGCTCGCCGTCCTTTTGCGTGACCTGAAAAACGCCGAAGCCTTCTTGCCGCGCTCCATTGAAATCGTCGTTACGCGGCAGTTGCAACTGTGCCGCCGCTTCGACGAAGGCAAGGCTGGCAGGGTTGGCATAATGCTGGTCGCTCACCCAAAGGGGGCCATCAGCCCCGTGATATTCGCTTTCGCCGCGGGTGTTGTGTTCCGCCTGCTTGAAGTGGGGAAGGACGTCATCATAGGCCCAGCCGGCGCAACCGAGCGCCGCCCAATTATCATAATCCCAGCGATTACCGCGGATGTATACCATCGCATTGATAGCGGAACTGCCACCCAAACCCTTGCCGCGCGGCTGATAACCGGTGCGCCCGTTCAGGCCCATCTGAGGCACGGTTTCGTACATGTAGTTGGCCCCGGGGTTCGGCACTGCAAACAGCCCGGGAGTGGTCACGCGTAATCCGGTATTTCGGCCCCCTGCCTCCAGAAGACACACAGTCTTTCCGGATTCGGCCAGTCTCCCGGCAACTGCGCTACCACCACTTCCACCACCGATGACGACAACGTCGAATTCGCCCATTTTCTCTCTCCCGAGTCGGGAGGTTAGGCAGAGGCGGTGTTGCCTGCAATCGGGTTTTCAACTGCAACCGGTTTTTAGCGTCATGAATTTACAGCCGAGGCGCTGCTTGCGGCGCCCGACGGCAATTCATGGTTCTGTAGCTTTACCCGTTAGATTGGCGGCTCAGCAGGTCCATGGTTGGCCTGATACCGGAAAGATCGTAACCCGCAGCTGCGGCATCTTCCGACAGTTGGTCGACTTGCGCACCGGATTTGGCATTCGCGAGTGCCCAGAGGATCGTCGAGCGGGTGCCGGAGCGGCAGTAGGCCAACACGGTTCCTTCCGCAGAGTCCAAAGCAGTCTGCATCTCTTCGATCTGCGGCAGGCTGAAACCGGCCGAACTGACCGGGATGGCACGATAGGCGATGCCGTTTGCATGGGCGGCCGCTTCGATTTCTGCACCCTCAGGCTGATCCGCCGCTTCGCCATCGGGGCGGTTGTTGATGATCAGAGTGACCCCCGCTTCCTTCGCCCGTGCGACGTCCTCCGTCACGATCTGAGGCGATGCCAGCATTCCTTCGCGCAGCTGATTGAATTCGGTCACTGTCTTAAGCCTCCTTTGCTTTTCTGGCCCGCCGGTTCCTTTGCACCATGTTGAGCAACTCGACGCCGACCGAAAATCCCATCGCGGCATAAATGTAGCCCTTAGGAACATGGAATCCGAAGCCGTCGGCAATGAGGACCAGGCCGATCATAACGAGGAAGGCCAATGCCAGCATTACCAGCGTGGGGTTTTTCTCGATGAATTTCGCCAGCGGATCGGCAGCGATCATCATGATGCCGACTGTTATAACGACTGCTATGACCATAATGGGAATGTCATCGGTCATGCCGACTGCGGTAAGTATCGAATCGACCGAAAATACCAGATCGATCGCAACGATCTGGGCGATAACGGTGCCGAATGTTGCGGTCACGGCCTCAGCCGCACCAGGCGTCTTATCCAGAAGGTCACCCGAATTGTCTTCCGGCTCCATCGAATGATGGATTTCCTTGGTCGCTTTCCAGAGGAGGAATAGGCCGCCAACCAGCAGAATTAAGTCCCGCCCCGAGAAGGCGGTCTCGAAGGTCGGCTCTCCATATGCGCTTGGCGAACCCTGAATGCCGAGATCGAACAAAGGCTGCTGCAAGGTCACAATCCAGCCGATCAGCATCAGCAGGCCTATGCGCATTACGAGTGCCAGCGAAAGGCCGATTCTACGGGCTTTCTGCTGTTGATGTTCAGGCAGCTTGTTCGAAAGAATCGCAATGAAGATCAGGTTGTCCACCCCAAGAACTACTTCCAGGGCAATGAGGGTGAGCAGGGCCAGCCATGCGGCAGGGTCGGAAAACAGCGCGATCAAGTCCATATTGCCCCGATGCCCAAGCGTAGTTGCGGTGGCAAGGGAGAATTCTGCCGACTTTTACATGCGAAAATGTCACATTCGTGCGTCAGAACACGATTGTGCGCTAAAATATTCGCAAGATGCAATCTTTCACGCTATGCATGCGAGTAATGCGGGGTGGATTTTCCAGATTCTCCCATGCGCAAACGCCGGGTACGCCTCGCAGCCTGCGTGCCCGAGCGAATGATTACTCGGCTGCGCGACAAGGTATTTTACGACTTATGGGTTACGACAAAGGGCGGCGCCGGGGACGGGACAAGCGGGACAATATCGGCGAAGATTTTGACCCGTTCGGTGGACCTCCCGGCGGTTTCGAACAGGGCGGCGGTTTTGGCGGCGGTGATCGTGGCGGTTACGGCGGCGGCGGTTTCGGCGGCGGTGGTGATCGCGGCGGATACGGCGGCGGTAATCGTGGCGGCGGCGGCTTCGGTGGCGGCAACCGCGGTGGCGGCGGCGGCTTCGGCGGCGGTCCACGCGGCGGGGGCGGTGGTGCTGGCGGTGGCAACCGCATGCCGGCACAGGTCGTTGGTACCGGCAAGGGCACGGTGAAGTTCTTCAATTCGCAGAAGGGCTTCGGCTTCATCCAGCAGGAAACCGGTGGCGAAGATATTTTCGTTCACATCAGCGCTGTCGAGCGTGCAGGTCTTGAAGGCCTCGCCGAAGGGCAGGAATTGGAATTCAACTTGGTGGATCGCGGCGGCAAAGTGTCGGCGCAGGACCTTCAGGTTGTCGGTGACGTGATCGAAGTCGAGCAGAAGGCCGCGGCACCGCGCCGCGAACTGACCGGCGAAAGAGCGAGCGGTACGGTCAAGTTCTTCAATTCGATGAAGGGCTTCGGCTTCCTGACGCGCGACGATGGTCAGCCGGACGCATTCGTCCACATCAGCGCCGTGGAACGTTCGGGCCTCTCCACTCTGAATGAAGGAGAGCGCTATGAATTCGACCTCGAGGTCGACCGACGCGGCAAATATTCCGCGGTCAATCTGGTTCCTGCCGAATAAGGCAGAGAGCACTCCTTCCGCTGTCGTTTGACCAACGCGGCGTGAAGGAATAGATCGCTGGCAAACACGCAGATGGCGGCTCCCGTTCCGGGGCCGCCATTTGTCTTTGATACTCGTGAGGAGAGTCCTGAGAATGTCGATCAGCCCGCTGATGCCCGTATATCCCCGCTGCGGCGTACGCCCTGTCGCAGGCGATCACTGCCATCTGATCGACGAAGACGGTACGCGATATCTGGATTTCGCCAGCGGCATTGCAGTGAATCTGCTCGGCCATAGCCACGAGGGCCTGATCGGAGCCATCCAGAAGCAGGCCGAGACGCTGATGCATGTCTCCAACCTCTACGGCAGCCCCCAGGGTGAGGCTTTGGCGCAGCGGCTGGTCGACAAGACATTCGCCGACACCGTGTTCTTCACCAATTCGGGCGCGGAAGCCGTCGAAGCGGCCATCAAGACCGCTCGCGCCTATCACCAGCATGAAGATGGCGACGCCAATCGCACCGAGCTGATCACCTTTACTAACGCTTTCCATGGCCGCACCATGGCAACGATCAGCGCTTCCAATCAGGAAAAGATGCACAAGGGGTTCATGCCCTTGCTCGCTGGTTTCCAGTATGCGGAATTCGACAATCTCGAAAGCGCCAAGGCGCTTGTGACCGACAAGACGGCCGGCTTCCTTGTCGAACCGATCCAGGGCGAAGGTGGGATCCGCCCGGCATCCGACGAATTCATTCGCGGCCTGAAGGCCCTGTGCGACGAACACGATCTGATGCTGGTGTTCGATGAAGTTCAGTGCGGTGTGGCGCGGACCGGAAAGCTTTACGCCTATGAGCATTACGGTGTGGAGCCGGACATCATGGCAACTGCCAAGGGCATCGGCGGGGGCTTCCCGCTGGGCGCTTGCATGGCGACGGAAAAAGCTGCTCGGGGCATGGGCTTCGGCACACACGGTTCGACCTATGGCGGCAATCCGCTTGCCATGGCTGCAGGCACGGCAGTGATGGATGCTGTGGCGAATGACGATTTCCTCGCGGAAGTCACAGAAAAGGGCGAACGCCTGCGCAGCCGCCTCGAACAGTTCATCGGCAATTATCCCGAATTGTTCGACTTCGTGCGCGGGAAGGGCTTGATGCTGGGTCTGCGGATGAAGGTCGAAAGCAGGCCCTTCTTCGTTCATCTGCGCGACAATCACCAGCTGCTGACTGTGGCAGCCGGCGACCAGACCTTGCGTGTCCTGCCCCCCCTGGTGGCCGACGATGCGGAATTCGACGAATTCTTCGACAAGCTTTCCGCCGGCGCGGCAAGCTACGATCCGCAGGCGAACTGACGGTGACCGGTGCTTCCGATCAGGCCCCCGTGGTGAGAAACTTCCTTGATCTTTCCGATGCTGGGGGGGAAGCGATCGCCGCCATGCTGGCCGATGCGCAGGATCGCAAGGCCGCGCGCATGGGCTGGCCGAAAGGCAAACCCGATGCCGATGCGCCGCTGGCCGGCCATGTCCTGGGCATGATTTTCGAGAAGAATTCCACCCGGACCCGCGTCAGTTTTGACATCGGAATGCGCCAGCTCGGAGGCTCGGCCCTTATTCTCGACTCCGGGACGAGCCAACTGGGTCGGGGTGAAAGCATCGCCGACACGGCGCGCGTGCTGAGCCGGATGGTCGATGCTATCATGATACGGACAGACGATCACGCAAAGGCCGAGGAATTGGCGCATTACGCGCATGTTCCGGTGATCAACGGACTGACAGACCGGTCTCACCCCTGCCAGATCGTGGCCGACCTGCTGACCGTCGTCGAACAGGGCAAGGCGCTGCCTAGTCTGGAACTGGCCTGGCTGGGCGATGGCAACAATGTCCTTCATTCCATCCTCGAAGCCGCAGGATTGTTCAAGTTCAACGTCCGGGTGGGCGTACCGCGCGGGTACGAGCCGGAAGCCGAGTTCATCGAAATGGCACGGCAGGGTGGCGCCGAGGTCACGCTTACTCACGATGCCGCGGAGGCTGCGTCCGGAGCAGACATCATCGTGACGGATACCTGGGTTTCGATGGGTCAGGACCACGCCCACAACAAGATTGCTGCAATGGCCCCATTCCAGGTCAACACGCAGCTCATGGAATGCGCGAAATCCGACGCTAAATTCCTTCACTGCCTGCCGGCGCATGTGGGCGACGAAGTTACCACAGATGTTTTCGAGAGCGCCCAGTCGGTGGTATTCGACGAGGCGGAAAACCGCATCCATGCACAGAAGTCTGTACTTCTCTGGAGCTTCGGCCTGCTGGGTTGATTTGCGGGGGTCTGTAAATTCGGGATGGCGCACTCCATATGAGCGCCCATGACTTCCACGACACATGCCAATGAAGAGACCTTTGCCGGTCGCACTTTGAAATTCACGATCCCATCGCGCGATGCGCGCGGTCGCCTGGTTCGGCTGGACAGTTCGCTCGATGAAATCCTGTCGGTGCACGATTATCCGGCACCGATTACACACCTGCTCGCTGAAGCGCTGGTGCTCATCACCCTCATGGGTTCGCTGGTGAAGGATGATGGATCACAGGTTACGATGCAGGCCCAGACAGAGGCCGGCGCGATCAATCTGCTCGTTTGCGATTACAAGGGCGGCGACCTGCGGGGCTATGTCGATTTCGACGAAGATCGTCTCGCTGCACTCGGCGCCAATCCTTCGCTTTTTGCTTTGTTCGGCAAGGGCTATCTGGCGATCACCTTCGACCTTGCGACGGGCAAGGGCAGATATCAGGGTATTGTCCCGCTCGAAGGTGAGACGCTGGCTGAAGCATGCGAAAGCTATTTCATGCAATCGGAACAGGTACCTACCCTGATCCGGACGGCAATCCGCTCAGATGGTGGCAAATGCACGGGTGCGGGAATGCTGTTGCAGCACCTTCCCGATGGCGAAGAGGGGCGCGAGCGTCTCCATGCGCGGCTCGATCACCCGGAATGGGAACACGTCGCGATATTGGGCGGCTCGCTGAAGCATGAAGAACTCCTCTCAAGCGACATCTCGCTCGAAGCCATAGTGTGGCGTCTCTTCCATGAAGAAAGCGAAGTGCTGGTCGAACATGGCGAACAAGCGAGGAAGGGCTGTCGCTGTTCAATCGAACATTATAGAGACGTTCTCTCGAAGTTTCCGGAAGCCGACCGTGCGGAGATGCGGGATGATAACGGGATCATTAGCGTGGATTGCGCATTCTGTTCCCGTCAGTTCCCGATCGATGCCTGACCGGTCCATTAAACGTAAAAAGCAATTTCGTCCTGGCGATGTTATGGTGCGGTTCACCGCTCTTGGTATATAAACGCAAGAATGCGCAGTGCTTGGCAGATAGAAAATCATGATGAAATCGAAGAAATCACAACGAACAGTCACTGGCCTTTTCGCAATTGGTGCGCTGGCCTTTGGCGCCCCGGTAGTCGCGCAGGCTTCACTAGCCATGCTGGACTCGGTTGATCGCGGGGGCTGGGAACTTCGTTATCGCGACGGTAGCCCGTCGCGGAGTATTTGTGTCCGCAACGGACGGGAATTCATCCAGCTCCGGCACGCCGGGGACACCTGCAACCGCTTCGTCGTCGAAGATGGAAAGTCCCAGGTCACGGTCCAGTATACCTGCCGTGGAAACGGCTATGGCCGGACCAACATCCGCCGTGAGAATTCCGGCTTGGTCCAGATAGACAGCCAGGGCATTGCCGATGGCCGCCCATTCCAGTTTTCTGCAGAGGCGCGCCGGACAGGTTCCTGCCGCTGACTTGCCGATCCGGGAGCTGAGGGCTAGCGGAAAACTCATGACCAAGGCGAACTCTGAAGCACCGGGCCCGGCAGTCGTGCTCCTTTCCGGGGGGCTCGATTCGATGGTATCCGCCGCTCTTGCGCGCGAACGGGGCCACGCCATTCATGCGCTGACGGTAGACTATGGTCAGCGCCATATCCGCGAATTGCAGTCCGCGAAGGCGATCGCGGAAAAGCTCGGCGTTGAACGCCATGTCGAACTGCCGCTCGACCTTCGGAAATTCGGTGGATCTGCGCTGACTGCCGATATCGATGTTCCTAAAACCGGTGTGGACGAAGATGCGATCCCGGTGACTTACGTACCGGCGCGCAATCTCGTTTTCCTTGCGCTGACGACGGCCTTTGCCGAAAGTTCGGGCTCGCGCGATATCTTCATCGGCGTCAACGCACTCGATTATTCGGGCTATCCGGATTGTCGGCCGGAATTCATTTCCAGCTTCGCGGAAACGGCGCGCCTTGGCACGAAGCAGGGCGTCGAAGGCGACCCCTTCACGATCCATGCTCCGCTACAATACATGACCAAGGCCGACATAGCCCGTGAATGCGACCGTCTCGGTCTCGACCCCGCGTGGAGCTGGTCCTGCTACGATCCGACACCTGAGGGGCTTGCCTGCGGCGAATGTGATTCCTGCCGCTTGCGGCAAAAAGGGTTTGAAGAAGCGGGAGTTATCGATACGACTGTCTACTCATAAGGGCGAAAAGCCCAGGGAGAGTAGAGAATTGAATCACACCACACACGCGGAGACCGTCGAAAATCCCAAGGATCCTGTGGGGTTGGACAAGGTCCCGGCCTATAGCTGGTACGCCCTGAGCGTTCTCGTCGTTGTTTATGTCCTCAATTTCGTTGACCGCAATATCATCTCCATCCTCGCAGAGGATATCAAGGCAGACCTTGGTTTGCGAGATGACCAGATCGGGTTTCTATACGGCACCGCGTTCGGCGTGTTCTACGCGTTGTTTGGCATCCCCTTGGGTAAGCTGGCGGACAGCTGGCATCGTATCAGGCTGATGACGGCAGGACTGGCGATCTGGTCGGCCTTTACCGCGCTTTCAGGCTTCGCGCGCAATTTCACAACGCTCAGTGTCGCCCGGATCGGCGTTGGCGTTGGCGAGGCAACAGCCAGTCCCAGCGCCTATTCGCTGATTTCGGACTGGTTTCCCAAGAAGATGCGGGCGACCGCGCTCGCCATCTATTCCTCTGGCCTGTACATCGGCGGCGGCATCTCGCTCCTCATCGGCGGCGCTATCGTCGAGAACTGGAATTCCAGCTTCCCGAACAATCCCCCGCTTGGGCTTGCCGGATGGCAGGCAGCTTTCGTGATCGTTGGTCTGCCCGGCATCCTGCTCGCGCTGCTCGTCTTCACACTGAAGGAACCGGTACGCGGCCAGAGCGACGGCATCATTACCCCGCCGTCTAAGGATCCCTTCCGTGGATTCTTTCGTGAACTTATCGCTGTCATTCCGCCCTTCACCCTGATCGGGGCGGCAAGGGCCGGGGTGGGGGGCATCGCCCTGAACCTCGCTGGTGCTCTGGTGATCGGGGCGCTCGCCTATGTGCTTACTGAAGTGACTGGCAATTCGCAGCAATGGATTGCTGTCGGCATTGGCTATTATGCCATTTTCTCATGGGCATCGACGCTGAAACGGCGTGACGAACCGGCCTTTTCGCTGATCTGGGGCACGCCCGCTTTTCTGAGCACGATCCTGGCCTATGGCATGGTCGCCTTCATGTCCTATGCCGCATCCTTCTGGGCTGCGCCCTATGCGATCCGCATCCTTGAAGAGGCACCGTCCACGGCGGGCTTCTGGATCGGTGGCCCGGGCGCGCTGGGCGGCTTCCTCGGTGTAATCGGTGGCGGCTGGTTGGCGGACCGCCTGCGTCAGCGCTATGCTACCGGTCGCTTGCTGGTGGTTGGCATCGGGCTCGTTGGTGCAGCACCGTTCCTCTATACCATGTTCACCACGACAGATCCGACGATCTTCTATGTGGCGGCGTTCCTGCAATCGCTGTTCGGCAGTTCGGCATTAGGGGCAGCTGCAGCCACGTCGCAGGATCTGGTTTTGCCCCGCATGCGCGGAACGGCGACTGCGACCTTCTTCCTGTCCACGACGCTCGTCGGGCTTGCCTTGGGGCCATATATGGCAGGTCAGGTGTCCAGCATGACCGGCAGCCTATCTACGGGCGGTCTGAGCCTGCTGATCGCGGTTCCGATCGGGCTGCTATTGCTGTTCATCGCCCACCGCACGGTGCCCGAGGCCGAGCGTACGCTGCTCGACCGGGCCCGCGCGGCAGGCGAGGATATCGTTTCCTGATCAACTCATCTTGAGGACGCCGCAGGCAACGCGAGACCCTGCGTCACCTGCAGGATCGGTGCGGTAATCGTCAGGTCCAGCATGGATGACGATCGCGGTACCGTCGGCATCGAAGAGGTAGCTGCGATAGGCAGGCGTATCCGGGCCGATGTCGACCGTAATGCTGGCCGTGCGCGAGGTCCCGACCTCCAGATTGGGCATATCGCCGACGTGCTTGCCTTCGGGATTGAGCGCGCCGTGTTCGCGATCGAGCGGATTGAGGTGCCCGCCCGCGCTCTTGAAGTCCGGAGCTTCGCAGCGACCGGTCGTATGAAGGTGGAAACCATGCTCGCCCGGTTCCAGGCCGGTCGCAGTCATGGCAAGCGACAGGGTCGTGCCGTCCGAGTTAAGCTGGGCCATTCCCACCGGTACGCCATTGGCGCGGGTCAGTTGGGCTTCTGCGATGGGATCGGTGGAATAGTTGTCCATGGTGGCACAACCGGCGAGTGCGATTGCGGCGATCGGAGCGGCGAGCATCATACGCATAAATCTTGTCCCTTTGTTCTAGTCACGCCGTACCAACGAAAAAGGGGCCGGATTGCTCCGACCCCTTTCCGATGTTTCAACTCCGAAGAGTGAATTACATGCCCGAACCCGGACCGTAGGTAACTTCCACACGGCGGTTCTGGAGTTCGCGGACGCCGTCGGCGGTCGGAACGCGAAGCTGCGTTTCACCGAATGCTTCGCTCGAGATGCGGCCACCCGGTACACCACGTGAGGTGAGGTAGTCGCGGACCGACGAGTTACGACGCTCGGCGAGGCCGATGTTGTACTGTGCCGAACCCGAGGTGTCGGTGTGACCGGCGAGCATGACCGAAGCCATACCGCAGTTGGCGTAAGCCGAAACCGCGTTGTCGAGGATCGTCGCTGCTTCAGGCGTGATGTCCGACTTGTCCCAGTTGAAGAAGACAATGTACGGGCCCTGCTGGCAGACCGGAGCCGGCGGCGGCGGCGGCGGGGGAGGCGGCGGCGGCGGCGGCGGCGGTGGGGGCGGCGGCGGCGGTACTACCGCAGCAGGCGCACCGAAGTTGTAGCTCAGCGTACCCATCAGCGAGTGGCTGCGGAAACGACCGTCGCGTTCTACACCGGTGTTGTCGACGAGCGAAACGTCTTCGGCGTTGAAGAAACGATAGAGCAGGCCGACGTCGACATTGTCGTTGAGCGGCGCACGAATGCCGGCAAGAATCTGCCAAGCGAAATCGGTCGACGAATCGTCGATGACCGGATCAGCCGCGCCAGGTACTGCGATCTGGCCTTCGAGGCTGGTGCGAGCAACACCGGCACCACCGCCGACATAGCCTTGCAGGCCGTCATCGGGACCGAAGTCGAACATGCCGTTGAGCATGAATGCGAGCGAGTTGGTCGAACCGTTGGTCGGGAAAGTACCGATACCGTCGACATTGACTTCATCGTGATCAGCATCGCGATAGCTGACTTCGGTTTCCAGACGGAATGCGCCGAAATCGTAACCGACGTAGCCGCCGCCATCGAAGCCGTATTCATAATCGATGTCGAGCGCAGGCGCCGTACCATCGTTGCTGTCAGACAGGGTCATGTCTTCGGCAAGCATCGGGCCGAATTCACCGCCGATGTACCAAGAATTATCCCTTGCGAGGGCTGGCGATGCAAGGGCCGTAGAGGCCATCGCCATTCCTATGACTAATTTCCGCATTAGTTATTTCCCCTTTTTGCGAATTGGAGCCACCGAGTGCCGCGTATTTAGAACTGCGTCACCACGCTGGCAAGCGGGCAATAGTCGGGAACTGTTGCAAGAATGCCGCAATTCCCAAAGTGTAAACAAGGATTTCCGGGCGGTAACCCCCTCCTGTGTCGGATGCGTAACGTCATGAGCCTTGGGTGGTTCCACCGTGTTCAAGAAAAAATCCCAAAAGTCTTCAGGCAGCTAAGTATCTGATCGAGAGTTTGACGCGCTTCTACATCGACCACCGTGCCGCCTGAGGGAGAAGCCGGGGCCCCTAGGCCCTGCCATTCTCCTGCCCGATAGCGGAGGAAGCGGCTCTCGCTTCGGTCGAACAGCAACATTTCGGGCCGGGGCACGATGAAGGTCCATTGCTCGCCATCCCAGCTAGCAAGTTCGCGCTCGTGATTGAGGAAGGCGCCTGTCGCGCCGCCTGCGATCAGCCAGCGTTGCCCGGCCAGCGGTGCATCGGGCGGGTCGGGGCGTTCGCCTTCGATATTCGGATCGATCAGAATGTCGAGCCGCGCCATCGCTCCGTTGAAGGTAAATTCTTTCTGAGTCTGGCCGGGGTAAAGGTAGGGCAGCCCGAGATTGGCGGTTGCGTGATGCATGGTTTGTCTCCCGATGGTGGGTGAATGTCAGGCCGGATGGCCAAGTTCGAGTGGCGCAGACCGGTCGTAGGTCCCGATCTGCCGAACGTGAAAAAGGCCACCGGGCAGTGTTGCTGTCAGTGAGGCCAGTTCGCCTGCCGGTAGCGCCAGCGAGGGCTGACTGGTGGTCCAGCGCCTGAGCGGTGCATCGGCGGGGCCAAAGACTACCTCATAGGTTTCCGACTCTTCGACCAGCGGCAGATCGACATGGTCGGGCCATCCCCATTGGCCGCGTGCCCTGCGGGTCCAAGAAAGGAGCAGCGCTCCATCCTCCATTAGTTGCATTCGCGGATGGACTGGTGACAGGGGCCGGAGCGACGCGCCGGCGTTTTCGAGGGTCGCAAACGCAGCTTCGTCGTCTGCAGGGCCGATCGCGGCAAAGCGTATGCTTCCCGGATCGAGCGTAGCCGAAGTGAGCGAAACGAGCCGGTCGTCCAGCATTGTCGCCGCACTGCCTGTCGGGTGGCCAGTTGCCGCTTCTCGTTCAGTCCCGCCACGGCCACGCAACAGGCCAAGCAGCTGCCATTGCCCCGAGCCGAGCGGAATGGCCTGGGCGAATTGCAGGACCTCGCCGCCCAGCGCCAGGAGGTTCTCGTTCCGGCCGATTCCGCGCAAGTCTGTCGAAATCAGCGAGGCTTCGTGGTCGATCAGCTGCACGATCAGGCTGGCTTCCGGTTCGAACCGGAGTGCTCGCGAGGGGGCAAGCGGCGCGACCAGCTGCCCGCAGAGCGCCCGCTCCTGCGCGGCGATATCCAGCGGCACCATTGCGCCGTCCTCGACAGTATAGAGCGTGCAGCCCGGCCAGCGGCCAGCCGGGGCGCATGGCGCGGCGTAGACCACCCGCGCTGCTGGATTGCCGACGCCGTTCCAGGGAGTTTCGAACACCCGCAGGACCGTCTGACTTGGCAGGCGATCGACGGGTGCCCATGCCGACCCCGGATCCGCAACGGGCGGGGCGGTCACCGGCTCGACCGGGCGATGCCGCGCAAGCTCCAGTTCCACGCCGCCATCGCGCCATTCGCGGATGAGGAGCTGAAACAGGCCGGAGTGGCCGGGCGCGGTAACAATCGCCCCGGGAGAAAGCTGCGGATCGAGATCGCTGCATCGCCATTTCAGGCGTTCTCCGGTTACCTTGGCGCGAACATTCGCACGGCGCGAAAGGCTGAGCGCATCGCCTGCATCGAAAACGCCGGGAAATTGGAGGGTGCGGGACGATTCGTCGACGGTACCGGCATATTGCAGGCCCGGCTGGAAATCGCGCGCCGCGTCGTAATAGCGCAGCGCTGACAGCTGCCCGCCGCCGCTGGTGGGCCGGGAGATACTGGTGCCATCCAGCTGGCCGAAATCGCCGCCGTCCCAGCGGACCGCCGGGGGGAGGGCGCAAACGGGCTCCTCACCGGAAGATGCGAGCCGGACGGCGCAACCGTCTTCGCCCGTACTTACTGAAAGCGGCCAGAGCCGGTCGACCAGCTGCAGCACCTCGCGCACCGAGCCTGCCTCATGCGCAAAGCCGCGCAATTCATCGAGCCGCACGCCCCTGGCCGAACCGGCCCCGCAATCTTCCAGCAGCAATTCGACCATGCGGCTGCCGTCCACGGCAAAAATCTCGAAACTGAGCGGCGGGATGCGATTGCCGAAATCGGTGAGGTCGAGATCCTCGAACACCGCATAGGCCAGCCCGCGAAAGGCGGGGCATTGCGAACCCAGCGCCGCCTCCATCAGCGGATCGCATGGCTGGTCACCATGCCCGGTATGGACGCGCAGCTGGCACGCGGCTTTCAGATCGCCCGCCTTGCCGCGCAGCAGACTGCCGCCCGCCCAGATGCGGCCGATACGGTCTATCGGGCGGCTCGACAGCGCCACGGCGAAGGATGCCGAATAGCTGTAGCGCACGGTCTTGGGCTGGCCCTTGCCGCCGCCCTCACGCTCGCGGTGCTCGGTCAGATCGGCTGCCCAGACGATCGAGCCGCCGCTGCGCATCGTGCCGTAATGGCGGGCGATCGGCGTGCCGTAGCTCGATCCGGTGACGGCCAGTTCCTTCAGCCGCGGGCCGTGGCGGTCCTGCGGGCCGAACAGCGCATGGTCGATCGCGCTTCCGGCCAGCGTGCCCGCGATCTGGCCGAAGGGGCCGAAAAGACTGCCGACCGAGGAAAGGAGAATGGTTGCCATGAGAATGTCCTATCGATCCGAAAGCCGCCAGTGGCGGGCGCACTGCCAGGCCGTGATGCCGCGCTGCACGACCACGCGGCGAAGCCCTGCATGGGCGTGCACGAAATGGTCGGGGCCGGTGACGACGAGAAGGTGATGCTGCGCCGGCCCGGCGATCACGAGCAGCACATCGCCGCGCCGTGGTGGCCCTTGCGCCTCGACCAGCCCCAGCTGTGCCGCCAGCGGGAGGAATGCCGAAATGCTCGCGTTCCTGAGGCCATAAAGCCGCGCCATATCCGCCGTGACGCCGCAGTTCCGCAGCGCGGCAAGCACCACGCCCACGCAGTCGAGACCATGGTCTGCGGTTCTGCCGTGTAGGCGGAAAGGTGTGCCCACCAGCCGCTCCGCCGCCGATGCGAAGCGCTCTGGCAGCTGGGTCATCGCGGTTGGGGGTATTGCGCCAACAGGTCGCTGCCGGGAAGATGCGGCTCGCCCTGGAAATTGATCGCATTGGCGAACCGGCTGGTGCAGGTCGCGATGGTCCGGTCGCAGCCTTGGCGCAGCACGGCACGCAGTCCTGCCTGCCATTCGCCATAGAGCGGGCGGTCCAGCTCGAACCCCGCCTCGTCCACCGCGATGATGGCGAAGGTAATGCCCGCCTGCGGCCCGTCGATGAAGCGCAGTTCGCCCTGCCGGTAGAGTTCGGGATTACCCACATCGAAGCGGGCGCAATTGCGCATGGTGTCCACTTCGATCAGCACCGCGCGGGTGGTGAATGGGCTGGCCGAGAGATTGCATCCGGGCCCGCAGAAACGAGCGCGGCAGCCTGGGCTGGTGCGCGGCACCGGGTCCACGTCCAGATCTGCCTTGGCCGAGCGCAGGCGGGCGCCGAATGTGCCGCTGTCCTGCGTCAGCGCGTCGATCGATCCGGTATAGAGGCAGGCGTGTTCGAGCGTGTCCCAATCGACCACCCCGCTTTCCATGCGGGCGCCGTCGAACTGCCCGGCGGCAATGTCTTGGGCGCGGATAGTGTCATGGGCGAGCGCGCCTTCCACCTCGGCCTCGTCATCCTCCAGCCGCATCGACTGGCGGATGGCGGACGGCAGCATGCCCGGCGCGGCGCGGTGGAGGATGCCGCCGAAATAGAGATCCCGGTCATGCGTGGTGAAACCCAGCGTCACGCCGTCCCCGCGATAGATGCGCCACCAGCTTGCCGCCGTCTCCAGCTCTTCGGCGAAGAAAGCGCGGCTCATGGCGATTCCCGGATTTCGACCAATGGCACCGATGGCGCCTCGCCCGCGGCGAAGGTCGCGCTGGAAATATCCAGCCGGTCCTCGGCAAAGCGCACGGGCACATCGAAGAGGAAGCCTGCGCGCACTTCCACCCCGGGGGCGGGCGGCTGGTCGAAACGGATCACGCCCTTGCCGACATGGCGCCAGCCCGCCGCTGCATTCCCGCCAAGGCTCACAAGAATGCTGCCCGGCACCGGGCGCGTGATGCGCCGCTGCTGATCGCCATAATGGCGCACCAGCTGGAAATCGGCGGCCCTGCCGTCACCGATCCCGATCAATTCGTCATGCGCGCCCGGTTCGCCATCGCCCCCGGCGGAACTATGGTCGAAAGGATCGCGCAGGCGAAAGCCGCGCGCCGGGCCATAGCGCGCGCGGTAGAAGCCCAGCAATTCGCGCAATTCGGCTTCGGATCGGATGCCGGGGCCGACATCGTAACGCAGGCGCGCATCGCTCCACAGCGCATTGCGCCGTTCGTGGCCCGATGCAGTCACTGCCACGCTGGTCGAAAATTCCGGGCTGACCGAGGCATCGCGCCCCAGCGCCAGCGGATAGGCGACATCGTCGAATGCGTTCATCTCGTTGTCCTCATATGTCGGCAGGCGGACGTAACCGTCGCGCACAATCTGCGGCAGCGCCCAGACGAAGCGCTGCCCGATGCCGCGCCCGCGCGCTTCATCCAGCGCGGCGTCGATGCGCGGCCAGAAAGTTTCGGCGTCCTCGCCGCGCAGCACGAAGCCTGACAGGTAATCCTGCCGTTCGATAGGATAGCCCAGCCGCCGGTCGACGAAGTCGCGCGCCTCGCGCCGGGCGGCGTCATGCCCTGCGGTGAGCCAGTCGTAATCTTCCAGCTGCAACCGGTCGAAAGCGGGCCAGGCCCAGGCCAGCGGCAGATTGGCGCGGTAGAGCTCGGGCATGACGGGATCGAGCACGGTGGGCGTAAAGGCGAGCAGCAGGATTTCCGCCTCACCCGTCGCTGCCGCGCGTACGGCGTCGGCCACGCCAGCGGTCGCCGCGCCCAGCGCAGCGCCTGCCCGGTCGAGCAATGCGGTCTGGTCCGCATCCAGCGGCTGCCGCATATCGGTGATCGTCACAAGATCGTCGCCCCATTCCGCCCGCGCGGCGGCATCATAGAGGCAGGGCGAGCCGCTGGCAGGCTGCACCCACCACCACGGCTCGCCGATCTGGAACAGCACATCCGCCCCCGCTTCCTCCAGCAGCGCGACCCATTGCACCGCCACGGCGCGTAGGAAGGCCATCGCTTCGGCATTGCAGGGGGACAGCAGGGCAGAGGGCGGATCCCAGCCGGTCTCGCCCGCATGGCCCGCATGATCGCGCTGTTTCCAGCCTTCGGGACAATTCTGCGCCAGTAATTCGAAGGAGAGCGAGGCGATGGGCGCGAAATTCATCGCCACCGCGAGGGCGAAATAATCTGCATGCCATGCCCTTGCGGGGCCGCTCAACGCGCCGCCTTCCTCCACCAGCAGATCGGCCGGGCGGAGCCGGTAATAATGGCTCATGCCCAGATAATGGACGATGCGCCCGCGATAGCCGAGCTGTTCGATCTGGCGCAGCAGCCGCGCCGGGGTCTGGTTGAAACTGTCGTCATAGGCCGTCGCCATCTGCTCGCCATGCACGGGCAGGATGACATCGCCGATGGAAATGACCGCGCGCTCGCCCTCGCAAGCGATGGCGCGCATTTCGGCCCAGCCGGTGCGGCGGGCAGGGAAGGCGGTGGCAGAGCCGGGGGCGAAACCGCGCGGCGCAAGGCTGATGAACATGCGCTCTATCGCGGCGACATGAACCTTCTCGCCCGGCAGCGCCCAGCCCGATTCCAGCTGCGAGAAGGGCAGGGTGATCTCCGCATCCTCGGGCGAACCGCTGGCATAGTTCCACAGCCTCACATACCAGGCGCGGGAGGTGCCGCTTTCATCCTTGCCCTCGATCGTCAGCGTCGGGCCGTTCGCCTGGTCGAGCGGGACGAGACCCGAGGACCGCCAGCGAAAACGCAGCACGCAATGGCCGTAATCCCGCTCTGTCCGATAGGCGAGCAGCGGGTGATCGAGCCGGTCCTCGCTCTCCCAGATCAGCCCTGCCAACTCGCCCTCGTGATAGAATTCGCATTCCACCCGCAGCGCATCGGGCGCGGTGGTGACGACGCTGGCCATCATCGGGCGCGGGAAATTGACCGTCCAGAACCGCGGATCGAACCGCGCGATCCAGTCGGCATGCTGTTTGCGGCGCGTGTCCGCGAGCCAGAATGGCATGGGTTTGTCTCCGAATTGGGCGATATAAAATCTAAACTACCAACACCCGCCGCAACGCGCTTGCGACTTGGCGGGACGAGCGCTGGAGGGCGACCGGGGCACTGGTCCCCGGCGGCGCGGTAATGTTGATCGCGACGCGAACATCCCTCGGCTTACCGCCGAGCGCATGATTGGGCTCGATATGACCCGCACTCGTCGGCACGAAAACTTCCGGTCCACGCTCGCCGACGAGATAGGGGCGGTCGGGGCCGACCAGCCCGCCGGTGGCGCGGCCGGCCAGGCCGAGGAAGCTGCCGATCAGCTGGCTGAACAGGCCCGCCATTTGCGCCAGCCCTCCGCCAGCCCCGCCGCCCATTCCGGCAGCCGGATTGCCGCCGCCCATGATGCTGTCGAGCCCGGCATTGAGCGCGCGGGCCGCGATCTGGTCGAGCGCGGAGAGGGCCACGCGCTTCAGATCCTCGAACTCCAGCTTGCCGCTGCACAGCGCGCCGGTAAGGCTCGTCTCCAGCAGCTTTCCGGCCATCTCGAACCCGCTCACCAGCGTGGTGTCGAAATCCTGCCGCATCGCCGCAATATCCTGCGCGAAACCGCGCGTATCGGCGCGCACGGCGACCAGCAGATCGTCGTAATCATCGTCCATTCCGGTCCCTTTCCATCATTGCTGCGATTTCCGCGCGGCTGGGCGGTTCGGCCGCAGGATCACCCGTGCCAAGGCTGAGCGCGAGGTCTTCGGGCGTGGCGCTCCAGAAGACATCGGGCAGCCAGCCGAGCGTGCGCGCGCTCACCCCCGCCAGCCGCCGCGCGCCTGCTGCAAAATCCGCCATTTCATCGCCCGCGCAGGATCTGGCCGAGCATGGTCTTGAGCGGCGCGGCGGCCCCGGCCAGCCCCATTGCCACCACCGCCTCGCCGATGTCCTCGCGCGGCAGCGGGGCGGGGCCGTGCTGGCAGAACCAGAACAGCGCCGCGATTTCGGACAAAAGCAATTCGCCCTGTCCGGCGCGTTCGACCAGCGCGAAGAGCGAGCCCAGCTCCTCCTCCGCGCGGACCAGCGCCGCGAATGTGGGCCGCAGCAGGACCTCGCGCCCGTTCACATGGATGGCCGCCTCGCCGCGCTGCGCATTGGCCTGTGTGGCGGCGCCGCTCATGAGGGCACCACCTGGCCCGAGCTTTCGAGCTGGATCGCATAGGTGCGCTCGCCGTTGAAATCGCCCGCATAGTCCAGCCGCTGGACCAGGAACCGCCCGCGCATCCGCGCGCCGTCCTCGAAGCTCAGCTCATAGGGATGGACCGTGCCCGCCAGCGCATGGGTGCGGATCGCATTCTCGGCGTCGGAGCCGAGGAATACGCCCGACGCGCTGACCGAGACCGAGCGCGTGCCCGCGCCCGACAGCAGATCGCGCCAGCCGCCGCTGCCCTTATGCGTCACCACCACCGTATCGCCATTGATCGACATCTGCGTGGTGCGCAGGCCGGCCACGGTTTCATAGGCGGCGGGCACGGCGTCATCGCCGACTTTCAGCAGGAAAGCGGCTCCTTTCTGGGGTGTCATTATTGGGGTGTCCTTTCTTGTTTTGTGCCCCCGCCTCCGCGGGGGCATCCTCGCTAGATGCGCAGCAAGCTGCGCCCGCTGCGGGCGGGCGGTCGCCCTTGCACTCGCCTTCGGCTCGCGTTTTGGGGTGCGATTAAGTTTCTAGGACCTTGAAGCGGTATTCGAGCAGTACGGCACGCAGGTTTCTCGGGCGGCGTTCGGCTCGGCTGCGGAGGAATTGCGTGACTACTACGCGCAGGCCCTGCTGCACCGCTGGCAGCGTCGCGATGCGGTGTTCGATCCGGGTGGCGAGGGTGGCGGTTCGGGTCGCGTCGTCATTGCGGTCGAGCAGTTCCAGGGCGATCCGCACTTCGCGCCCTTGGGCGGTTTTGGTGGACCAGTCGGCGGCGGCGCTGGCGGCGATGGCCAGGGTCGGCGCGGGGGCGGGGCTGGGGGCTTCCTCGTCCACCGCATTGAGGCTGGTCGCCAGTTCGCCATCGCTGCGCAGCCAGTCGATCAGGGAGGTTCTGAGTGCACTTTCCATTCAGCCCTCCCTTGCGATGAAATGCGGCCACAGCCAGCGTGCATCGCGCCAGCGCTGCGGATCTTCGCGGGGGTGGGTCTTGCGCCGCTCGGCCAGACCCGCCGCGCGCCGGGCCAGCGTGGCGGCAAGCCTGTCCCAGCTCACAGCCGCACCTGCCGCCAGGGACGCCACAGCGCCGCCACTGCCGCGGGGATCGCCCCCACCTCGCCCCGGTCGCGCTCGCGATATTGGTGTGCGGCGAAGCGGATGACGCCATGACGCAGGCCCATGTCGAGCGCGTCCCAGTCGGGCGCCGCAAGCCCGGTGAAATTCAGGCACATCTGCCATGCGGTCTGGAGCAGGCGCAGCAGCAGCGCGTCCTCGCCCGGAGTGGTGATGGCCAGCCATTGCTTGAGTTCCTCGAGCGGCTGGCCGGACAGGTCTGTCGGCATGGTGGTGGTGGTCCTTTTTGGTTTGCGCCCCCGCCTCCGCGGGGGCGTCCTCGGCGCTGTTTCGACGCGTGCCGCGTCGAGCGCCTGCGGGCGGGCGGTCGCCCTTGCGGGCTGCTGGTCGCAGCCCGATTGGGGCGAGCCACCGCCTTCTTCCTTCTTCTTTATTCCTCGATCTTCAGGAGCTTGATCGCGTCCGAATCCAGGACCTGCCCGCCTACGCGCTTGGTGGCGTAGAAGTGGACGAAGGGCTTGTTGGTGAAGGGGTCGCGCAGCACCTGTGTCGCGTTGCGTTCGGCGATCAGGTAACCGTGGCGGAAATTGCCGAAGGCGATGGGGCAGGTGCCTGCCGCCACATCGGGCATGTCCTCCGCCTCGACCACCGGATAGCCCAGCAGGCGATCGGGCTGGCCCTCGACCAGTCCCGGCTGCCACAAAAACGCGCCGTCATCGGTCTTCAGCTTGCGGATTTCGGCCAGCGTCGCCGAATTCATCACGAAGCTCGCGCCCTGCCGGTGCCCCGCTTTCAGCGCATGGACGAGGTCGATCAGCGCGATCTCCGCTGCCGAGCCGAGGCCCGCCGCATCGCCCGTGCCCAGATATTGCAGCGTCCCGAAGGCGCGCGCCGCATCGCCTGCGCTGGAGGTCGGCGCGGCAAGGAAACCGCGCGGCTGGTTCACCCCGCTGCCACTAACGAAGGCGGCCCCTTCGGCGCGGGCGAATTCGACCGCGATCTCGCTCGCCAGCCAGCTTTCGAGGTCGAAACCGGCATCGTCCAGCATCGCCTGGCTGGCCGCCGGATTGGCATAAAGCTCGCCCGTCGGCGGCGCGATTTCGGCGAAAGCGGGCGTATCGGTTTCGGGCCGCGCCTGCGTCTCGCTGACCCAGCCGCTGGCCGTGCCGCCCGTGGTCACCAGCTTGCGATAGCCCGCGCTGCCCGTCTGCACGACCTGCGCGATGGCGCGGATCGGGCTGGTTTCGGCGAGCTGGCGGGCGATCAGCGCATCGATCTGGCGCGGCACGGCATAGCCGCCATCCGACGGCACCGCCCCGCTGATCGACTTGTATTCCGCCGTGGCCCCGCGCCGCAGATAGCCATCGACAAAGCCCTTCACTTCGGGCGCGGCGGCCTCCGTGCCGCCGATCGCCGGACGGGCCGCCGCGCGGCCGATGCGATCGACGCGGGCCTTCACCTCGTCCACCTCGCCGCGCAAGGCTGCCAGATCGGCCTCGGTCCGATCCTGCCGCGCGACGATGTCGAAGCTGGCCTCTGCCTGGTCGGGGGCTGGGGTTTGGCTCGGGGTAGGGGTCTGAATTTCCATGGTATTTCCTTCCTTGAGAAACGAAAAAGCCGCCCATGTGGGCGGCTGGTTGGGGGGTGGTGGTATGGCTGTCCTCACCCCGTCATTGCGAGGAGCCGTAAGGCGACGTGGCAATCCATCTCCCACCCTCGCAACAAGGCGCACCGTTGCATGATGGATCGCCGCGCTACGCTCGCGATGACGGGGTTGTCAGAGCGGTGCATCCCGTCGCCCCCCCCCTCACACCCCAACGAAATGCACCCGCGCTTCGGGTTGTAGCGGGTGGGTCACCACGCTCACCTCGAACAGCTCGATATCGGCCAGTTCGCGGCCCTGCGGGGTCTGGTGAAACACCCTTGCGCGGTAGCCGAAGCTCAGTCCGCTTACCGCCCTCTCGCGCAGCAGTTTCGCCGCGCGGTCCTGGGGGTTGTCGATCCGCGCCACCACGCGCAGGCCGCGGGCATCCTCGCCCGCCTGTTCGACCCAGCCGATGCGGCGGGCGGGGCTGTGCTGCCAGAACAGCGGCAGGGCCTCGCGCCGCTGCGCCAGCGTGCGGACGAAGGCGCCGGGCCGGATCGTGTCGCGCGCGCCGTCCACCCGGTCGAACAATGCGGCATAGCCCGCGATGCGCAAAGGCACGTCCGCGCTCACGAGACGATCTCGCCCAGGCCCAGCCGCATGGCGATCCCCACCAGCAGCAGCGCCAGAATGCCGCGCACCAGCCATTCCACCGCCGCCTTCCACGCGCTGGCCTTGGCATCGCGCCAGGCCGACAGCAGTTCGCGCAATTCGTCGATATCGCCTTCGGCCTTGGCATCCTCCAGCCCCAGCCGCGCCAGCGCCCGCTGCGCGCCCAGCTCGCTCGCCTCCTCGACAATGGCGCGCAGCGTGATCAGCTCGCCTCCTTCATGGCTGGCATGCGCGATCAGCCGCGCGAGCATATCGTCTCGTGTCATGCGATGTCCTTTCCTGATGACAGCCCCAGCAACTCGCGCTTCTCCGCGCTGCTGAGGAAATCCGCGCCGCTGACCTGCGTCCACAGCCGCTCGCGGTCCTCGGCCAAGGCAGGCACACGGTCGAGATCGACCGCCGCGCCCCCGGCGAACCAGTCGGCCATGCCTGCCTGCAGCCCGTTCAATATCTTCGCCGCCAGCGGCAGCAGCGTCAGCCGCCACAGCGCGCGATTGGCCTCGCGGTAATTGGCATAGGTGTTGTCGCCCGGCAGGCCGAGCAGCATGGGCGGCACGCCGAACGCCAGCGCGATGTCGCGTGCGGC
>NZOF01000156.1 GCA_002695185.1 Erythrobacter sp.
GGCGACGGTCATCGCCTGATGCGCGTCACCGTCGTCACCCCGCCTGATCCCGTCGTGACGTGGGAAGAGGCGAAGACGCATCTGCGTCTGGATGGTGACGACGAGCAGGCCTTTGTCGAGGGGCTGATCGCCGCCGCTACGGCTCACATTGACGGCCCTTCGGGCTGGCTTGGCCGGGCGATAGGTTTGCAGACGCTGGAGATGTGCCTGCCCGCCTTCGGCCTCACGTCGATCGCGCTGGATTATCCGCCTGCCGTCGACATCGCTTCGATTGAATATGTCGACAGTGCGGGCGAGATCGCCAGCGTCGCCGATGATGACTACGAACTGGCGGGCCAATTGCTGCGCCCGGCATGGCCGCGCGTGTGGCCAAACGCTCAGTGGCGGGGTGCTGATGCTGATGTCGTTCGCATCCGCTATCGCGCTGGTTATGCCGTGAACCCTGATGCCGATCCGGTGGTGCCCAACATCCCCGCACCGATCCGCGCCGCAATCCTGCTGATGGTAGGCGACCTCTACCGCTTCCGCACGTCAGCGTCGGACATGAACATCACCGCGACGTCGATCCCCATGTCAACGACGGTGGAAAGCCTGCTCCAACCCTACAGGGTCTATCGCTGATGACGCTCGATGCAGGGACGCTTGACCGCCGGGTGCGCATCGAGCGCCCTGTAGCCGCCGAGGGCTTTGACGCCGCCGGTTCGGGCGAGTGGGAGCCGGTCATCACCGTCTGGGCGAATGTGCAGGACATGCTGCCCAGCCGGGGCGAGCGCCTTGCCGAGGGCATCAACGTCGCCGCGCGTCCCGCGCGCGTGCGCATCCGCTATCGCACCGGCATCACGTCGGCCATGCGCTTTGTCATGGGCGACCGTATTATGCAGATCGTGTCTGGCCCCGCCGAGCTTGGCCGGCGCGAGGCGCTGGAGTTCATGGTCGAGGAGTACAGCCCGGCCGGGAATGCCGCGTGATGCCGACGGTGACGGGGAAAAGCGAAGTCCGAGCCTACATGAACGACCTTCCCGGCCAGATCACGCGCATGTTGCGCGGAGCGGGGCGCGCGGGCGGCAGGGTGATCGCCGAGGAAGCAAAAAGCCGATCGGCTTCCGATGACGTTGCTGAAGCCGTGATCGTGAAGTCGCGCCAGGATGAAGGTCGGATAGTCGTCACGGTGACGGTGAAGCCTGGCTATATCTGGTCCCGAGCGCTGTGGCTCGAATATGGCACAGATGCACACTTCATCAGCGTCGATGACAGCCAGCGCGAGGGTCGATCGGTTCGCCGTATCAATGTCCAGACGCGCGAGGCGGGTGGAAATGCGTCGCTGGTGATCGGCGGCAAGTTCGTCGGCAGCACGGTCTGGCATCCCGGCGCGCGGCCACACCCGTTCCTACGGCCCGCGCTGGACGTGAAGGAGCAGGACGCGATCCGCGCCGCCCAAGCTTACATCAATGCGCGGGTTTCCCGGCGCGGCATCGCCGTCACGGACGAAGGGAGCGAGGAATGACGGTGCTGGAAGGCAGCGACATCATCGGCGCGCTGTTGCTGGAGGACGCCGCGCTGCTGCAGCTGGTTCCCGCGGAGCGGATCAAGGCCGGTTTGTTGCCGGAAGGGATCGCGCTGGACGCGTTGCTGGTGAATGGCACCAGTTCGACTGATCGGCAGCCCCTGACGCGCGAGGCGCTGGTGCGGCGTACGGACAGGGTTTCCGTCACGGTGCGCGCCGCCAGTCACCGCAATCGCAAGGCGGTGATCGCGGCGGTGCGGCGCGCGTGCGCCGGGAAGACCGGACAGCTGGGCGGCGGGCGCAACGTGTCGATCCTGACCGCCGGCATGGGGCCTGACGTCAATGGCCCGGGCGGCAGCTTCGAAAAAACACAGGATTTCAAGATCAGCTGGGACGCTGAGGATTAGCAGGAGAATATCCATGTCCACCATGAAGAAGGCGAAGGTGCTGCGCAACTTCAACGATGCCGGCACGAACAAACGCTATGCGGCCGGCGAGGCGATCGACCTGACCGACGGCGAGTTCACCAATTACGCGGCGGCCGGGCTGGTAGAAGCCGCCACCGGCGCCGCCGACGCCAAGGCCGATACCAAGAAGGCCTGATACGACCTTCGTCCGCCCGCGCGGACGGTTTCCGCCGGATAGTCCGGCTCGCCACACAGGAGAAATACCATGGCATCCACCACTGCTGCGGGCACGATGATCGCGATCTCGGCTGCCCTTCCCGCCACCGAAGACGCTGCAGGCTACGGCGCCCTTACCTTCACGAAGATTGGCGGCGTCGAGCAGATCGGCGTCATCGGCGCGACCACCAACAAGGTGGAATTCCAGCCGCTCGATGGCCCTAAGGAAAAGCACAAGGGGTCGACCGACTTCGGCTCGCTGCAGCCCGCGATCGCGCATAATGACGATGATGCCGGGCAGACGCTGCTGCGCACGGCCGCCGAACCGGACAATAACGCGCTCTACTCGATCCAGGTCACCTATCCGACCGGCGAGAAGCGCTGGTCGCAGGGCCGCGCGTTCGGCTACCCCGAGAATATCGGCAACGCCGACAGCATCATCATGGTCAACCCGACCATCGAGCTCAGCAAGAAGGTCGTCCGCTCGGCCTGATTCTCTCCATTCCGGCAGCAGCCGGTCACTGCGCATCGGCCCGCCCCGCACATCGCGGGTGGCGGGTCGGGTCGGTGCACCCTCCCGCGAAGGACGTTAACTTATGTTCGATATTACCAGCCAGGCGGTGCAGGACACCGCCGCCATTCACCTCAAGGGTGCCGACGGCGAGCATCTCTATTCCGAGGGCAAGCCTGTCCGCATCGTCATCTATGGGCCGGGCTCCAAGCAGTTCGCCGCGATCGAGGCGCGCCAGACCAATCGCGCGGTCAAGCGCATGCAGGATAATGACGGCAAGGTGTCCGTAGCCTCCCCCGAGCAGCGCGCCAACGAGCAGGCCGAGGATCTGGCCGACCTGACGGTCGCGCTGGAAAACTTCACCTATCCACCCGCCGCCGGCGCGCAGGGCAAGGATCTGTTCAAGGCCCTCTACGCCGATATCACGCTCGGCTTCATTCCCCAGCAGATCATGAAGGCGGTCAAGGACTGGGGAAACTTCAAGCCCGGATCGACCGGGAACTGAAGCTTTACGTCCGGCAAATGGCGTGGCTGCATGCCACGCCCAAGCCGCCAGCGGGAACGAAGCGGGCGGCGGCGAAGGATCAGCCGCCCGCGATCAGCCGGATGGAGCGATACAAGCGGGATGGCATCGTCCCGCAGATGCCGCCCAACCCGGCCCCTCACATCATCAACCGGCTGGTGGAGATCGGCCTTTCCGAAGCGGCCGGCATGGGCTCAGGCCCGATCAGCTGGCTTACCATCGATGCATGGTGCCGGCGGACAGGCATCGACCTTGCGCCGTGGGAGGCCCGCCTGCTGCGATCGCTCTCAGTCGCCTATGTGGCGGAAGGGCGCAGCGCCGAGAGCGAGAACTGTCCGGCGCCGTGGCGGGCAGCGCCGACGGAGCGGGAAAAAGAGCTGGAGCTTGCCCGGCTGCGGTCGGTGCTGGGGTGACTCGACTCACTCCGATCTGATTGTCACGTTGCCACACTCATCTGCTTTGCGGGGAGTGATCAGCGTGGTCATGTTGATGAAGGGTAACGGCCGTTTCGATTTCAACATCGTTGGTGAGAGCCACCGGCAAAATCACCTAAGCTGGATCGCAGGTCCAAAGTCTCCATCAGGGCATGATCTTGACTGCCTGGCAGCCCTTGTTCGACATGACGATAATCTGCACGACGATAAGGCGGTTGCCGTCTTCATCGTTTTCGCGAGTGGAAAGATTCTGATCGTTGGCTATTTAGCGCGAAAAGATGCTCGCCGTTACAGGTCATGTCTTAAAGACCTGGGCCGCGAGGATCCCGAGGGCATGCTATGTCGCGCAAAAATTGTTGGTGGTTGGGACGATGGCGCAGGCAATGAGGGTCATTACGGCGTCAAACTGGACCTGATGATGCCTCTTAAGTTTGGCACCATCAAATCGTGGGATAGTTGGAAACAGCGGCTGCTGCCCGGATGAACGCTGAACCTTCACCAATACTGTCCGACTAGAATGCTCGTTTTGCGGGCGCGGCTTTGACGGCGCACTCTCCATGCTCGCCCGGGTCGCTCAGTGGCATGAAGGCAAATGTGCGACGTAGCGAAGACGAAACACGGTTAATGATCCACGTCGTTTGATCGTCAACGACCTTGATCTCGGTTGGACCGAACAACCCGTCACGCGAGACAGTGCGCCCGCTGGGTAAGCCGATCGTCACCTTTTGGTTATCTTCATCCAAAGCTATTTCGACTGGAATAAGACCCGTTTCTTGGACCAGCTGACATACGAGGTAGGTAGGCTCCGCCATCGCGCCTGTCGTCCATGAGAATGCAGCAATCGCTGCCATCGCCCTGATCATCACCATCCCTCTCACTGCCCAACCGGGCAGCCCTTCTATCGTGGAGACACCCCATGGACAATGACAGTCCCGGTCTGGGCGTCGGCTTCACGATCGATCCCGAAGGTTCATTCGACACGCTGCGCCAGCTGCAGGCCGCCATGGACAGCACAGAAGGGCGGATCGTGCAGGAGGCCGCCCGGATCGAAAAGGCGACCAGCGGCATGGTCAAGCTGGGCGGCGCCGTGGTCGAGATGGATAGTTTCCGGAACGCCGCGACCCGCGCGGGGCGCGAGGCGGCGCAGGAATTCGCCCGTGTCGAGAAGGCCGGCGAAGCGATGGTGCGCCAGCTGGAGCGCCAGAATGCGAGCTTCGGCAAGACGCGTGATGAGCTGCGCGCGCTTCGCGCCGCCGAACTGGCGGCGTCAGCGGAAAGCGTCGGCAATATCGACCTTGCCAACCGGCTGCGCGCCGAAGAGGCGGCGCTGTATGACAAACAGTTCGCCGCCGCGCGCCGCGCCAGCCAGGAAGCGCAGGCGATGGCTGAGGACAAGGCAATCGCGGCGCAGCGGGCGGTAGCGGCGGCGGAAGCGGAGGCGCGCGCCATCAAGGCGGCGGCGGTCGCGCATGACATCTTCCAGCTGAAGGTCCGACAGGGCGTGCAGGCGATGCGCGAAGCCGAGGCGGCGCAGAAGATCGCCGATCGCGATGCCGCTGCCGCCAAGATCCGCGCCGAGGCAGAAGCCACCGCACGCTTGACCGCCGAACATGCGCGCCTGGCTGCCATGGTGCGGGGATCGCAGGCGGCGCTGGAGGCGGATGCCGCCGCGGCCGAGCACATGCGCATGTCGACCGACCCGCTCTATGCGGCGACCAAGCGGCTGAATGACGAGATCGCCGAATCGACGCGGCTCTACCAAGCCGGCGCGACCGCTGCGCCGGAATATGCGCGACAGCAGGAAGTGCTCACCGGCCGTCTGCGCCAGCTGAGCGCCGTGCAGGACGATGCGACGCGCGTGGCGTCGAAGCATGGCGGAACGCTGACGCAGCTGTCGTTCCAGATCAACGACATCGCCACCATGGCCGCCATGGGCGCGGCGCCAATGCAGATATTCGCCAGTCAGGCCGGTCAGATCTTCCAGGTGGCGCAGATGGCGGAAGGCGGCATCAAGGGGTTCGCGCTCCAGATGGGCGCGCTGCTGTTGCGCTTTGCGCCTGTGACGGCGGGGCTTGCCGTCGCCGGCGTGGCATTCTCGCGCTGGCACGATCAGCTGAACGATGACGCGGGCCTCAAAGCCTATGCGTCGACGCTGGGGCTGACCGCAAAGGAGATGGACCGCCTGAAGGATGTGACGGTCACGTCCGGGGACATCATGAACGGTATCTGGAAAACGTTCGACGATCGCACGAACATTTCCGGCAATACGAAGAAGCTGATCGACTGGCTGTTTTCGCCGAATGATGTGCAGACGGTCGCGAATTTCGTCGCCGAGATCTATGGCGCGTTCGTCGGCGGCTACAAGGCCGTCGTCGCGACCTGGGCCATGCTGCCTTCCGCCATGGGCGATCTGGTCGCCCAGGCGACCAACGCGACCATTGCCAAGCTGGAGTCCATGGTGAATGCGTCGATCGAGGGGATCAACGGCCTTGCCCGCCGCGCCAACGACCTGCTGGGGTTCGAGCTTTTCGGCCAGATCGCCAATGTCACTATCGACCGGGTGACCAACCTCTATGAGGGCGCGGCGAGCAAGGTCGCCAGCACGTTCGGCGACAGCGTAGCGGCCGAAACGAAGCGGGCGAAGGACTGGATGTCCACGCTGGTCGGCGACATCGAGAAAAACACCTTCGCCGCGTCCCGCGCGCGCCTGGACAAGCAGCGTGACGACATCCTGAAGAAGCGGTCGGAAAAGACGGACAAGCATGCCGAAAAGCTGGCGCGTGAGGCCGCCGCGACCGAAGCGCAGATCCGCAACCTCTACGCNCTGGCCGATGCCTATCAGGTCTCCGGCGCCGCGGCGCTGGTCGCCGAAGCGCGGGTGAAGGCCGAAAGCCAGGCGATCAAGCAGCGGGCCGACATCGAGGCTGCGGTGGAGCGGCAGATCCGGCTGACGATCGCGCAGCGCGTGTCCGACGCCGCCAAGGCATCACTGGCGACGCGCGAACAGGTGGCGGCGCAGGAGCGTGTCAACGCGATGGTGTCGGCCGGTCTGATCCCCGCCGAGCGCGCCGCAGACCTGGTGCGCGACCAGATTGCTGATCTGCCGTTGCTCGCCGCGCTCCAGGTGGCGCAGCAGCGCGGCTATGTGAAGGAGATCGAGGCGGCCAAGCGCGCGCTGGACGATCAGCGCAAGGCGCGGGAGCAGCTGACGGCTGCCGAGCGCACCGCATCGTTCAATGCCGCGATGGAAGCGGGCGCGGACCGCATCACGGAGTTGCAGGCAGAGCTGCGGCTGATCGGCGCCACAGATGCCGCACGGGTCAAGGCCCTGGCGACGATCCGAGCAACCCAGGAGGCCGCCCGGAATAATTTCGTGGGGCAGCAGGCGGAGCAATTTATCGCCCAGCAAGTCCAGATCGCCGATCTCGACCTGCAGCGCCAGCTGCGCGCCGAGGCCTATAATGACAGCCTGCGCTATCAGGCGGACCTGCTGGACGCCGTCGCGACCAATGTCAGCCTGGCAGCCAACGGCATCGCTGATGCCTTCGGCCGCGCGGGCGAGGCGCTGGGCGGCATGGCATCGACCTTTGCCAGTTATCTGGCCGATCAAGAGCGGCTGAACAGTTCCAAGGCGGCTGAGCTGCGCCTTGCCAGTCAGCTGGCGGACGAGAATGCCCGCGTGCAGCGGACACAGCAGATCAACGCCCTTTATGCCGTGCGCGGCCTGACTGCGCAGGTCGGACTCTATGGCGACATGACGCATGCCGCGAAGGGGTTTTTCAAGGAAGGCTCCGACGGCTACAAGGCGCTGGAGACGGCGGAAAAGGCATTCCGCGCGGTCGAGTTCGCCCTATCCGTTCGCGCAGTGGCGCAGGATGCCATCGAAACCGCATCGTCCATCGCCAAGAGCGGCGCGCGCACCGCGACCAAGGCGGTGGAGGCCGTCGTGTCGGCCATTTCCTCCCTGCCCTTCCCGCTCAACCTGGCGGCAGGGGCGGCGACCATCGCGGCTCTCGCCTCGATCGGCGTTGCGGTGGCGGGGTCGTTCGGCGGCAGCAACAGCCTGCCCAAATCGAACGACGGCACCGGCACGGTGCTGGGCGACGTCACCACCAAGTCCGACAGCATCAAGCGCGCGATCGAGAGCCTGAAGGAGGTCGATACCGTCATGCTGGGCTATTCGCGCCAGATGGCGGCGTCGCTGAGTTCGATCGAGGACCAGATCGGCGGCTTTGCCGCGCTGGTGCTGCGCACGGGCGACGTCAACGCGTCGCAGGGCGTTGCCGAAGGGTTCAAGGCCAGCGGCGTCGGATCGATCCTGTCCAACATCCCGATCATCGGCGGCCTGCTGGGCAGCCTGTTCGGCACCAAGACGAAGGTCGTAGGCAGCGGCCTCTACGGTGACGCGCAGTCGCTGGGCGATATCCTGACCGGCGGGTTCGACGCGTCCTATTACAGCGACATCCAGAAAAAGAAGAAATTCTTCGGCATCACGACGTCGACCAAATATCGGACGCAATATGCCGATGCCGATGCGGGACTGGAAAACCAGTTCACGCTGATCCTGCGCGAGTTCAATGACGCGATCCTGGCGGCGGCCGGGCCGCTGGGGCTGGCGACCGATGCGATCCAGCAGAAGCTGAACGGCTTTGTCGTCAATATCGGCAAGATCGACCTGCAAGGCCTGACCGGCGAAGAGATTGAAGAAAAGCTGACGGCGGTATTCGGAGCGGCGGCCGACCAGATGGCGCAAGCGGCGTTCCCCGGCATCGAGCGCTTCCAACAGGTCGGCGAAGGGCTGTTCGAGACGCTCGTGCGCGTGTCGTCCACCGTGGAGAGCGTCACGTCGACTCTGACGATGCTGGGTTCGTCAGCCAGCCTGATGAGCATCGACATGAAGATGGCGCTGGCGGGCCAGTTCGAGAGCCTGTCCGACTTCACCGACGCGGCCGGCAGTTATTTCGAGACCTATTACACCGCGGCCGAACAGGCGGCAGCGCGCACGGCGCAGTTCACCGACGTGTTCGAAAGCCTGGGTCTAACCATGCCATCGTCGCTTGCGGGCTTCCGCGCGCTGGTCGAGGCGCAGGACCTGACCACGGCAGCGGGACAGGCGACCTATGCCACGCTGTTGCAGCTGGCGCCGGCCTTTGCCGACCTGCAATCCGCGCTCAACGGCGCGAAGAGCGCGGCCGACATCCTGTCCGAACGGCAGGATCTGGAAAAACAGCTGCTGGAACTACAGGGCAACACCGCCGCGATCCGCGAAATGGAGCTGGCGCAGCTGGACGAAAGCAACCGCGCGCTGCAGCAGCAGATCTGGGCGTTGCAGGACGCCAAGGAAGCGGCCGATGCGGCCGACCAGCTGCGCGAAGCCTGGTCGTCGATCGGCGACAGCATCCTGGATGAGGTCAACCGGATCCGCGGCATCACCGACGGGTCGAGTGGCGGCAGCTTCGCCACGCTGATGGGCCAGTTCAACGCCGCCACGGCCGCCGCGCGCGCGGGCGACCAGGACGCGGCCGGGCAGCTGGTCAGCCTGTCGCAGTCGCTGCTGAACGCGGCGTCGCTGTCCGCCACCAGCCGGCAGGAGCTGGACCGGATCAAGGCCCTGACGGCGGCGAGCCTGGAAGAGACCTATGCGGTGATCAGCGCCCTGGGCGGTGTCGCGGGTGTCGCGACGAGCGGCGGCGCGATCCTGTCGGGCGGGCCCGAGGCGGCGACGCTCGCTGCGGCGGCCAGCACGGCGCAGGCGGCGCCCGCCAGCGCGTCCAACGACAATCTGGCGGCGGAGCTGCGCGCGTTGCGCGAGGAAGTGGCGCAGATGCGCAGCGAGAATAACAGCGGCCATGCGGCCAATGCTGGCAACACGGGTGCGATCAAGCGCAAGCTGGAGGATGTGTCGGCGGCAAGCGGCGGTCAGGCGATCAGCGTAGCGGGCGTTGCCGCATGAGGGTGGAAACCGATGACGGTCGGGCCATTGCGATCGGCGCGACCGAGAGTGAGCCCACCGTCGGGATCGTGGATTACAGCCGGCGCGAAACCGATGACTTCGGCGTCACGACCGTGGTTCCCCGCGATTTCGCGCGCACCATGTCTGTTCGCGTCAAGGTGCCGAGCGAAAATGTCGATCAGATCCAGCGCGATCTGGCGTCGCTGCGCGCCAAGGCGGCGCTCTGGGTCGCCGACGATCGCTTCGAAAGCCTGTCCTTTCGCGGCTATTTCAAAGAATTCTCGATCGACCTGGCGATCCCGCCGGTCAGTTTCTGCACGCTGACGATCGAAGGGCTGGTCGAAGGCGGCGATTTCCATGATCCTGGCGGCGATCCAGCCCCAGCCAATGCAGTGTCGTCGCTGCGCCTGCTGCAGCCCGTCACCAATATCGCCTTGCGATCCAGCAGCGTTGATGAGGATGATTACCCGCTGTGGGACGATGATGCGAACTATGACCTGGGCGCGCGCGTCATCCGCATGCATCGCATCTTCGAAAGCGCCGCAGACAATAATCAGGGCAATGAGCCCATCGCTGCGGCAGGCCTGTGGATCGACATCGGGGCAACGAATCGCTGGGCGATGTTCGACCAGGCGCTTGGGTCGGCGACGGAGGCGGCCGAAGCGATCACGGTGACGCTGGTTGCGCTGGACCCTATCAACGCGGTGGCGCTGTTGGATGTGACGGCGCATAGCGTCCGGGTGCAGGCGGAAGGCTATGACCGGACCTTGTCGCCCACAGCGACGCCGGGAATGGTGGCGTTCCTGGACCTGCCGGACGTGATAGAGGCGTTCACCGTCACGATTACAGGACCCGGTGCCGTATCGGTAGGCACGCTGCTGTTCGGGCAACTGGTCGGCCTGGGCATCACGGAAGCGTCGCCGACCGCCGGCATCACCGATTACAGCCGAAAGGAAACCGACGACTTCGGCGAAGTGACTGTCGTCGAGCGCGCGTGGGCGAAGCGCATGAATGTGCGCGCCTTGATTGCGACGGACGCGTTGGACGTCGTTGCCGGGCGCATCGCGCGGGTTCGCGCGATCCCGTCGCTGTGGATCGGCGACGAGGGGCGCGAAAGCGTCACCATATACGGCTTTTTCAAAGACTTCTCGATCGCGGTCGGACAGAATGTCAGCACGCTGTCGCTGTCGGTCGAAGGATTGAGCGCGGCCGCCAAGATCGCGCCGCTGCAGGTCGATCCCGGCGATGTCAGTTGGGGCGACATCGTCGACGATGATCCTGCGCATCCCAAGCCGCAGGACGGGGCAACCGTGGGAGCCCCCGATGGCACAGCGGTGGGCGGCACGACGGCCAGCAATGTGATCGCCGCGCTGCTGGCGCTGGGTTCGGTCACCGATCCCGATGATATCGTGGGTGGCGCGCTGGCGCTGATCGACCGAACGAAAAATCACGCCCTGGCGTTGTTCGAGGCGCAGATGCTGGGCGAAGAGCGCAAGGCGCGCTGGGAGCGGCTGACGCATCTGGACGGCAAGGAAATCACCACACGCGTCCGCAGCGAGATCAGCGAGCGGATCGACGGTGACATCGCCATAGTCGAGATGGTCAACGAGATCGAAGCCGCAGCGACTGACGGGGTTGCGGCGGCCATGGCCGCGATCAGCGATGAAGCCAGCGTTCGCGCGAGCGCTGACGCGGCCGAAACAGCGCAGCGCGAGTTGGCGGTTTCATTGGTCCAGGCCCACATCGATGACGCGGTCATCGATCTTCAGGCGGCCATCCTGGACGAAGCCACCACGCGGGCGGACGCGGACAGCGCCGAAACGATGCAGAGAGAGCTAGCGATATCGCAGCTGCGATCGGACGTGGATGGCGAGATCGTCGATGTCATGGCCGCCATCGGCTCTGAGGCGAGCACTCGCGCGACCGCCGACGAAGCGGAGGCCAGCGCGCGCGAGGCGCTGGCGGCCAGCATCGCCAGCGATCTGGCCGACGTGAATGCCGCGATCATCAATGAGGCGAGCGTGCGGGCCAGCGGCGACGAGGCGGAAGCGACTGCCCGCGAAGCATTGGCGGCGACGCTGAGCGGCGACATCGCCGACGTGTCCGCCGCTGTCGAAAGCGAGGCGATAGCGCGTGCGGCGGAGGATGGCGCCATCGCGTCCGACCTGAGCGCGGTGCAGACAACCGTCGACGGTAACACGGCCAGCGTGTTGATGCTGATGGAGTCTGTCGACGGATTGTCCGCGCAGTGGGGCGTGCGCATCGTGCGTGAAGGCCCTGGCGGCGCGCCTGTGGTGTCTGGCGTGCGTCTGAACGACAATGGGGAGGAATCGGACTTCACCGTCATGGCGGACAAATTCCGGGTCTACTCCGACTCAAGCGGTGACCGGTATGAATTTGGCGACGGTCGTCAGGTCATTGTCGGCGGATCTGTGATGACGATCAGCGGGCGCCCCTTCGGGTCGACCGATCAGTTCCTGGAATGGACCGGGCCTGTCGTTTCCGATCTGTCTCAGTGCACCGAGGCCAATGCCATCAAATATGTGGATGTCAGCGGCAACGCGCGCTTCAACGGGTCACTGTCGAGCGGCATCCTCAAGAATGAGGGCACGTCCACAACGGTGTCGCCGAGCGCCTTCATCGTCGTCGGCCCTTTCCAGAGCATGGGCGCCCCCATCAACGTCAACATGTCGGCATCGTTCACGCGGGAGCAGACGGCGGACGCCGGCACCGCATCCATATCCGGCGCGGGCGGCGGAACGCTGGCGCTGGAATGGAGCAGCGACGGCGACAACTGGACCTTGCTGACGACGATCGGCGCCAATGAAACCGAGCGGCTGGTCGTGGTCGACGGCGATCCCACTGTTCGTGACACCATCAAATGGACCATGGCCGCGGCCGGGACCTTTGCCTGGACCCCTGGCGCATTGTCCGGCGTGCTTATCCGCCTGCGCTGGACCGCCTTCAGCCAGCCGACGATCAACGGCACGAACATGACATTCCCGGTTCAGACGCAGCGCACAAGCGTGATCGCGGTCGAGCAACCCTAACACCACCTGCCCTCATCATCGAAAGGACAAGACCTTGGCGGACACCGAGCCGACAATCGAAGAGATGCGCGCGCAAAAGGACGAACTGGAGCGCCGTCTGGCCGCCGCTTCGCTGGGCGCGGCGGAGGCGTTCGTCGCCCTTCTGGCAAGCGAGGAGGTCGACGCGCTCATGACCGCGATGAGCGCAACGGTCGAACCGCTGGACGCGGCCACGCGCAAGCGGGTTGCGGCGTGGGTCAAGATGCGCGGCGACATGGCGACCCTGGCGAAGCTGGAGCTGGCGCGGCTGCGCGGGCTGGCTGCTGTGGCGGACACGGAGAGCGCAGGCAATGGCGGCTGAAGATCAACTGGCGGCGCTGATCGAGCGCAACGCCTCGCTCTTTTCGACCTATGAGTTGTGGGCCAATTCGCAGACCAAGCTGCTGGCGGGCACGATCGACGATCCCGAAAGCTTCAATGCCGAGGGTGGGAAGACAGGCGCGCTCGGCTATTATCCCGTGATCAACGCGTCCGGGCAGACCATCTACGTCCCGTCCCTGGCGCGGCTGCAGGTTATTGCAGCCGGGGGGGGCGACCTGTCGGCGATCGAGGCGCTGGTAGGCGATTCGATCGCGGCGAAGGATGCGGCCCAGTCCGCCGCCAGCGTCGCGCAGGATCTGGTCGGTGCGGCACAAAGCGCGGTGCAGCCCGACCAGTTGCAGGCAGCCACGGCCGGGCTGAGCTATACCGGACAGACTGTCGATGGCGACGCAATGCTGATCATCGACCCGGCCACGGGCCGGCAGGTCGGGTTCATCACAGCCGCCGGCGTGCTGCGCATTTCCGCGGCCGATCATCAGGGCAATCCCTATGCCCCGCTTTACAATCGGCAGACCGTAGATGGCGACGCGGCATCCTTCTACGACCCGACAAGCGGCCGGGTGCCCTGGTGGATAGATGGCCACGGGCGGCTTCACGCGGACCTGCGCACCTTGGACGGCGCCGCCCTGACCCCGCTGGACCAGTTCACCCGGGCGGTTTCGGGCCTGCGCTATGATGGCCAGACGGTGGACGGCGACGCCGCAGTGATCATGTCGGCGGACCTGCGCCTGCCGGTCTGGGTCGATGGGCGCGGACGGCTGCGCGGCGATGTCGCCGATCGCGCCGGCAATGCCTATCTGACCGCGCTGACGATGCCCTACGGCCAGCGATCCGTCTACGCGCCGGATCGGATGCGTCAGACGGCGAGCCGCCTGCGCTCGATCAAGCTGGGTGTCGCCACCACGCCGATCGTTTTCGCGATGGTCGGCGACAGCTGGACCGGATCGCCGCTCTACTGGATCCGCGCCTTCACGGAGGCGATGCAGGCCGAATATGGCGACGGCGGGCCAGGCTGGACGGGCTTCGCCTT
>NZOF01000209.1 GCA_002695185.1 Erythrobacter sp.
CCGCCCCCTTTAGGGCGTCGTCCACCGCTTCGGGGGTCCATAGCTCAGTCGGTAGAGCAACTGACTTTTAATCAGTAGGTCGCTGGTTCGAGCCCAGCTGGACTCACCATTGGAACCGTTGAAATCAAACGGTTTTCTTATGGCGGGCGCGCGTCGTTTCGACATGCGTTTCGACCGTCATTTCGACAAATCAAGCCTGTTCGCTAGATGTTCCTGGCCCAGAAGCCTGGGGCAGCAGGTCCTCGACAATGGTGATGACGGCCCTCGTGCCGACGCGATATGGCGGGCTTCCCTCGGTCGCATCTACTAGGTCGACTTTGAAGCTGACCCCAGGCTTGCCGATCCGCGGCTTGTAGTTTTCGACCATCCCGGCCGCAGCTGTAGCAATTAGGAGTTCCAGCTCCTTGTGATCCAGAATGATCCTGTGTGACCGGGTGTGCGCCTCGGTCGTTATTGGCCGTCCCATATTAATCCTCCTTCGGTTCGCGCTCACCGAGCGCCTGGACATGCTCACGGCGCTTGAGGGCAATGCGTCGCCCCTTTTCCGCCGTGGCCTTGTTGTAGGTTTGCGTCTGGGCCAGCGTCTTGTGGCCGGAGATCGGGCGGACGTCGGTTTCGCCAGCGTCGCCGATCTCGGTGATGCCGCCATGGCGGAACCCGGTGAAGGTCATCTGCTTGGGCAGACCAGCCTTGTCGCAGATCCGGCGATGGACGGTCGACATCCACCGCGGATCGAACGGCCGGCCGGTGCGCTCGTCCAGGATCATCGCCCCGGTCGGCTGGCCATAATCGTCGCGCGCCGCCCGCTCGCGGAGCGTCATCAGCTCCGCTTCAAGGTCAGGATATAGCTGGACCGTCTCCCCTTCCACATCGATCGTCAGGTCGAGCCAGACAGGGTTGCCCGTCTTGCGCTGGATCAGCGCCAGTGCGACGCCCGGCTTGTAGACCGACCATTGCAGCCCCGCCGGCGGTTCGCGACCATCCGTCACCGCCTCCTCATCGGGCCAAAAGCCAAAGACGTGGCTGACACGCTGGCATGCTTCGAAACAGAGCGCGGCGGCAGCGGCCATGTTCTGATAGCCCATCGCCCGGGCGGTTTCCCGATAGCTGTCATATTCGGCGCGGCTGGTCGGCCGATTCTCGCCTGCTGGCGTGCTCTTGATCCCCATGCCGGCGAAAGGATTGTCCTTCACGCCCGTGGTGCGCTTGTGGCGCGTCGCCCATTTCCAGACGAGGCGGCAGACCTGCATGGCGTATGACGCCTCGCGCTCGCCCTTCTCGATCCTCAGCTTGGCATAGAGGGCGTCGGCGCTCTCGCCGTCCATGCTCGACGCCATGCGATGGCCGAGCTTGCCACCGGCGCGGGTCGGATAATCCACCAGCACGTCCATCAGCCGGCGATAGTCGCGCTGCGTCTTCGGCTTGTTCTTCGTGAAGCGCTCCTGCTGGCGATACCAGTCGAACAGCCACGCGATCGATCCGGGCTTCAGGGTGCGGCGCTCCGCGCCCAGGCGCCATTCCTTCAGCGCATCGTTGAGCGCTTCCGCTTTCTCTACCGCCGCGTCGTGACTTGTGCCCAGCGCGCAGGAATGGAGCGGGCACGGNTGGCCGTGNCGCANGGCNGGCNCCCGCTTNCCNGTCTTCGGATCCTTGGCGGTCGCCCANCCGGGCAGCTTCCAATAATAGGCATGCTCTCCCGACGCCAAGCGCACGCGGGTGACATAGGCCGGCAGTCTGACGATCGCCTTTCCCATCAGAATTCGATGCCCCCCTTACCCTCGCTGCCGAACAGGTCGGCGAGCGCGGCATCTAGGTCGGCGCGCAGGGCGAGCATCGAGCCGCGCGGCCCGCGGGGGCGGAAGCGGACGCGGCCGGCGCGCTCCCATTCCTTCATCTGGTCGCTGCCGACGCCGGTATAAGCGAGCGCCCAGTCGCGGTTCATTGCCGCCGGCCAGTCGGGCAGCTTTTCAAGCGCGAGGCCCATCAGACGAGGCTCCATGGTTGCAATGTTCGGCTGTAGGGCAGCATTAGCGGGTGGCAGGGGTGGCCATCCTTGGCTGGCGCGCCGATCGACATCGGCTCAAGGTGCATGGCCCGCGCGATACGGTCGACTTCGCGCCACTGATCGCGCAGCCGGCGCGGCAGCTTTCCGGCCGGCCCCCAGGCGAAGATGCACCGCTGCGCATCAAGGAATATCTCGCAGAGCCTATAGCCATTGTCCGATCCGACAGGATCGGCAGCGTCGGCCAGCGCACGGACGTCAGTCGATCGATAGGCGAAGAGATTGCCGACGATCAGCCGGCCCCAGCCGTATCGCGCGCCGAAGCCGAGCAGCTTGCGGATGGTGGCATCATCCTCGGTCGCATCAGCCGTCGACGGATTGACCATGACGATCGCGGTTGCGCCTTCGCCAGGTCCATCGCGCTCCAGGCGATAGCGATAGGTGCCGCATGGGGAGATGATCGCGCTCACAGCGGCTCCCCCAAATCCCACATGGGCCGCAGGTCCGCCTGCTCGCAAATGCGCGGCGTCAGCACGCACAGTTGAAACACGGGATGGGCCCGGCCCATGATGCCGAGGCGGATCGCCCCGCCGGCATTGAGCGCAGCCAGATCTTCCGGAGTTGGCTGGTAGACCGAATACATGAAGTTCTGGCCCGACAGCACGTCGACCGCGTCGGTTACGAAGATCGTGCCGACAGCGCCGTCCAATTCAGCATCCCAGTTCGCGGGCGCGCCGATGCGTCGCGCGCCGGGGAAGTCACACGCCTTCACCTTGCAGCCCTCCCTATGATGATGTCCCGCAGCGCGGCGCCGAAGGGCGTCAGGTTCACGACGCCATTGCCGCCATGCTCGAACGGCCGGTGCGGGCCGTCCATCATGATCCCGCGCTTCACCAGCGCCATGCAGGTCTGGAGCGCCACGCCGCGCGTCTGGACGCGATAGGTCCAGCAGCCCGGATGACGGCGCAGGCGCGCGAGCAGCTTCGTCTGGACCGGCGACAGGGATGCGATGACCATGTCGATCGCCACCGCGCCCAGGCCCGCGCCAGCGCAGAAGGCGGCGCGCTCGGCCGCCTGATGCTCGCCGGGATAGAGGTGGTCGGCGGCATCGGCGGCGCTGATCGCCGCCGGGTCGAGTGGATCGGGCATCATGCCATCCTCTCCGGAACGATACGCACGCTGGCACTGTAGCTAAGGCCGAAGGCCTTCTGCTGGTCGGCAGCATTTAAACGGCGAAGCATCGCTCGCTTAAGCCGCTGTTCGCACATGAAACGTCGCGCGGTTTTCACGGTGCCTCCCCTCCAATTTGTCGGCATAAGCCCGCCGCCCGGCCCACGGATCGGTTGGATAGGCTCCCCAGATGTCGCGCTGATCCATATTGACCCGGTATCGATGCCCATTCTGCGCCAGGCTCGTGCTGTCTGCGCTGATGAATGGGTAGTCGAAAGCAACCGCTGTCCCGCGCAACATGTGCAGCGGGTGCCATCGATTGCCCATGAGCCCGGCAACCTTGTCCATCACGCGGCGGTAGTCCCAGCACCCGACCGGGTGCCTCTTTGGATCGCCGATCCATCCTATGCAGACGCGAGGAAAACGATCGCACAGGCGCGCCAGTCGATTTATGGAGCCGTCCATGTGCCAGACAGGGGCGCCACGCGAAGGTCCGAATGGCCAGTCGTTTAACAGGCCATCGTTGAACTGCGATGGCGCTCCAGGACTGTCGGGCATGATCGCCCAGCGACCCGGCTGGCAGATCAGCGGCTCCAGCCACTGATAATAGGCGAGCCACCAAGCAAGTCGATCGAACTCGTCCCATTCGCGCCCGGCGCGCAGGGCCTTCATCCAGAAGCTGAATGCGCCGTGATCGAAACATGAGCTGCGGGCAAATTGCCAGCAGCGCCTCCAAATTGTCCGGTCGGAAGAATGACACACAGGCAGCGCGGCCTGGCATAATCGCCTGGAGCGCCGCGGCCGGCGTCATTGGCGTGCCATGATAAATGATCGGAGCCATCAATCCGGCCTCCCGATCATCTCGTTATGCACATGCACGATCGCGCTGATCGCGGCGGTGGCGGCGTCATTGTCGCCGAAGCTGACCAGCACCGTTCGGTCGGCCGGATCGTCATCGGCCAGGGCGACGATGTGCAGCCCCCTGCCCTGCCACACCTCGCGATCCTTGAGCTCGGCCGGGTGGCGGTGGCTTTCCGCCCAGCGCTTGCCCCAGTGGGCGCGCAGCGCGTCGCAGGCGACGTCGAACGGGTCGGGCTCAATCTGGGGCACTCCCTGCTCCGCGCACAGCTTGCAGAGCGCCGCCTTGCGCGGGCAGACGACATAGCGGCCATCATGCTGCCTGATCGCGTGCGCAGGGCCGTATTTGCCCATAACGATGGTGACGCGGTCGGCCGGGTCGAGATCGCCGCCGAATTTCATGCCGGCGGCACCTCTTCAGGCCCGCTCACGAAGTCGAGTTGCGCGCCGCCCAGGTCACAGCATTCAGCGAACCACCGCCGCAACGTCGCCGCCAGGCGCTTCTCCAGATCGATCGCGTGTGGCCCGTCGATATGGCCCCCATCCCAGCCGTCCTCACCCCAGCATTCATCATCCTGAAGCTGTTCATGGATCTGCGCGGCGTCAAAGATGTCGAATGCGGGCACGAGCCGGCGGGCTTCGATAATCCACACCGTTTCGCCCGGCATATCGGCCCGGGCCGCTGCGATCGTGCTTTCGCGATCCGCGCCGCCCTTTCTCCACCACTCCGCGTCGAAGTGCCCAGCATAGAACCATGCAGTGGGGTTGCTGATCTCGGGCTCAGCATCGGCCAGGGCATTGTTTGCGAGATCGGCGAAGCGCTGATTGGTGGCAGCTTTCTCTTCCTTCCCGGCCTTGCGATGTTCCTCGGCGTAGAAGGCGAACTGGTCACTGCATTGGGCAAGGGCTTCAACAAGCATCTGCGTGTTCATGGCTCGATCCCCGGATTTGCAACGCGCACATCGACGTCCATGCCGATTGCCGACTTCACCGCGTCGGCCACTGCGCTGGCGTCGATGGTCACCGGCGCGGTCGGCGCGGCGACGTTGATACGCGCGACGATGCTGGGTGCTTCGAACAGCGCGAGGGGCAGTGTCAGCCTGACATTGATGCCGCGCTCGCCGCGGCTAAGCGCGGGTTCGCCCGCTGTCAGCTTGACGGAAGGGCGGCGGTTCCAATTGCGGCTGTCGCCAGGATGGATGGTCAGCCAGCAGTCGATGTGGACGGCATCATCGCCAATATGGCCAAAGCGCGCGGGTGCGTTCATGCGGCTGCCCTCCCATCGAAAGACACATGTCTCCCGTCAGGGCAGACCATCTCCAGCTCATGAGGGACGCGGCGGCATTCGGCTTCCGCTTCGGCCTTCGTGTATCTGCCAGCACCGGCGGTGTCGGTCGAATAGCCTGCATATTGAGAGCGATAATAGGCGCGCTTATCCCGCGCCCAGATCATGAACGTCTGCTCAGTTCCGAAGATGATCGTCTTGAGTGTTTCGGCGCGTCGATAGTCCATGCGCTGGACGGCGGTTTGGAGTTCCTTTTCGAGGCGGCTGCGTCTGGCGCGGGCGTTTCGCTTGGTGCGCAGGTCGCAAGGGACATTTGCGAAAATATCGGAACAGCCTTTGTTGAACAGCGCCCCGCCAGCTATCACCCACCACATGCTGTTGAGGTTGCAGAAGGCTTGGCCGCGCAGCATGCGGCCTTTGCTGTCTGGTATCCAAACCGTCTGACCCTGTTCGAGCAAATGCCCGTCAGCTGACTTCCGGTTGTAATCATATTTGCAGACCGGACGGCCCAGCTCCTTGTCCGAATGCCAGCTGTCGGCATAGCCCTTTTGGATGCGCTCCATCGGCGACAGATTTTCGCCGCCGCGCCGTTTGACTTCCACGGGCGCAAGGCTTTCCAGCCAAGCAACGATCCGGCGGAATTCCAGCTCGACGCGCAGCCGATCAAGCTTGCTCATCCGCGCCATCTTGTCGAAATCGTACCGTCTGCCGTTTCGATTTTCCTGCTTGGCGGTGGTCGACCAGAAATCCACCTTCACCACGCGCCCTGAGATCTCGATGTCGCAAAGAAGGGTGCCACGAGCGCCCACGCGACGGTCTGGGCTTAGACACCGATAATGGCGGTGCACCTGATCGTTTCGACCGATCGCCCAGCCGCGCTCGCGCATCTGCCGTATAAGCGGGCCATAGATCTCGGCCCGAAACGTGCTGTCGGCCGGGTCATCCTGCCAAATGCCAATGTGGCTATCGTGGATGATGATGTTGATCGGCTGTCTCATTGATCATTCTCCCGCGCACACGGCGCGATGCCGGCGCAGTCGCTTTGGCAGGACGGGCAATCGCATTCGTCGCCCGGATCGGATTGCATGGCGGATCGACCGGCCTCGACGGCCGACCCGCGCGGGAGGGATGGCGACCCCGGGGAGAGGGGTTCAGGGTCGCCCGAGGCTCCTGCCTGGCGCGCCGCCAGGGGGATAACAGCGCGGTCAGGCAGTGGGGAACGCGACGCCGCGGCGCGGGCGCGCAGGAAGCGGCTGAAGGCGGTGGCGGACATGTCGATCATCGGACTGCCCTCCACAGGTTGCGCCACCAGCGGCGGCACGGCTGGGCCATGGGCAGGATCGGTCCGCGCATGCGCTCGGCCTGCCATTGCGTTTGCGGCGCGACGATGAGCGGATCGCGGCCGCGGCGATGGTGGCGCGCCGTCATGGGCGATCCTTCATCAGCAGCGCGTCGATCATCTTGTCGGCATAGAGCTGGAACTGGCGCACGATCAGCGCGAGCGAGGACAGGCCCGCGAGCGTGATCAGCGCCTTGCCGGCGAAGTAGACGCCGGCGCTCACAGCGCCACGTCCAGGTTGCCGAGGTCGTCATAGTCGATGACGTCGAACCGGGGAACCGCAGGCGCAATGGCGGCCGGCCGGGGTGCGGCGGGAGCGCCCTGCTCCAACTGCTCGGCGGCGCGGATCATGCGGCTGGCGCCGTTCAGCAGGAAGTCGCGGGCGGTGACGGGATCGGAGGCGAACAGCGCATGCGCCTCACCAGCGTTGAAGCGCGCAATCTTGATCAGGTCATCGACGCTCAGCGGGCTTTCGCGACGCTGCAAATGCTCCAGCCGGGACAGCGTCAGAGCGGCGGCCGAACCCACGGAATAATGCGGGACACGCATGGTGATCTCCCCGCCGTCTTGCGACCCGGCGGGATGCGCGGGTGATCAGGCGATGGAGATAGTTAGTAGGATACTTCCCACGTTGTCAATCATAAAGTAGGACGTATCCCATCAGTCGTCAGGATAGATCTCGTCCGGATACCAGCCATCGTGATCCGGCGGCTCCTCGGCGCGTCGCCGCTGGTGAGGAATGACAGGCTGGTCGCCAACGTTATCAGGAAGCTGAGGGGGCTCTCCATCAAGGCCGAGCCTGATCACCGCCCCCTCTTCGTGCGCGCACTGAAAAATCGCGCCGGTGATGCGCCCGCGTGAAAGATAGCTGCGGATCAGCTGGCACTGGAAGCCGCGCACATAGCCGATCTGCACGCCGCGCGCGCTGAACACGGCCACCGCCTGGGGATCGACCGGGTTCTTGGGTTCGGGGACGAGGTGCACCTCCTCGCCCGGATGTGACCAGAGGATTTCCGATCGGCGGTTCGACTTATCCTTGTTCGGATGGTCAGCGCCGACGATGATGAGGGACATGCCGTCGGTCGACATCTCTACGCCCGAATTACACCAGCGATGGCATCCCACTTCCTCTTAAAGAAGCCCGGTGGAGCGTCCCAATTCTTGTCGTTTTCCCACCGAACAGCCGTTTTCTCAAATTCAACAAAGGCCTTTGGATTGCCGTAGGTTACCCTTGCCGCTTGAATGTAGGACTTCGTGGCCTCATAGTCCTTCGTGAAAGTGGTGTTGAACCAACGACGATATACACATTCGTCGATCACTCCCTCCGCGATGGCCACCGACGTCAATTCGTGGAGATTGAGAACTTTTCGCAATGTCTGCGCTTCAGGCGTATTTTTCTGATCGGAAGTGCCGAAAGTGGCGAGCTTAACCGTCCCAGCCTTCAATTCATTGAAAGCCGCCCGCGCCTCGATCAGTTCGCGGTCACTCTCTTGATGGAGAATAAGATCCATCGTGTTTCGCCGAAGACTGTTAGCTCGGCCGGACCGGATCACCCGGAATGCGGCAACAGCAGATAAAACTACGGCTCCGTTTTGTATGTCGGAGCCGTAGGTGTGCCAAAAATTAAATAGCGTGGTAAGGAGGGGCATTCAGTTAGCCGCCAACTCCTTCGCGCTTCGATTTCATGATCATGTCGCTTCTCCCACGTTGCGGTCACCTGACGATGACCTAAAAACTGTTAATGGCCGGTGTACGATCCAAACGTGCCAGCCAGCCGTTGGTTCATGAGATAGCGGTTTGGCGTTGTGATTTCAATTGCGGCCGGCCGCGCGGTTCAAAAATTTGCATCTAAAAAACAACGCGTTAACCCGACGAGAAAGAAAATATTTCGTTTCGACATTTGCCGTGCCTTTGGCGGCGAATCAATCTGGCGCGTTGCAACCAGTTGGAGCCCGGCCACACCATCAGTGCCGGCGGCCGGACCAGACCACCCGGCCGATGATCCGCACATCCTCGATCGGCACGGTGCGGTTCGGGATGGCCGGATTGTCGGAAATGATTTCCACCTTGCCCTTTTCGGCCGGGCCGACGCGCTTGACCGCGCCGCCGCCCTGCAGGCTCATCGCCCAGATGCGATCCCATTTGTTGAGCTGGTTCTGCATCGTGTCGATGACGATCATGTCGCTGTCGAGCAGGGTCGGCTGCATGCTGTCCCCCACGCCGTCTGCCACGACCAGGCGATGCGCCGGCGACGGGCTGATCAGGCGCAGCAGGTTCGCATCGAAGTCGATCGTGCCTTCCTCGACATAGTCGTCGAGGTTCGTGCCATCGCCCATGGCGAAGCCCAGGTTGATGCGTTTGAGGGAAATTGTGCCGTCGCCATCGGCTGACCCGATAGTTGGCTCTACATCCGGCCGCCTCACACCCTGACCGTCAATAGGAAGCGGCTGGACTACTTCACCCTGCGCAGCCCGCGTCAGAAGCGAAACGGGCTGATCCAGCGCCGCCGCCATATGCGTCAACATGGCGACGCTCGGTCGCAACCCCTTCCCGCGCGAAAGATCGTAAAGCGGCTTCCCCTTGGTGCCCGCCATCTTTTGGATCAGACCATCATAGTGGTCCCGAGCCCGCGGCGCTTGCTCGATCGCCAACCTGACGAACGATTGCAGCGGTGTTTCTTGCGATCCTGTCATGTGGGACGCATCCCACAAAACGCCTTTCGCCGCCATGCTGGGATTTATCCCACCTTTAGCGCTTGACCGTGGGATATGTCCTACGTTATGCATCAACCATGCTCCAGGAAGAACCCCTTTTGGAGACCGTTGAGCGGTTTGTCGCGGCCAGCGGTTTGTCCGAAATAACGGTGGGCCGAAAGGCTTTGAACGATCCGCATTTCGTTCGGCAGTTGCGGGCTGGACGGCGCTGCTGGCCGGAAACGGAAGAGAAGGTTCGAGCCTTCATCCGGGACAATGCCCCCGCCCTTTGCACCATCTGCGACCTGCGGCTTGAGGATGCGACGATCCGCGCCTGCGGGCAGCGCGATTGCCCGAACGCCCAGAAGGATGCCGCCTGATGTTTTCCCTGTTTCATGAGAAAGGCCCTAAGGCATGAGCGCGCCGCACATCCACGGCACCCGCCGCTCTTTTTCCGTTTCTGCCGCGTTGCAGCAACTGGGGGACGATCTGGCGGCGATCCGCAAGGAGGATGGGCTGACGTGGAAGGACGTCGGCCGGGTGCTGGGCAAGAGCGACGATCGCGCGAGCGATTACGCCAATGCGATATCGGAAATGCCGGTCAGCGCCTTCCTGCTGGGCTGCCGCGAATGGAACGGCCGGCTGGGCAATGGCGTGATGGGGATGATCGGCCAGAAGCTGTCGCCCGTCGATGCCGAAGAGATCAGCGACAGCGACAAGCTGTGCCGGATCCTGAAGCTGGCGCATCTGCTGAGCCAGGCGCTCAACGACGATGTGACGCCGGGCGCGGTCGACAATGAAGAGCTGACGCACATCGGCCTGGCCGCGCTGGACGACGCCGCGCGCGGCATCGATGCGCTGCGCCATCGGCTGATGAGCCTTTCCAAAACCGAGCAGACGGCCCTGCGCGCCGTCGGAGACTGAACCGAGCGGGCCGGGCGGCCCAGGAGTGAAACCATGAACAGCGCGATTGACGCGGCGCCGGTTGAAGCCGGTTCCGCGACCGATGACCTGCACCCTGATTACCGCGCCTTCCTGGAGGCGAAAATCCCGCTGGCGCAGCCGGCCGGCTTTCCCTGCGACCTGGACGAGGTGCCGACACATCTGGCCGACGGCCGGCCGATGAAGGAGCATGTCCGCCATATCGTCCGCTGGGCGGTCGAGGGCGGCCGGCGCGGGCTGTTCGAGAGCTTTGGCCTGCACAAGACGATGCAGCAGCTGCTGATCGGATCGCTGATCTGTGCCAAGGCCAACTGCTGGGGCATCATCGTGCTGCCGCTCAATGTGCGGCGCGAGTTCTTCTACGATGCCTCGCTGCTCGATATCCCCGTCGCCTTCGCGCAGTCGGATGCCGAGATCGAAGCGATCCTGTCTGACGCCGCCATGCGCTGCCAACCGCGCGGCCGGCCGATCATCCTGACCAATTACGAGAGCGTTCGCGAAGGCAAGATAGACGTCAGCCGGTTCGGCTTCGCCAGCCTGGACGAGGCGGATGTGCTGCGATCCTACGGGTCGAAGACCTATCAGGAGTTCCTGCCGCTGTTCGAGGCGGTGCCCTATCGCTTCGTCGCCACCGCGACGCCCGCGCCCAACCGCTACAAGGAGATGATCCATTATGCCGGGTTCCTGGGCATCATGGACACCGGCCAGGCCCTGACCCGTTTCTTCCAGCGGAACAGCGAGAAGGCGGGCGACCTGACGCTCTACCCGCACAAGGTGGATGAATTCTGGACCTGGGTGAACAGCTGGTCGGTGTGCATCCAGCGCCCGAGCGACCTGGGCTTTTCCGACGAAGGCTACGACCTGCCGCCGATCACCGTGCGCTGGCACTGCGTGGAGGCGGACATCGCCAGCGCGGAGCCGGAAAGCAACGGCCAGGGCCGCCTGATGCGCGATACCGCCATGGGCGTGGTGCAGGCGTCGCGCGAAAAGCGGCGCACGCTGGACAGCCGGATCGCCAAGGCGGCCGAGATCGTCGCCACGGCCCCCGACGATCATTTCATCATCTGGCATGACCTGGAGGATGAGCGCCGCGCGATCGAGGCGGCCCTGCCCGCCTGCGAGACGGTTTACGGCACCCAGAAGCTGGCCGTGCGGGAGGATATTGTCGGCCGGTTCGCCGACGGCGCGCTGCCGCTGATTGGCGCAAAGCCGATCATGCTGGGCGGCGGCGTCAACCTGCAGCGCCATTGCCACCGCGCGATCTTCGCCGGGGTCGGCTTCAAGTTCCGCGATTTCATCCAGGCGATCCACCGAGTGCAGCGCTTTGGCCAGGCGCATCCCGTGGAGATCGACATCATCCATGCCGAGACGGAAACGGAGGTCGTGCGCGAGCTTCAGGAGAAGTGGGCGCGCGATGACGAATTCCGCGCCACCATGTCCGACCTGATCCGGCGCTATGGCCTCAATCACGCCGCCGCCGCGGAGAATGTGAAGCGCTCCATCGGTGTCGCCCGGCAGGAGGCTGCCGGCGCCAATTGGCGGCTGGCGCATAATGACTGCGTCGCCGAGGCGCAGCGGCTGGAGGAAGGATCGCTGGACCTGATCGTCACGTCGATCCCCTTCAGCAACCACTATGAATATACGCCGAGCTATAACGACTTCGGCCACACCGACGACGATGCGCATTTTTTCGCGCAGATGGACTATCTGACGCCCGCGCTGTTCCGCGCGCTCGCGCCCGGCCGGCTGGCCTGCATCCATGTGAAGGACCGGATCCTGTTCGGGTCGGTCACCGGCGAAGGCGTGCCGACGGTCAACCCGTTCCATGCCAAGTGCATCGATCATTATATGCGCCACGGCTTCCAGTTCATGGGCATGATCACGGTCGTCACCGACGTCGTGCGGGAGAATAACCAGACCTATCGGCTGTCCTATAGCGAGATGCTGAAGGACGGCACGAAGATGGGCGTGGGCAGCCCGGAATATGTGCTGTTGATGCGCAAGCCGCAGAGCGACAGGAGCCGCGGCTATGCCGATCGGCCGGTTGCGAAGGACGCCGGCGATTACAGCCTGGCGCGCTGGCAGCTGGACGCACATGCTTTCTGGCGCTCCAGCGGTGAGCGGCCGCTGACTATCCCCGAGCTATGGGAGGTTGAAGAGCGGTTCGCGCATATGGCCGTAGGCAAGCTGGCCAAGCGGTTTCGCGAAGAAAGCCGCGACCTGGTCTACAGCTTCAGGGCGCACAAGGAGATCGGCGAGACGATCGAAGCCCGCGCGGGCAATGACGCGCGCGGCAAGCTGCCCCGCACCTTCATGGCGCTGGACCCGGGCAGCCACCATCCGGACGTTTGGGACGATGTGGTGCGGATGCGCACGCTCAATGCCGAGCAGGTGCAGAAGGGCCGCGAAAAGCATGTCTGCCCGCTGCAGTTCGACATCGTCGACCGGCTGATCGAGCGTTACTCCGCCAAGGGCGAGCTGGTCTATGATCCCTTCTGCGGCCTGGGCACGGTGCCCATGCGCGCGATCATGCTCGGCCGGCGGGGCGCGGGCAGCGAGCTCAATCCCGATTATTGGGCGCACAGCATCAGCTATCTGCGCGAAGCCGAGGATCAGATGGCGGTGCCGTCGCTCTTCGACCTGCTCGACATGGAGCAGGATGCCGGCCGGGAGAAGGCGGCATGAGCGGGCACGCCATCACCGCGCCGGCCAGGGGAAAGCGGACGCCGCAGCAGCGTTTGCGCGACGATCGCTTGTCCAAGATGTTTCGCGCGCTGGAACGGGCCGCAAATAGCGACACGCCGTGCCCCACCAACGAGGCGCTGGCCGAGACGCTGGGATATGCGAGCCCTTCGAAGGCGTCGGACCTTATTTCGCTGCTGGAGACGATGGGCTTCATCACCGTCGAGCGCGGCAACGACCAGCGCATCGTCACGATCGTGAAGACGGGCAAGCGCACCGCCGGCCATATCGCCCGGCGGCAGCGGAAGGGCGGCTGGACCGAGGATCAGGATGCCATCCTGATGGACGGGATCGCCGAGGGCCACACCTTCGCAGCGGTCGGCAAAATCCTGCACAAGAGCAAGAATGCCTGCATCGGCCGGTTCCGCACCCTCGCCGCCAGCATGGGGCATCAGGCGTCATGACCGGGAAGCGCGTCACCCCCAGGCGATGCCTGGCGCTGCAGAAAGAGCATGCGCCGCTCGCCGACTCCGAATTCCAGATGCGCAAGGCCGCGCACCGGCAGGGCAGCGAAGCGCTGTGCGACGCGATTGAGGATCTGATCGCCCGGACGGCCGCCCGCATCGACGTGCCGGCGCAGTGGCAGCACCGCCGCCTCGCCTTCGCCCGCGCCTATCTCGGCATGGAGGTGCGGTGACATGGCGCAGGCGGATCAGCCAAATGGAAGCGAGCAATCGCAGATCGAAGAAATCATCGGCCTTTGCCGCCGTCGCGCATTCCGAGCCGAAGAGAAGCTCCGCGCCGCGCAGGCGGAACTGCGCGCCGCCTATTCATCCCTGTCCGCCGCCGAGCAGCGGCTGGCGCGCTGGATCGAGGCCAATCCCGACCCTCAGCGGTCCATATTCGAGGAACTGTCCAATGTCTGAAGGTAATATCGCAGGCGATCAGCTGCGCCTGTTTATCGAGCGCATCGAGCGGCTGGAGGAAGAGAAGAAGGGCATCGGCGACGACATCAAGGAAGTCTATCTGGAGGCCAAGGCCAACGGCTATGACGGTAAGATCATGCGCCAGATCGTCCGCCTGCGGAAGATGCAGCCGCACGACCGGCAGGAGATGGAGGCGATCCTCCAGACCTATCTCGCCGCGCTTGGGATGGAATAAGCCGCAGTGGCAGCATCGTGGTTCCAAACGCCGCGCAGGCGCGCGGGCAAGAAGGCGGGCGGCGTCGCGCCGGCCGGGATGCAGGAGCGCCCAGTCCAGCGCGGCGCCATCCGTCTGCTCGCCATGCATCGCATCGAGGCGGTGCATGTGCCCAATGGCACACACCTGGCCGGCGACAAGCTGGCGCGCGTCAAGCAGATGGCCGCGTTGCGCAAGGATGGCCTGCGACCGGGCTTTCCCGACCTGATCCTCTTCGGGCCGCGGCCGCTGCAGATCGGCTTCGTGGAAGTGAAGCGCGAGATCGGCAATGGCCTGTCGGAGGATCAAGAGGGCTGGCGCGACGACCTGATCGCCTGGGGCTTCCCATGGGCGATGATCCGGCAGCCGGAAGAGGCGCTGGATGTCGTGCGCGGCTGGGGGTGGATCAGGTGAGTGTCATCGCGTCTGCCTTGAAGCATATGCTCGCCTTCGGCATGCCCCACGACGCCATCATCGCCGCCGTCGCGGAGATGGAAGCGACCATGGCCAAGGATCCTGTCGCCGAGAAGCGCCGGGCCTATGATCGTGAGCGCAAGCGCGCCGAACGGGATGCTGCACGAGCGGACATGTCCACCGGACATCCGCCGAAGTCGGCGGAGTCCGAGGATTACGCGGACATTGCGGACACGCCCCCCTCTCCCGCCCCCTCCCCCTTCCTTCCCCCAGACCCCCAACCAAAACCCACCCCCACCCACACCCCCGCGACGGATACGCGCGCGCGTAAGGGCACCCGGTTGGCTGAAGATTGGGAACCCGTTCAGCTGAACGCCAAGCACAGCGCCATGGTCGCAAAATGGCCGCCTGGTGCCTTTGTCCGGGAGCGGGAGAAATTCCGAAACTACTGGCTCAGCAAATCCGGAGCCGGCGCCACGAAGACCGATTGGCAGCGAACTTGGATCAACTGGCTGCTCTCAGCCGACGAAAGGATGCCCCGCGATGGGACAGGAAATCGCCATTCAACACCAGGGCAGCACGGCTCTGGCTTCCGCGACCCCGTTCTCTCTGACCTCGCTTATGGCGTTGGTTCCTGACTGGCTGCATCGTGGCCTGTTCGAGGACGATCACTTTGCCCTGCCTCAGGTGATCCCTACTGGCGGCCCGAAGCAACTGCGCGATGTCGCCCAGCGGTTCCGTGACAGCCTGAGCGATTTCGCGGTTCGCCGATTTGTCCGGGATGAGATCGTGGAGGAGGGCAAGCCGCCGCGCCGGATCTTTGACGATCCGCTCGATCAGATCCTGGGAGAGTTGCGGCTCCGCACGGTCATCCGGCAGGAACATCAGGAGGAGGCTCGTGCGCGTTTCCGCCTCCTGCGCGACGATTGCCGCAAGCACCCCACCGAAGCGGTGCGTGAAGGCGCAGTCGCCTATGCCCTGAAGAACAAGTTCTTCCCGGCCGGCTATGCCGAGATCCGCCCCTTCATCATGTCGGCCGAAAACAAACGAGCCCGCACCATGCACCGCCTCCTGCAGACGGCTGACAAGGCCGAGACGCTCATGGAGCGCCAGGCCCGCGTCGACGCCGATCCTGTCGACCCTGCGGAG
>NZOF01000157.1 GCA_002695185.1 Erythrobacter sp.
GCGGCGACCGGAATTGCCGCCGGATGCCCATTCCAGCACCCCGAATGCGAACCAGCCATTGGCGAAGCCACTGATCCCGGATGCCGTGAACACGCGGTCGCGGATCGGATCGACAACGGTTCCGGTGCCCTTGAACGTGGAGGCATCCAGATCGACGCGGCAGCGCCCGTCGCCGAGCGCCGCATCGCAGGTGCCTTGAAACACCCGGCCGACCGTCTGGCCCAGCACATGCGCCATGCTGCGCACCTCGGCCACGAACGACATGCGACCACGCCGCAATTCACCGATGGCGCCGCGCCGGATCAGCACCCGCTGGCCGGGGGCCTGCCAGTTCACCCGCCAGACTTCGACCAGCGCATTGTCCCAGCGTCCGTCAAGAATATCGGTCTCGGTGATCCGATCCGAGGTCAGCGCGCCCTCGGCATCCTGCGAATCCACCGACAGGTCCGAGCCAGATCGGATTTCCGATGCCGACAGCCCGCTTTCCGGCTCATAACCCGTGCCGCCGAAGGAAAGCAGGCGATCATGATCGGTGAAGCCGAAGCTCACGCCATCGGCACGGGTGATCTTCCAGCACCAGGCCAAGGTGGTGGTGCCATCGTCCAGATGGGCCTGCAAGGCAGGGGAGAGAGATTTCATCGGCGGATTTCCACGAGCGGGATGGAGGTGATCGAGCCGAGCCGCTCGATATCGAGGGTCACGTCGAGCGTGTCGCTGTCGAAGCGGACCGGCACGTCGAATTCGAAGCCGGCGCGGACGGCCACGCCATCGCCGGGCGGGTTGGCGAAACTGACGACTCCGGTTGCGGTGTCCACGGTCCAGCCGGAAAGCTGATCGACGCCGCCCAGCGCCAGCCTGACCGTGCCGGTGACTGGCTTGATGATCGTGCGCACCCACGTCTGCGATCCCGATGTGTATCGCTTCACCAGCTGGAACGCGGTCCCGGTGCCATCTCCCGTCCCGATCACCTGATCCGCAGGCGCGGGCACCCCCGACGGGGGGCAAGATTTGTAATCCGCCCAATCCTTGAACCGGAAGCCGTGCAGCCGGCCGTTCCTCGCCTCGAAGAACTGAACCACCGCGTCGAGATCGTCGGCGCGGCGGATGCCGTAGGAGACGTCATAGCGCCGCCGGCTGTTCGCCCAGCTTGCGTTGCGTTCTTCGTCGCCAGAGGCCAGTTCCACGATCTGGGTGCGGCGCTCCGGCCCGCCACGGGCGCCGCGGCTGATGTTGTCGGGAAACCTGATCTCGTGAAACGCCATTACATCCCCCTCCTTCCCATCGCGACGGCCCGCGCGATATCGGCCGAAATCTGGGCGCGCGACTGCCGGAAGGACTCGGCATCGCGGGCGTTGATGTTGACGGTGACGCCGCCCCCGGAACTCGCGACCTCTCGCCGCGACAGCACCCGCTCGCCGCGCTGCAGGATGGCGGGCACCTCGTCGGAGCGCAGCCCGGCCCAGCCGCCGGAATGCATCCTCGGGGCGTTAGCGAAGGCCATGGCCGGGACCATGCGAGTTGGTGCCGTGCCGCCAACCATGCCGCCGGAATGGAAGATGGGCACATTCAGCCCCGGCATGACCCCGGAGAGGACTCCGGCCAGCGGCCCGAGCAGGAACCGGCGCGCGCCCAGCTTCGCCATGTCGGCCAGCATCGAAGTCACCAGATCGCTGAAACTCAGCTTGCCGCTCTTGACGAAATCGCCGACCGCGTTCTCGGCGCTCTGGAAAGCCCCGACCAGCGTATTGCCGATATCGCCTCCGATGCTGCGGGCCTTTTCGGCATAGTCGGAGAGCGATGCTACCACCGCGGCCCAGCCCAGAAGCGCATCATTTGCTGCCTCCTTGATATCCTCGCCTGCCTGCCGCCCGGCAGCACCGGCGCGGCCCGCAGCACCGCCTGCGCGGTCCAGAGCGTCACTGACCGCGCCTGCAGAGGCCGCCGCATCATCCAGCGCGTTCGCGCCATCCTCGCCCGAGGCGGTGACCGCATCCTTCAGCGCCTGCCAGCTTTCCAGCGGCGCGACCGCCGCCGCGCCCAGCGCCTGCGCGGCGTCGAGATGCGCGGCCGCTGCCGCCGCGGCTTCGTCGGCAAGATCGCCGAACAGGTCCGGGGTCTCGATATAGGTCCGGTCCCAGGCATCGGCGAAGGCCCCCGCAGCAGCCGCAGCGGCATCGCCAGCAGCCCCGGCATACGGGTTGTCGATGCGGCCGATGCTGAACGGGTCCAAAAGGCCGATCTGCGCCCCGCCTTCGCCGACCGCCCATTCCGGCAGCATGGACAGGGCGCGGTTGATGCCGGAGATGAACAGGTTGATGCGGGAGACGACGCCGTTCAGCATCGCCTCGACCCCGGCGATCAGCCCGTTCGCGGCCTTGAATGCCAGATCGCCAATGGCATCGGGCAGCAGACCCCAGATCGCCTTGATCGCCTCAAACCCGCCGTGCCAGACCGCAATAGTGCGGTCGACTGCGGTGACCGCGCCGGTCACAATGAGGTCCAGCACCGTAAACACATAGGCGCGATAGCCATCCCAAGCCGCATTCAGCAGGGCGAAGGCTGCCTGAAACGCCAGGGCGATGCGCTGGCCGACCTCTCGGGCAACATCGCCGAGCAACTTGAGGGCATTGCCGATGCCCCCGACCGATTTCACCAGCGAGAAAAACTGATAGATCAGCTCGCCTGCCGCGACGATGAGCGCGCCGATGCCGGTGCGGATCAGCGCCCCGCGCAGCACGGTCAGCGCCGTAGACAGCGAGAAGGTCGCCACGCGGGCGGCGACGAAGGCTGCCACCCAGCGCCCCGCCATGAAGCCGGCGAAGGCGATGCTGATCGAGGCGAGGCGTTCGAGGTTGTCGGCGACCATGATCAGCGCGGATGCCACCGAAGACGATGCCCCCACCATCTGGTCCCAGGAGCCGACCAGTTGCAGCGCGGCATTGCCGATCAGCGTGAACGCATCGCCGATGGTGGCCGGCATGGAGTCGGCCTCATCGCGGAGCAGTTCCAGATTGCCGACCAGCGCAGTGCGGATCACCTCGCCGGTGATCAGGCCCTGTTGGCCCATCTGTCGCAGGCCGGAAACGCTGGTGCCGAGTCCCTCGGCCAGCAGTTCCGCCACGCGGCCGCCGGTCTGGATCACGGTATTGAGGTTGTCGCCTGACAGGCTGCCCAGCGCCATGGCCTTCGAGAGCGCATTCTGGACCGAGGCCGCGCGTTCGGCCTTGGCACCCGAGACCACCATGGCATTGTTCAGCGCCTCGGTGAAATCGAGACTCTCGGCCGCGGATAGGCCGAGTTCGCGCAGCGCTGTGGCGTTGGCGAGCCAGGATTCCGTCGTCTGCTCGATGCCCGAATAGGTGCGCCGCGCCATCTGCGCGAGCCGGTCCATGACAGCCGCGCCCTTCTCCTGCGATCCGGTTGCCAGATCGACACGCGAGCGCAGATCGGTCCAGGTATCGGCGTACTGCGCGACCTGCCGAATGCTGAGCGCCCCGGCGGCGATCCCGGCGAGGCGGCGCAACATGACGCCGGTGGTGTCCACCTCTTTCGCCAGCTTCTGGAAGCTGGCGGCGCCGGCATTGCCGACGCCCTCCAGTTCCGCCCGGACCTGCCGTCCGTTCTCAGCGACGAGACGAACGGAAACTTTCTTCTCGGCCATCGCTTCTGCCTTCCTCGATCTGCTCGTTGGTCTTGCGGATCATTTCCGCCTCGATCACCGGCAGCAGTTCCACGACTGCCAGCGGCGCAATGCCAAGGGCGCGGCCCAGCGCCAGCGCCGCGCCCATGTCCCAGCCCAGCACCGCGCCGGGGATAGCCCGCAGCTGCCCACCCATTCGGCTGGCCAGATCCCAGACCTGCCAGCCCTCATGCGTTTCGGGTCTGTTCAGCCGGGCAGGGCAGTCGGGGCATCGTCCGGGACAGGATTCGCAGTAGCGGTCGCCCCCGCCGAAGTGCCATTCGGCGAGGGCGCGGAGGCGTTTTTTTCCGCATCCAGAACCAGATGTGGGCCAAGAGCCTTCTCCTGAAACGCCTCGAACACCGGCCAGATGTTCAGCAGCGCGTCGATGCCCTCGGGGGTGACGGGGATGGGGTTGCCATCATCATCGCCGACGCCGGTCCAGTCGATCACCACGCGGCGGGCGACGGCCTGCGCCATGGCGACCGCCAAGACCTCCTTTGGGGNCTCCGCATCGAGGCTATCGAGCGAAGCGTCGGCGCGGGCCGAGGCCATGATGGCGGTGGTGACGGGCAATGCCCGCAGCCGCAGGCCGGGCAGCAGGTCGATCCAGAGGGGATCGGTCGAGAGGTTCAGTCGGATCATGTTCAGTATTCCTCGATATCGTTGACAAGGGTGACGGTGCACATGCGGGCCGGGCTGCTGCCCCTGGCGGCCTGCCAGTCGAAACTGGCCTGAATGCCCTGCGGGCCGCTGATTTCAAGCCGGGGGCGGGGCAGATAGACGGCATGGGCGGTGACGGTCAGGCTCTCGCCACTGGTGAGGGTGTATCCGAATTCCAATTCGCAGGGCCCACCGGCGGTGGCCTGGTTCATCAGCACCATGTCGGCGAAACGGACCTCGATCTGGCCGGTCAGCGCGGCGATGGACGGGTCCGCGCCGTCGATCATGCCGTCGGCGCGGATGGTCTCGATCCGGTCGAGGTTGTTGGCATAGGTGATCTGGGCTGAAATCACGTTGCCCAGCGCCGCGCCATTGCGTGTGATGGCACCGTTGAAATGCCCGAAGCGCAGCAGGTTCAGATCGGCCGGAGTACCGGCCTGCGAGGTGGTGCTGACCGTCTCGCCCTGCGCCACCAGTTGCGCCGTCGCGGTCAGCAGGCCCGACCGCTGCATGGTCCAGCTGAGTTGGTTGACCATGACGCCCGAATACATGGCAAAGCGCGGGATCTCCGGCATGCCGGTCTCGATCGCCATGGACGGCAGCGTCCAGTTCCCTGAGCGGAACTCATGCGTGTAGGGCCCCGGCGCGGTTCCGGTGGTGGTCGGGCCTCCGAACGCGGCTTTCAGCCAGAAGCCGAAGGCATCGGCGTCAATCGGGATGGTCAAATCGCCATCCGCCGTGATCGCATCCTTGACCGGGGCCAGCGGATCGCGGCCATAGCCCAGCAGTTCCGAACTCAGCAGCGGCTGCTCGGCGCTGAGCGTCGAGGACGCGAAGGGCAGGCGGGTGAAACCGCTGGCGGGGGCGGTGCCGTAGACAGTCTCGAACGCGACCGCGAGTTGCGACCGCGCGCCTCGGGCGCGTGCCATGGGGGATTCCTTTCAATGGGTTGGTTGCCGCGATGCGGCTTGCGTTGCCGGCCCGTCCGGGGGCATTCCCGGCGCATGAAGTCATTCTCGTTTCTTCGCGCGGCTGTCCTCGCCGTCATCCTGTCCGGTTGTGCGCTGCCACCGCCGCAACAGACCGAACCCTCGCAGGGCTCGGCAGCGTTCTCCGGTACCGTCAGCAGGGTGATCGACGGCGACACCTTCGCGCTTCAGGGCGAGAGCCGCCGCATCCGGGTCTGGGGCCTGGACGCGCCGGAATGGAACCAGCCGGGCGGGACTGACGCCACCGCGACAATGCGGCAGCTGGTTTCGGGCCAACGGCTGCAATGCCAGATTCGCGACGTGGATCGTTACGACCGCATCGTCGCCCAATGCTTTCTGCCCGATGGCCGCGACATCGCCGCCGTCATGATCCGGGCCGGAGTTGCCACCGAATATTGTCGCTATTCACGGGGCTATTACCGCACCTGCTGAAACGAGCGGCCCCGGCCCGTCAGGCCAGCGGCCCAGTCGTCGTATAATGTAGCACGACGGTGATCACCGCCGCCTTCAGTGCCGCCGCGCCCTCGATGGGCAGATCGACCGAGGCCGGGGCCTCCGGTTCGACCCAATCGCAAAGCCCGCCCAGTGTCCGGTCGGCTTCCAGCGCCGCACCGATGGCAGCGATCAGGCTGTCGAAGGCATCGGCGCGGCCGGTGCCGGCCTGGACCACGACCTCGAACTCGGCCCGATGCTGGTAGTGATAGCGCAGAGGCGAGAGCGTCACCTCCGGTTCGCCGGGCTGGCCGTCGTGCAGGATGATCAGCCCCGCCGCCGGGATCCGCTCCGGCAGAACCTCGTCGCGCAGGACAGGGGCGGCCAGCGGCTGCAGCCGCGCGTGCAGCGCGGCGAGGATGGTTTCGCGTGTCGTGGGCATTTCTCTTGTCCGGAAACGGATCTGCCAGTGTACATTCCAACTTCTGCCGACGGAGCAACTTACCCGCCAGCTCAATCGACAAAAGCTTACGCTCCCAGTATTCTCTCGGGGTCAAGCCAATCACTGATTGGTTTTGCGACGAGTCGTGCGTTCCGGTATGCATAGGCTAGTGGGTAAATTGTATAGCCCTGATACCGCAGCTTCCCATCCACTCTGTTACTTTGGACTACCAATGCCGCATCAACCTTGGTGTCGTCCATCAGGGAGATGGGCAGCAGGAAGCTCATCAGGTTATGTTTAGGGTAATACTGTGGCACAACCGCACGATAGTTCCAGCTGACACGCTTGCGCGCCAACAGGATGGCGTCTTTCAATCTGTTCCTTAACCGCCGATACATTGCGTCGTCATTATTTAGACGTTCAGCGATGCTTGCCAAATAGGCATCCCGGTTGGAAACATAATCCTGCAGTGAAAAGCCGCCCGCATAGGTATCAAGAAAGTCATGCGGGTATCTGTTCCGCTTTATGCCGTCCAGAACGATGTGATCTAGGTCTTCGTCGAAGGGGGCCTCCGCGTCGAAGTATAGATCGTCGATGTTCTTGAAATAACTTGCTGCTTCCGGCAAGGGTTGGAGCGTTCGTGCGAGTAATTTCCCTTCTTCTCCTTGCCCGCTGACACAAAATGAACGCCACTTCCAAGGAGGGGATGGGCGGTCATTCTTCTCGAAGAACGCGTGGATCGGCTCATAGAATCGGTCGACCAATCCAGTGTTAAATGTGGCGAACTGATCACCGGTGATCACCTTCCCTTCGTGTCTCAGCCGCGTGAAGGTGAACTTAATGTAGTTTCTAAGAATACCAAATTCGTCAAAGTCTTCTGTCGGGCTCTCCCGATACCGCCAGTCCTCAGTTAGTGCCAGCGAAGCCAGTTCGCTGATGGCTTTGCTTGTCGAATCTCGGCTGAACAAAGGTATGAACGCCCAATCGAACAGTTCCTTGGTGTCGTAGTCCACGACGGGGACGGGCGCGGCCTCCGCGCCGACCTTTAGGGAAGCGTTCACCGCGCATGGCCGCTGCTGGCGATCCATGCCTATATTGAACCAGTAAACCGCCCCCTTTTGGGGGACGGTTCCATCGACAACTTCGCTCCGATGAATGAGTATGTCCTTTCCCCCGTTGGGGTTAAGGAGGAACCCATAGTTCTTATCCGCGAGGAAAAACTTCACCTCGGCAGACGACCGGGATTCAACGGGTTCACTTGAACCAGTCGAACTTTCTGTCCTCTCGGCGGGCTTGGGCTTCGGTTCGGGGCTGATATTTGCGCTCGTTTGATGAGGCGCTACCTTTTCCGTAACCCTTGCCGTAGGATCCTTTTGATCCGGATTTTTCGTACTTGCTTCCGCTGCTTTTTCCGGAGTTTCCGCTGCTTTTCCCAAAGATGCCCATTTGGTCCACTTCTCCAACATTTAACTTCCCTCGTGCATCCCGACCCAAGCAGAGCTGCCTGCATACGGACACAGTTTCTCTCTGTCAAAAGGCCGTTGCACTCTGTCGTCAGCGGCTAGGAGAAGAGGGTAGTAAGTGCTTTGGAAGTACGGAAGCAGTTAGGGAAGGGTTAGCGGTTCTGGCCTGCCCTGTCCAGTGCCTTGAGTGAGCGAAAGTTGCGACCTGCGCGTCGGCCCACAGATCATGTATGCCACCCCGCCACGATCCGCCCCGGCATGCCGTCCACCACCCGTTCCGCATCCCGCGCAAGATCCAGCCGCTTTTTCAGCCTGACCTGTGGCACCAGCAGGAAGATCGGCACGGTGGTCAGCCCGCGGCCGATCTTCGAACGCGAGGCGGTGGCGCGGCCCTTGCTGTTCAACCGCCCCTCGGCGACCAGCAGGCTGGGACCGCGGCGGCGATAGACGAAGCGCAGGCGGAGGCCGGTGCGGCGTTCCCATTCCAGCGGCGTGATCCGGCCGCCGCGCAGGGATTTGCCGGCGGCGGGGGTGGGGATCGCCAGCCAGAAGCCGTCGCGCGAGCGGATCAGCGGGCCGGTGTCATGGGCGCCGATGATCACCGGCGCCTTCGACCAAACCAGCGCGGCGGCGTTCAGGCTGTTGCTGCCCTTGGGATAATCCTCGGAGCGGATGGTCCGGGCGAGCCGCGCCCCTAGGCCGGCACCGGTGATCTGGCCGCGCCATGCGGATTTCAGGCTGTTGCCTGCCTCGCGCATGGCGGTGCTGACGGCCTTTTCGCCGGCGCGAACCTCGGCCCGCATCAGGGCGGCGATGTCGGTGATCTCGAGTTTCAGCTTCATGCCGGCCTCAGATCCAGCGTCCAGATCAGCCGCTCGCGGTCGCGCAGGGGTTCGCCCTGAATGACATGGCTTTCGCTGCCGGTCACGATCAGATCGCCGGGGTGCGGGGCCGGCAGATCGGCCACGCGCACGTCCACCATCATGCTGTCACTGACGAAGCGCCCGACGCCGAACTCGGTGACCCGGTCGGGTGCGCGGGCGATGATGCGGATCGGGCGTTCCTCGGATGTGGTGGCCGAGATCCACAGCGCCGGCACAGCGATGGCGGCATGGCTGAAGATGCGGTCCATGGCGGCGGCAAAGACGGACATGACGATTACCGCCGGGCGTCAGTTTGACGTGTGCAGCCGGATCGCCAGCCGGGGCCGCTTGTTGACCGGTAGGATCGAGGCCTCGGTCATCAGGTCGATCCAGCGGCCCTTGTCGTCGAGATGCTGGCGGGCATAGAGCGGCAGGCCGATGGTGTTGGCGGTTTCCAGCAAGTTCGCCGGACCGCCATAGGTGGTGAAGGTGTCCATGGTGCCGAGCGGGAAGGCGATGCCTTCGCCGGTGGGGACCAGCCGTTCGGTGGCTTTCGTCGACAGCGTGACGGCGCCGGAATATTCCTCGAACAGGATGCCACTGAAGGGGAAGTTGCGCCGCATGTCCTCGCGCAGCGGCTGGGCACCGGTCGCTGCGTAGAACTTGTACGCCTCTTCCACCTTGGCATGGCCGATCAGCTTGTCGAAGAATTCCCGGCTGACCAGCGCGTGGACCGAGGACATCGCCTCGCCCAGCAGATTGTCCTCGATAGCGCGCAGCACCTCGCGGACCTTGGCCTGGACGTTGGTGCCGGCGGTCCCCAAGACGAAGTCGACCGAGATCTGCGCGAGGCCGAATTCGGTGAAGTAGTTGTAGAGCGTGGTGCCAGCGCCGTCCTTCACGATGCCGCGCAGCGCGTTCATCTCCATGTATTCGCGGGTCTGGGCATGCTTGCGGCGCATCAGCAGCAGCTTGCGGTTCATCACCTCGACCAGCGGATCGGCGGCATCGAAGGCTCCAAGTGCAGGCTGCCCCTGGATGTCGGCGGGCAGGATGACGTCATCATGCGGGATCCACGGCAGGGCGAAGGACCGCATCGACCGGCCCTCGCGGGTGCCGACGGTGGCGGGGCCGCCGAGGGGGACCGAAGGCAGCAGGCTGAGCACACCCTCGGATTGTTCGATGATCACCGCGCGCTGGCTGACGCCTTCGAAGCGGAACAGGCCCAGCTGGCCGAGGCGGGTGTGGAGATCGGGCAGGATGTTGATGGCCTGCGTCATCTCGGCCAGCGAATAGCCGCCGGCATCAAAAGGATTGCGGACAAGGGTCATGGGAGGCTCCGAAGGAAGAGGGAATGTTGACGAGCCGCGACGTCACGCGTCAGGCGCCGTCGCGGGCGGTGATGCCGGCTTCGGCCAGCTGGCCGAGCTTGGTGGTGATCTTGGTGCCGTCATCGACGCTGGCATCGAAGACGAGTCCCGCGCGCGAAACGATGGTGGGACCACGGGCCAGCACGATGCCGGTGGCGTCGGCCGCAGTGGCATCGACGGATTGCAGCAACACGGCGACGGCGGTCTGCGCACCATCCGAGCCAGTCGCGGCCGAGAGGGTGTACTTGCCGCTGGCGGTGATCTTCCCCAGCACGGCGCCGAGCGGATAGGCCGTGCCCGCGAGCAGCGTCACCACCTCGCGGCTGTAGTTCGGGTTCAGCTCGTATTTGAGGATATCGCCCATCGAGGGCGGTTGCGTCAGGACGGGCATGGTTCAGGCTCCGGATAATGGTGAGGGGGATGCGCCGGGATCAGCGCGCGGCGGCGGATTTGCGGGCGGCGGCGACGATCGGGCTTTCCTTCGGGGTTGCGGCCGGGGCGGTGGCGATGATGCCGGCCGCGTCGCTGCGGGCGGCCAGATCGGCCAGCACCTTTGCCCGCAAGGCCTCGGGTTTCAGGCCACGCGCCACCGCATCGGCGGCGTCGATCTGCACCCCCAGCCGCGCCGCCTGCGCGCAGACCTGCGCCACCTCGGCCGCTTCGGCGCGGATGGCTTCGACCGAAGGGGCCGCTTCGGCTTGCGACGGCGTGACTGCCTCTGCCGGAGTCGGCGCCGCGACCGTCGGGGTCGTGGGCGGTTCCGGCGCGGCGGCGGTGGGGACTGCCGGAGCGGTTGGCAGATCGTCATCGGTGTTGGTGGTCATCAGAGGACCCTTTCCTTTTGGGGTGATGTGGCGGTGCGTGGGGGCTTTGCCGCCTGGTGCGGCGGCGAAGGCGTGGAAGGCGGTGACCGGATCGGCGACTTCGTCGGCAAGGCCGGCAAAGACCGCCGCCTCGCCGCGGAACACGGCCGCCTCTGTCCCCAGCGCCCGCAGTGTGTCGAGACGCTGGCCACGACCCTCGGCGACGGTCTCGGCGAAGAGCTGGCGCAGATCCTCGAGCTCGCCCGCGATCCGGGCGCGGACGGCATCGGGCAGTGGCTGGTAGGGATTGGCATCGACCTTGCGCGCGCCGGCATGGATCAGGGTGACACTGACGCCCTTCTGGTCCAGCGCCCCGCTCATGTCGCTGTGCATCGCCAGCACACCGATGCTGCCGACCGTCCCGGTGCGCGGCAGGGTGATGCGGTCGGCCTGGGAGGCGAGCGCATAACCGGCGGAAAGGGCGTGATCGGCGACGAAGGCATGGACTGGCTTCACGCTCCGGGCCGCCCGGATGCGGTCGGCCAGGTCAAACGCCCCCGCCACCTCGCCGCCGAAACTGTCGATATCCAGCGCGATGCCGCGAATAGAGGGATCGGCGATGGCCGCCTGCAGCTGCGCGGCGATGCCCTCATAGGAGGTCAGCCCCGAGGATTGTCCGATCCAGGCGCCGCGATGCACCAGTGTGCCAGCGATCTCGATCACGGCAATGCCGTTCACCACGGCGAAGGGCTGGTTGCCGTTCCGCGCCTGGCGCTGGGCGAGGTCATCTCCGAAGAGCGATGCGCGGGCAGGCAGAGCGGCGGCATGGTCCTCCGGCGCAATCTCCAGACCGTCGACGCTGATCTCGCTGCCGGTGATCCGGGGCCCGAGGCCGGCGAGGAAGGCCAGCGCCTTTGCCGGATCGACCATCAACGGCGTGTTGAAGACGCGCTGGGCGATCTGGGTGTGGTGCATCACGCGTCCTCCTCCGGGCGTGGCACGCGGCCCTCGCCGTCATCAGCCTGATCGCCGTCGTCCCGCGCATCAGCCTGCTGACCCTCGGCATTGCCTGGCGCAGCGCCGCTCCCCGCCGACTGCGCCGGAGATCCCGGCCGCCGGAAGTCGAGGCCGAGTGCCGCCTCGCGCTGGCGTTCCGCGGCGATTTCCCGGTCGACCTGTTCGGCGTCAAAGCCGCGCTCGGCGATGGCCTGCGTCCGGGACTTCAGGCCCGCCTCGATCTGCAGGATCTCGGCTGCGGCATCCTTGACCGGGTCGATCCAGTCCCATTTCGTCGGCAGCCAGTCGCAGGCGAGGTAGTGGCGCCGGTCGGTGGCGTAGCCCGGCAGGTCCAGCGCGCCCGCTAGCACCGCGACATCCAGCCAGTGGGTCCAGACCGCGCGGCAGAGCTGATAGACCATCACCGAATGCTGGAAGGCTGAGATGCGGCGGCGGAAGTCGATCAGCGCAATGCGGGTGTTCGAGAAATTGCCCTTCGCCGTGTCGCCGGTCAGATAGCCATAGGGCACGCCCAGCGCGGCGCCGATCTGCAACAGCGTGCGGTACTGGAAGGGCTCATAGGTGCTGCCGGAGTCCGGGGTTGCCGGCGTGGTGACATCTTCACCCGGATCGAGGCGCACGACCTGACCGGGCTCGACCTCGAGATCCTCTTCGGCCGGATCGAGGGCGGTTTCCGGGGCGGGCGAGGTGATGAACATCGCGAACATCGCCGCGGTCTTCTTCCGCTCCAGCTCGGCATCGTCGTAGAGATCGAGGGTGAAGAGCTTCACCACGGCCGCAGCGAAGCGCGACACGCCGCGCAGCTGGCCCGCCTCGACCGGATCGAGGATATGGATCACCTCCGAGGCCGGAACGCGCACGGTTTCCCCGGCCAGTCCCGGATCGGTCAGGTCGCCGGGATGGCGGCGCAGGAAGTGATAGGCCACCCGGCGGCCGATGCCGTCGAACTCTATGCCCGCGCGGATCGCTCCCGCGCCGGGCAGGGGGCGGTTCATGTCCAAGGGCAGCATCTCCGAGGGTAGCATCTGCAGCTGCATCGGGACGGTGAGACCGTCCTCGGGGCGGCGGGTGCGGATGCGCAGGAAGACTTCACCGGCAAGGAACACTTCCCGGGCGGCGCGACGCTGGAGCCCGTAGAAGTCGGTCAGCCCCTCGGCATCGGCCTCGTCGGTCCAGTCGAGCCACAGCTTCTGCAGCGCTTCCTTCCTGGCGGCATCCGCGATCCGGGACGATGGCTTGATGCCGTCGCCGACGACATGGTTGGCGAAAGCATCAACCGCATTCGCGGCATAGCCGTTGTTGCGGACCAGCCAGCGGGCGCGGGCGGTGATGGTTTCGCCCGAGGCGGCGATCAGGGTGTTCACATGGGCGCGGCTGGCGCGAAAGCCGCGCATGCGGCGCTGCGACTGTGCCGCGTCAAACCCGCCGATGATCGAGCCGAGGCGCTGGCGGAAGGCATTGAAAGCCATCTCTTACAGGCCTTTGGAGGCGACCGTGCCCCAGCGACGGCGCCGGGCAGGGGTGCCGCTGACCGCCGCAATGCGCGCCTCCAGATCGCGGATAGCGGCGGCCAGTTCCGCGTCCGAGCCATAGGTCACGGTCTTGCCGTCGTAACTCACGCTGCGCAGCCCGGCGAAGCGGGCCTCTTGCAGCGCCGTCAGCAGGGCCTGCATCCGGTCCAGTTCCATCAGTCCCTCATGAAGTTCGGTGTGTAGGCCCGCCGTTTCCGGCGTGGCGTGGTCAGGGTGCCGGCCTTGGGCTGGGCCGAATCGGGTGGTGTGGCATCAGCCGGGATGGCTGCAGGCATGCGGGTTTCCACGCCCGCCTGCGCCTCGAGCCGCCGCCAGGTGGCCTCGTCCCAGCGATCAGCGCCGAGGATCCATGCCGCGGCCCTTGCATAGACCCGGCAGTCGAGCGCCTCGTTCCGCTCGCGCATCTTCTGCCATTCCTGATGGGCATAGCCGCGCCGGTCGCGGATGGTGACCAGCTGCTCGGCCACCAGCTGCTTCAGCCATTCGCTGTCGATCCAGTCGGGGAGGTGCACGGTACCGGCGGCGTCCAGCGCACCAAGTGCCCGGTCTTCGTCGCTCGGCCGTTCCAGCCGCAGATAGCGATAGGTCTCGGCCTTGAAGCTGGCGGTGGCCACCGACCACAGCCGCGCGCCCCGGCGCAGGCGCTTCCCGCCGAGGGTCGCATCGACGAAGGTCGGACCCGAGACCGGCGTGGCGCGGTTGAAGCCTTCCAGCCCCTTCAGCGGCGCGACCTGCTCGAACCCCGCCCTGCGCGACCAGCCATAGACCGCCGGCGCCTCGTAGCCAGTGTCGATCCCGAGTTTCGCCACCGTCATGAAAGCGCCATTGGCATGCTGCCAGCTTCGGCCCAACAGCGCGGTCAGCTGATCCCAGCAAGTGGGATCGTCGGGGCCGCCCGGAATGACAATGTGATCGACCAGCCAGCTTTCCAGCCCCCGGCCCCAGGCCCAGACATCGACCTCGATGCGGTCCTTCTGCACATCGACGCCTGCGGTCAGGAACAGCCCCGCCATGGGCACCGTGCCGGGCTTCCAGGCCTCGCGCCGATCCGCCAGCCGCTGCCATTCCGGCGCCTCGCCCGACTCGACCCATGTCTCGCCCAGAAGCGTGTTGCGCGCCGCGCGCAGCATCTCCTCGGAGCCCTGCGCCGCCAGCCAGTCCCGTGCGATGTCGGCCCAGCTTTTCCAGCCGAGCGGCGAATAGAGCGCCGAGAGGTGGAAGCCGATGGCCTTCGGATCGGCAGAGATTGCCGTCGCGCGCCATTCACCGCGCTCCAGCATCTGCGTCTTGTGATGCTCGGCGATGGGCCGTTCGCAGCCTTCGCAGTGATAGGCCGCCGTGTCAGGCTGCCCCTTCGCCCAGCGCAGCCGGTCGAACTGCAGCCATTGCATCGCGCCGCAATGCGGGCACGGGACGAAGTAGCGGCGCTGGTCCGATGCCTCGAACTCGCGCTCGATGCGCGATAACCCCCGGATCGTGGGCGTCGAGACCATGAACACCTTGCGCCGATGCGCGAAGGTGGTGGTGCGGGCCTCGGCCAGCGTGACCGGATCGCCCTCCTCGTCGGCCGAGGCCGGATAGGCGTCGACCTCGTCCATGAAGACGTAACGCGCCGGCATCGAGCGCAACCCTGTCGCGGAGTTCGCGCCGGTCAGCACCAGGATGCCGCCGGGAAACTCCTTGGACAGCATCGAGTTGCCGGCATCGCGCGACCGGGCCGGATTGACCCGTTCGCGCAGCGCCGGGCTTTCCGCGATCAGCGGGTCAAGGCGACCGCGCGAGGAGCGCTTGGCCATTTCCACGGTCGGCAGCACCGCCAGCATTGGCCCCGGCGCGTGGTGGATCACGAAGCCGATCCAGTTGTTGCCGGCCTCGGTGGCGCCGACCTGCGCCGCCTTCATGAAGCTGATCCGCTGCGCCGGGTGGCGGGGCGAGAGCGCATCCATGATGCCGCGCAGATAGGGGGTGCGCGCCGTCCGATACCGGCCCGGCTCGGCCGAGGCGCGTGACGACAGCCAGCGGTGCTGATCCGCCCATTCCGAAACGGTCAGGTCCGGATCGGGCCGCATGCCGCTGCGCCAGACCCGCAGCAGATCCTCGGCACCGTCAAACCCGAGGTCGAGGCCGTCGGTCAGGTCATCGCTCTCCGAGGGAGACCCTGAGATCGGCGAGGGCGTCGAGTTGCGCTCTGACATGGGTTTCCAGCACCCTCTGCAGGATCGCGGCCTCGATAATCACCGGCTTGGCCGTTTGCTTTTCCACCTCCGCAGCCACTTCGGCCGCCATCAGCGCCGCCACCCGGGCAGGCCAGGTCACCCAGACATCGCGTTCCTGCCGCGCGAGGCGGAACACCAGCGTTTCGGCGCGGGCGCGATCCACCAGCGTGCCCTTCTTCTTCTGGATCCCCAGCTGCTTTTCCTGCGCCTGGTAGACCGTCAGCGCAGTGCGGGCCTTCAGATAGGACGAACTGTCGGCCGGGCCGGAAAACGCGGTATCGCCACCGGTGCTGCGCCGCTGCTGGTCCGGATCGGTCATCTCCGCCCGCCGCACATCGGACGCCGCCGCGTTGATCGAGCCATCGTCGTACACCACCAGCCGACTGCCTCTGCGCGCCTTCTGGATCGCCCCGCGCGATAGACCGGAATGGGCGGAATACTCCCGCTCGCTCATACCTTTCATGGCGGCTCCGAAAGTCTCAACTGATTGCAAATAAACAGGAATAATGCATTATTTCGGTTGATTACACTCCGCGCAAGAGCGATTCCAATGGTACGGAAACGATGCACTTCAACCCCCGGAGCCTCTTCATGACCATGGCCATCACCACCATCCGCCTCGATTACGCCGCCCTGCCGGCGCGCTTCGATCCCGGCCGCAAGAACGCCATCGCCGAGGCGATCGAGGCGGAACTGCGCGGGCACGGCATCAAGGCCGACGCCTCGGACGTGATCTCGCATCTCAAGATCGAACTGCCGACCGCGCAGCTGGCCGGTGCCAGCGCCGTGCTGGCCGATCTGCAGCTGATCTGAGGCCGGCCGATGAGCACCCGCCGCGCCACCGACAACTCCGCAGCCCTCGATGCCTTCCTTGCGAAGAAGATCGAGATCGACAGCATGTTGGCCCGGTTGCAGGCCCTCAGCGCCGATCATTTCAACGCCCACCCCGACGAGATCAACTGGGGCGATGTCGGCACATTGGAGCATTACGCCAGCCTGCTGCGCCGGATCACCGACGCTGCCTTCAAGGAGGGCGAACATGCCGCTTGACCCCGCCCGGCGCCACCAGATCGAACAAGATGCCATCACCGCCGCATGGGAGGCCGACCGCCTCGCCGCCTGCGATGATGCCATCGCCCTGCTGCGCGAGATCGCCGATCTGGAATGCGACGACGATCGCGACGTGATCATCGGGACCGATGCCAACGGCTACAACGATCTGCTGTCGCGCATCACCACCTTCCTTGCCGCGCACGATCAGTAACAGGAACCCGTTATGATGAAACTCACCGAAACCCAGACCATCATCCTCAGCGCCGGGGCCCAGCGCCCTGACAACATCGCCCTGCCGCTGCCCAAGGGGCTGGCCGGGGCGGCGGCGAAGATGGCCGTCACGAGGATGATCGGCCACGGCTGGCTGCAGGAGGTCGATGCCAACCTCCGGCGCGGCGAGCCGCTCTGGCGCGAAACCGGCGATGGCCATGGCACCACGCTGGTGGTCACCGACGCGGGCCTGCTGGCCATCGGGATCGAGCCGGTGGTGGTCGAGGCGATGGCCGCCATCCGGGAGGATCCCGCCAACCCGCCCGTACCGAAACAGCCGACGCAGCGTGCCGGGACAAAACAGGCGATGCTGATCGCGATGCTGAAACGCCCCGAAGGGGCCTCCATCGCCGAGATTGTCGCGGCCACGGGCTGGTTGGGTCACACTTCACGTGGGGTGATCTCGGGCGTCTTGAAGAAACGGCTCGGGTTGGCGGTGACCTCCATCAAGGAGGAGAGCAGAGGGCAGGTGTACCGGCTCAACTGACGTCAAGAACTGCGGCCTTCCTACCCGTCGCCATCTCCCAGCGCCGCACGGCGACGTCGCAATAGGCCGGGTCCAGTTCCATCGCGCAGCAACGCCGCCCAGCGCGTTCGGCGGCTATGATCTGGGTGCCCGAGCCGCAGAACGGCTCGAAAATCAGATCGCCCGGATCGCTGAAGGCCCCGAGCACTGCCTCGACCAGCGCCACCGGGAACACTGCCGGGTGCGATCCGGCCGCGCCCAAGCCGCCCTTGTGGCGCATGATGCGAAATACGGAGTCGGGGATACGATGGCTCTGGATCGCATTGCCGGCCCCTCGCTTGGCGTGGACTGTGCCGTCGGCGCCGCGCAGCCCGCCGCCGCCGAGGACCTCGCCTGCATGCTTCGACGGGACGGTCTTGTGCGGTTTGCGCGGGGCGCGGTTGAAGTGGAAGATGAACTCGTGCGAGGGCGCGAGACGCCCCTGCCAGTCGCCCGGCAGGCCGGGCCCCTGATCCCACACATACCAGCCGAACCGTCGCCAGCCTGATGTGCGCATCCAGTCCACCCATCCTTCCCAATAGGGCTGCCATTCGCAATCGCGATGGACGAGGCCGAGGTTGACCAGCAGCTGCGCGTCCTCGGTCACCGGGGCCGCGGCGAAGACGCCTTGCATCAGCGCATCCCAATCGCCGAGTTTTTCCTTGGCCGCGCCGTAGTCACGCTGCTGGGCATAGGGCGGCGAGGTGAACATCAGGGTCGCCTCGGCCTCACCCATCAGCCGGGCTACCGCTGCCGGATCGGTGGCATCACCGCAGCACAGGCGATGCGCGCCCAGCGCCCAGATGTCGCCCGGTCGGGTGATCGGCTCAGTGGGGGCCTCGGGGATGGCATCGGCGGTGTCGTCATCGATGGGCGCGCGGTCATCACCGTTGGCATCGTGCAGCAGGGTGTCGAGCTCGTCTTCGGGAATGCCGATCAGGCCGAGGTCGAAGTCGTCAGCCAACAGCCCGCGCAGTTCCTCGAGCAGCAGCGCCTCGTCCCAGCCGCCCAATTCGGTGAGCTTGTTGTCGGCGATGCGATAGGCGCGGCGCTGGGCTTCGGTCAGATGACCCAGCACGATCACCGGGGCTTTGGCCAGCCCCAGTTGCACGGCAGCCAGGACGCGGCCATGGCCGGCGATCAGCTCGCCGTCGGCGGCAACCAGCACCGGCACGGTCCAGCCGAACTCGGCCATGCTGGCGGCGATCCTGGCGACCTGATCGGCGTCATGGGTCTTGGCGTTGCGGGCGTAGGGCTTCAGTCGGGCGAGGGACCAATGCTCAATCCGGCCCGGCAGCAGCGGCGCGTTCATGCCGCGAGCCTTTTCGCTTTCAGGCTGGCGAAGCTCTCGCCGGTCTCTGCCAGCACGGCTTCATCGCCGGTGAATTGCTGCCAGCGTTCGACGGCGACATCGACATAGGCCGGGTTCAATTCGATACCGAAACAAAGCCGGCCGGTGGTTTCCGCCGCGATCAGCGTGGTGCCGGAGCCCATGAAGGGTTCAAACACCGCCTGACCGGGGCTGGAATTGTTCAGGATCGGGCGGCGCATGCATTCGACCGGCTTCTGCGTGCCATGCACGGTGGCGGCATCCTGATCGCGGTTGGCGATCTGCCACAGGGTGGTTTGCTTGCGATCCCCAGCCCAGTGGCCCTTGCCCTTCGCTCGCACCGCATACCAGCACGGCTCGTGCTGCCAGTGGTAGTCGCCGCGGCTGAGAACCAGCCGATCCTTGGCCCAGATGATCTGCGACCGCACAGCGAAACCAGCAGCCGTCAGGCTGTCGGCCACGGTCGCCGCATGCAACGCACCGTGCCAGACATAGGCAACATCGCCGGGGAACAGCGCCCACGCTTCGCGCCAGTCGGCGCGGTCGTCGTTCAGCACCTTCCCGGTGCGGCGGGNTTTGGTCGCCCCCGCCTGGTTGCGCCAGGACGGGTCGTATTCGACGCCATATGGCGGATCGGTGACCATCAAGAGCGGCTTCACATCGCCCAGAAGCCGCCCGACCACGTCGGCGGAGGTGCTGTCGCCGCAGATCAGCCGGTGCGCGCCCAGCTGCCAGAGGTCGCCCGCAACCGATACCGGCGTGACCGGCGGTTCGGGAATGTCATCCTCGCCCTCGACCGCGCCATCGCCGCCCATCGCCTCGGGATCGCGCAGCAGGGCGTCCAGATCCTCGTCGGTGATGCCCAGCAGCGACAGGTCGAAATCCTCGGCCAGCAGCCCGGCGATCTCGTCGCGAAGCATGGTCTCGTCCCATTCGCCCAGCTCGGTCAGCTTGTTGTCGGCGATGCGGTAGGCCCGGCGTTCGGCCTCGTCGAGATGGCCGAGCCGGATCACCGGCACTTCGGTCAGCCCCAGCATGGTCGCCGCCAGCACCCGGCCATGCCCGGCGATCAGCTCGCCATCGTCGGCGACCATGCAGGGCACGGTCCAGCCGAACTTCGCCATGCTGGCGGCGATCTTCGCCACCTGATCGGTGCCGTGGATCTTGGCGTTGCGGGCATAGGGCCGCAGCCGCTCAATCGGCCAGGATTCGATCTGGCTCGGCGTGAACACCAGGTCCATGGGGCGGGTCTCATCTGGGGCAGGGGCGGGCAAGCCGATGCGAGGCCAAGGAAGGCCAGCGTCAGGACCGGGATCCGCGATGTGGTGAAAAACGAAAGCGCCCGCGAGGGGTATCCTCCGGGCGCTATTCTTCGATGTTCAAGGGGTAGGTCAAGGAGGGCAGCTTTGTCAATTGGAAATCATGCGTGGATTCAACGGCTTCCCGGTGGGTGGCTTCCGCTGGCTGGCTTCCGGCGCGGTGGCTTCCACAAACTGGATTCCCTAGCTTCCGCAAAAGAATCCAGCGCGCCAAGGTCGTGATTCGGCAAGCCTTTGATAATGAGTCGCTTTTCCGAAGATCGCGCGGCAAGTGGATTCCGCCTGGATTCCCCGGTGAGAATCCATGTCGCTAGCGAAATGCCGCGCTGCGCCCCCCCGCATACGTTCGGCGCCGGGGAGGAACCAGAGGAGGGGAGGTATCGGCCCTGAGCGGAAGGCCTACCTTCTCAGCGCAGCCCTTCGAAGCTGCCGTTCGAGCAAGCCGCAGCAAGAGAGCCGAGCAGCCCAAAGCTGCCGGACGACTTGGGCGGGACCCGCACCCAGAGCCAGCCCAAAATCGCCGTTCGTTCTGATGATGCCTGCGCATAACACTACCAGAAAACAAGGGAGGAGCGGGCTTTGCTATACCAAGCGACAACCTTCAGCGGGTTACCGCGGACCACCGTTCCCCGCCTGAATCTGCTTGAGTTGCGCCAACCGTCCGCGCAACTGGGCTTCGTAGCGTTTCACTTCGTCGGCCGACTTGGTCTTGCGCAAGCCGCTCCGGACAGCATGTATCTTCTGCCGCTGCCTGTTCGGAGCAGTCACGCCGTCCCGGGTGAGAATTACCCCGGTTATCTCGGCGGGCCGCCCGTGCCGTGCGCGCTCTTTGTGGGCTGCGTAGCGGTGGCCGTGACGGTGAAGGACCTTCTTCAACTCCCACATCATGGCTTCCGATACGGTAACCCCTGACACCGTAAGGTCGTCCGCGTAAACGCTCAGCGTGCATTCTGCTTCCGTCACCGTCCTGTCGATTTCCTCCCACATGTCGATGTAGGCGAAGAATGCGAGGATAGGGCTGCACGGGCTTCCTTGTGGCAAAACACCATTGCTTGTCGCGATCCGTGCTAGGATGACTGCCACGTCCGAAGAGCACTCCATACGACTGCGAAAGAACCAGATAACCTTGTTGATGGTGCAACTGGGGAAGAAGTCTTCAATGTCCAGAAGACGCACCGCATTTGCCCCGATGTGACGCGCCGCATTGTCCACATAGGAGCGTCCCTCGACCGGGGCGAAAAGATAGTCAGGCGGCGCAACCCTGCCCAATAGGTCTGCGATCCGGGACTGTACAGACTTGAGCGGCGGTATGGGCGCGCTGATATCGCGTGTCCCACCTTTCTTCTTGGGCTTCTGAAAGAGGATATATCCGCCTTCGAGACGGGAGAGCTTTGTCAGCTTCGCGGGAGACACCTGCAACAGCCGCGCCAGCTTCGCCTTGGACCGCAAGCGGAAGAAGGGGCTGTCTCGCAGAGCATACTTACGCTTCGCCATTAGCCGTCTTAGCCTCAATGAACTGCAGGAACTGCAAGACCTTGCCTGCAATCGCGGCCTTGGTACGCTTGGCTTTCGACGGGTTCTCTAGGTTTTCAGAGAAGAACAAAATCGAAGACGGGGGTATTCCAAAGGCATCTGCGTATTTCTGGATGATCTCAATGGAAGGGACCTTCTTCCCACTCTCCAGCTCAGAGACATAAGACTTGGACAGGCCAAGGCGGTCAGCCACCTCTTGCTGCTTCATGTCGTGAAAAACTCGGATCAGGCGAAGCGCTTCCGCAAGCATAGTTATTCCTCTCTTGCATAGGATACAGTGGAAGCGACTTAGCTGTGGTCGTCCCCCGAGAGGGCGCGCCAAATCCGCCAAAGGCGGTAAACGAGGACCCCGATACGGAGTGCCCATTTCAGCAGGAACGGGCCGCGCAGCCACTTGGGCCACTTGGTCGTTCTTTTCAGCCGCTGTCGTCGTTCGTTAGTCTCAAAAGTCATTTCTGACCTCCTCTCTGCTCCCCCTACCCACCATGGGCAGGGTGTCATCGCGAACAGAAAGCGCGGACAACGACGACCAAACCAAAGTACCAAGAGACCCGCAGGTCATCGCGGGTCTCTGCTTCGCCGTCCCTCGCCCTCGGGAGTCCTCAGGGGAGCCGGGGGCCGTGGGGCCGGTTTAGCGATAGGAGGCGAAGCCTCCCGCGAGCCTTTCGGCCCAAGATGTGATGACTTTTCCTTCCGCTTTAACCAACTGCAGAAAAACATAAGGTGCGCGTCTCTGGGCGTCAAGAATAAAATTCGCGCACAGCGAACTTTTTTCGGAGGCATCCTTGTCGATCACCCCGAGGCGCGGCGACTACAACGCGCCCATCTCGCATGTTTCTTCTGTCGAGCACGACGCTGACATTGCAAAGCCCACTTCTGCGCTTTCTTGCCATCCTTCGGGTGGCACGTAGACAGTCTATTTTCTGCGCCTGGCGGCCGTCTTGGTCGCCAGCTCGAACGACCGGTACCTGCGCTGCTGTAGTCGCTCGGGTGGCCACGACGAACGGCTGCTATCGCCAAGTTCTGCGGAGGCAATGCCGCAACTTAACAGGCAGCAAACCGTCCTTGGCGTGCTGGAGATGGTCAGTGTGCGATCTCCGAAAGCATAGCCTCCGCCTGTGCCAACACGCCCTGAACGGCCGCATCTTCCAGATCCGGCGGGTAGCCGTATTTCCGCAAGATGCGCTTCACCAGAACCCGCAGCCGCGCCCGGGCGCTGTCGCGGTGGGCCCAATCGATGCTGACATTGGCCTTGAGCCCCTTCAGGAGTTCATGTGCAATGATCTTCAGCTGATCGTTGCCGAGGATATCCACGGCGCTCTGGTTGTCGGCCAGCGCGTCATAGAAGGCGATTTCCTCGGGCGTAAGCCCGGTTTCCTCGCCGCGGTTCCGGGCCTCGCGAACCTCCTTGGCCAGCGCGATCAGTTCCTGCAGCACCTCGACCGTGCTGATGGCGTTGGTGTGATAGCGCGCGATGGCCTCTTCCAGCCGTTCGGAAAATTTCCGGGTTTCGATCACGTTCGAGCGGCTTCGTGACCGGATTTCATCACCCAGCAGCTTCTTCAGGGCTTCAAGGGCGAGGTTCTTCTTTTCCATCTGCCCGACCTCGGCCAGGAACTCGTCCGACAGGATGGAAATGTCCGGTGACGACAGACCGGCCGCCGACAGAATATCGACGATCTCGGTCGAGGCGACAGCACCATTGACGATCTGGCGGATCGCCAGGTCGCGCTCGACGGCCGAGCGGCCCGAGGTATCGGCGGCCTTCACCATGGCAGCGCGGACGGTTTGGAAAAAGCCGACCTCGTCGCGGACCTCGCGGGCCTCGTCGCTGGCGGAACTGAGCGCAAAGGCCTTGGACAGCGCCAGAACCGCATCCTGATAACGTCGATGCGCGGCCTTCTTGGCCTCCTTGTCGGTTTCGCGACGCGCCGCCTCGTCCTGTTTGGCGAGAATCCAGTTCAGGGCCTCGGCCAGCGCGACAAGCCGCTGCTGCGGTGTGCCGGTCAGCCCGTTGGCATAGTCGAAGCCGTGGAACGTGGCGCGCACGATGTCCAGCCGCTCCAGTAACGCCGCCACGGCTTCGGCCTCGTCGATCCCGGCCTGTTCCTGGTCCGATCTTGAATACTGGCCCAGCGCCGATTTCAGGTTCTGGGCAATGCCGATGTAATCGACGATCAGCCCGGCCGGCTTGTCGCGGAACACCCGGTTGACCCGGGCGATGGCTTGCATCAGCCCGTGGCCGCGCATCGGCTTGTCGATATACATCGTGTGCATCGAGGGCGCGTCGAACCCAGTCAGCCACATGTCGCGCACGATCACCAGCTTCAGCGGGTCGTTCGGATCCTTTGCCCGCCTCGCCAGCAGGTCGCGCCGTGCCTTGCCGCCGATATGCGGTTGCCAGGTTTCGGGGTCGGCGGCTGAGCCGGTCATCACGATCTTGACCACGCCCCCGGCGTCATCATCGGAATGCCAGTCCGGGCGCAGCGCGACGATCCGGTCATACAGATCGACGCAGATGCGGCGGCTCATGCAGACCGCCATGGACTTGCCATCCATCGCCTCAACGCGCGCCTCGAAATGCGCGACCAGATCCTCGGCCACCATGCTCAGGCGCTTTTCCGATCCCACCAGCGCCTCGACATTGGACCATTTGCGCTTCAGCCGTTCCTGCTCGCTGACGGCCTCGTCCTCGGTCAGATCCTCGATCTCGGCATCGACCCGGGGCTTTTCGGTATCAGGCAGCTCGATCCGGGCCAGACGGGATTCGTAATAGATCGGCACTGTCGCGCCGTCCTCGACGGCGCGGCTGATGTCGTAAACGTCGATGTAATGGCCGAAGACGGCGGGGGTGTTCACGTCGTCCGCCTCGATGGGCGTGCCGGTGAAGCCGATGAAGGACGCATTGGGCAGCGCGTCGCGCAGATGCTTGGCGAAACCATAGGCGATCTCGCCGGTTTTCTCGATCCGTGCCTTGAAACCATACTGGCTGCGGTGGGCCTCGTCGGCGATCACCACCACGTTGCGGCGATCGGTGAGCAGCGGATAGGCCGCGCCTTTTTCCGGGGCGAATTTCTGGATGGTGGTGAAGATCACCCCGCCAGAGGCCCGCGACAGCGCCTGCATCAGGTCTTCGCGGCTGTCGGCCTGCACCGGCGTCTGGCGGATCAGGTCGCGACACATGGAGAAGGTGGCGAAAAGCTGGTCGTCCAGGTCGTTGCGGTCGGTGATGACGACGATTGTCGGGTTTGCCATCGCCGGCTCGCGCACCAGCTGCCCGGCATAGAACGCCATCAGCAGGCTCTTGCCCGAGCCCTGCGTGTGCCAGATCACCCCGGCCTTGCGGTCGCCCTCGGCCCGGCTGGCATCAATGGTGCTGGCGACCGCGCGCTGCACCGCGTGGAACTGGTGATAGCCGGCGATGATCTTGGCGATGCCGCCGCCGGTATCGCCAAAGACGGTGAAATCGCGCATCAGCGACAGCAGGCGCGGGCGGGCAAAGACCCCCTCGATCAGCACCGACATTTCCGGCGCGCCCTTCGGGGCGACATCGCGGCCATCGGTGGTGCGCCAGGGCATGAAGCGCTCCAGATCGGCACTCAGCGATCCGACGCGCGCCGCGATGCCGTCTGTCGTCACCAGCACCGCATTGGCGCGGAACAGCGACGGGATCTGCGCCTTGTAGGTCTGCAACTGGTTGAAGGCTGCGCCCAGCGTCGCCGCCTCGGCGCCGGGTTTCTTCACCTCGATCACCGCCACCGGCAACCCGTTCAGGAACACCACCACATCGGGGCGGCGGTTGTGGCCGTTCTCGGTCACAGTGAATTGCGCAATCGCCAACCAGTCGTTCAGCCGGTCGTCGGGGTCCAGCAGCCGCACGGCATCGCCGCGGATTGAGCCATCCTCGGCGCGGTATTCCACCGGCACGCCTTCGACCATGGCGCGGTGCAGCCGGCGGTTTTCCTCGATCAGCGAGGGGCGGTCCGAGGCGATCAGCCGCCGCATCGCATCCTCGCGCGCGTCCTCGGGGGTATGCGGGTTCAGCCGGGCGATGGCCGCCCGCAGGCGGCTGGCAAGGATGGTGTCGGAATAGGCCTCGCGTTCCGGGACGGGGCCGTCGGGGCCAGAAACGGCATCGTTCAGGCAGGTATAGCCCAGCGCGCCCAACTGATCGAGCAGGACGGATTCGACCTCGGCTTCGGTCAGCATCGGCGCCCCCTCGGTTTGTCGCTCACTTCTGCGACACAAAAGCAGTTGCGGATCACTTCCGCGCCGATAGTGAGACACAACACGGTTTGATGCGCATAAGTGATCGTCAAAACGCCTCCCGCCCTTCGCAGATGTTCAGCAATTCGGGAAAAGCCAGAACGGCAGGCCGCCGGCCGCTTGCGGGCCTGATCTCGCGCAGCAGGCCGCTGTCGCGCACCAGTTGCAGGATGCGCCGGGCGGTCGGGGCGGGAATGTCGGCCTGCGCCACGAAGTCCGAGGCCACGAAAATCGGGCGGCTGAAGAACCAGTCCAGCGCCCGCACCCCGTATTGCGACCGGGTGGCCTCGACCATCCAGTCCTTGCGCGCGGTGTAAAGCGCGTGGATCGCCTGCGCCTTGGCCTGGTTGGTGCCTGCCTGCTCGATGATCGCGCGCAGGAAGAAGCCGCACCAGCCGGTCCAGTCGCCATCCCGCGACACCGCCAGCAGGCGGTCGTAATATTCGTCGCGGTGGCTTTCCAGATATTCCGACAGATAGAAATTCGGCGCCGACAACAGCCCCTTGGATTTCAGGAACAGCGGGACGATCAGCCGCCCCAGCCGGCCGTTGCCGTCCAGAAACGGATGGATCGCCTCGAACTCGGCATGCAGCACGGCAAGCTGGATCAGCGCATCGGGGGCTGGGTCGTGGATATAGCGTTCCCAGGCGTCCATCGCGGCGGGTAGCGCATCGGCCGGGCAGGGGACGAAACGCGCCTGCTCGATGGGGCTGCCCTCGGGGCCGATCCAGTTCGGGATGCGGCGATATTCGCCCGGCGCCTTGCCCTTGCCGCGCACGCCCTGCATCAGGCGCGCATGGGTCAACCGGATCAGGCGCTGCGACAGCGGCAGTTCCTCCAGCAGGCGCGAGGCCTCGGCCAACGCGGCGCGATAGTTCAGCACCTCGTGGATATCGGCCTTTTTCGGCGTGCTCTCATCCCCCGGCTCGCCCTCGGCCTCATATTCCAGCACCTCGCCGATGGTGGCCTGAGTGCCCTCGATCCGGCTGGACAGAACGGCTTCCTGCGTGGTCAGCGGCGAGAGCAGAACATTCGGGTTGGGGATGCCGTGCAGCACGCCCTCATAGCGCGCGACGGCGGCATTGGCCGGGCCGATCAGCGGCAAAAGCTGCGGCCAGTCGAGCGCGCCGGGCGGGAACTGCCCCTGATGATAGGCAACCGCCATCACGCCACCTCGCTTGCGAGGCGCTCCGCCTCGGCCAGCCGCAATTCCCCCGACATCAGCCGCGGCAGCAGCAGGTCGCGGGTTCGGGCGAGGGTGCGGGATTCCAGTTCGTTTTGGATGATACGATCAGTCAACGGTGCCATCATGTCGCCCATCCGTTTGATGACATGGTCAGGCGGGCAAATCGTTTTTGCGGCCTTCAAGTGACCGCGCTGAATGTGGCCCATGGTTGTGGCCTTCGAGGCGGCGATGATCTGGAATTCTTCCAGATGGTGTTGCACCCATTCGCTGAAGAACCAAGCGGGGTAGCTGTTCGATGTGACCTTGAACAGGTGCTGGTTAAGTGCGCCCTCGCCGCCGGTCCAGAACTTGGCGAGCAGGCTGCCCGACCAGGAAAACAGGAAGTCGCCGTCACGGATGACGTATTGCGCAGGCACTTTGCGCGAGGCACGGTTCGATTTGCCGGTGATGCCGTTCCTGAGCTCGGCAATCTTGATTACTGGCAGGCAGTCTGTCTCATCCTCAGCGGGGAACTTCTGCAAGGCGATGCCGTTCAGGAAATCGGCAATCTCGTCCAGCGGCTTTTCCTCCCACCCCTCAGGCTTACCGTCCTTGTCGAGGCGTTCGGGGAAGAGGGACCAGAGGTCGGGGGAGAGCCAGGGTTCGCGGCCTTCCATCCTGGCGCGGGTGGGGCCGAAATCGACGAACCAGTCGCGAAACAGCGCCCGCGCCATGGCCTCGAGCGTGGCGTTCATCTTCCGGTTCAACTCGATCTTGCTAGAAAGCTCGATAAAGGTGTCGCCAACTACCCGTTGGATCGACATCTCGGGAACCGGGATCGAAAGCTTCGAAAAGTCTCCCTTCTTGAAGTGAGGGATCAGAGAGCCAACATGCATGTTTGAGATGGCTTGTTGCACCTCGGGCGAGCGAAGGGCCGCAAACAAATAGTTGGGATGAACCACTTCGGAGTTCGCTCTAATAGCAACCATGTCCTGAGCAATGCAAAACGGCACTGGGTCAGGAACCAAACAAACCTGCCCAGGCGAGCCTTTTGTGACGAATACCAAGTCGCCTGGCTTTGGGTGGCCACGAAACCAAGTCTTGTAAGTGCTTTCGTCGACGTATCGCACCTTCTCGAAGGTCGGGAATAGGCCAGTGTTCTTCACGCAGTTCGTGGCAATTAGTGGAATGCCGCTTTCAGCCACGGGGCATGTTCGACCACGATTGTCGACGATGTTACTGAGCAAGTCGGTAAACGGCAAAGACCTCATTGTGTGACGATCCCCGCCAGCCGCGCTCGGATGGTTGCCGTCAGCTCCTCCGCCTCTGCAAACTGCGCCTCCAGTTGCGCCTGCAATGTCGCGAAGCACTCAGCAAAGGGCGTCTCGTCTTCCTCCGCCGCTTCGGCCCCCACATAGCGGCCCGGGGTGAGGACGTGGCCGTGGGATCGGATTTCCTCAAGGCTCGCCGATTTGCAAAAGCCCGGAATGTCGGCGTAACCCTCGCCCAGCCGCCAGGCATGGTAGGTGTCGGCAATGCGGGCAATGTCGGCGTCGGAAAACTCTTTCCGCGTCCGGTCCACCATGAAGCCCAGCTTGCGGGCGTCGATGAACAGCACCTCGCCGCGCCGGTCGCGCAGTTTGCGGTCGCGTGCGATGCCGTTCGACTTGTCCTTCGCCAGAAACCACAGGCAGGCCGGGATCTGGGTGGAATAGAACAGCTGCCCCGGGAGGGCGATCATGCAGTCCACGACCTCGCCCTCGATCATGGCNNNNCNNATCTCGCCNTCGCCCGACTGGGTNGANGACATCGANCCATTGGCNAGCACCACNCCCGCCGTGCCGGTGGGCGACAGGTGNTGCAGGATNTGNTGCAGCCANGCGAANTTGGCGTTGCCGGCGGGCGGGATGCCGTAACGCCAGCGCGCATCCTCGCGCAGCCGCTCACCGCCCCAATCCGAGATGTTGAAGGGCGGGTTGGCGAGGCACACATCGGCGCGCAGGTCGGGCAGTTCGTCCTTGTGAAAGCTGCCCTCGCTGTTCCAGCGGATGTCGGCGTCGATGCCGCGCACGGCGAGGTTCATCTTGGCCAGACGCCAGGTGGTATAGTTGCTTTCCTGCCCATAGATGGCGATGTCNCCCAGTCGGCCGCCATGGGCCTCGACGAATTTTTCCGACTGCACGAACATCCCGCCAGAGCCGCAGCAGGGGTCATAGACGCGGCCCCGGTAGGGTTCCAGCATCTCGACCATGGTGCGCACGACGCTGCGCGGGGTGTAGAACTCGCCGCCGCGCTTGCCCTCGCTGCCGGCGAACTGGCCGAGGAAATATTCATAGACCCGGCCCAGCAGGTCGCGAGCGCGGTCCTTGCCTTGCCCGAGCGCGATGCCGGAAATCAGGTCGATCAGTTCCCCCAGCATGACGGCGTTCAGCGCCGGGCGACCGTAATCCTTGGGCAGCACGCCCTTGAGGCTGGGGTTGACCTTTTCAATGGCGATCATCGCCTCGTCAATCAGCTTGCCGATATGGGGCTGTTTGGCACTTGCCTGGAGATGCGACCAACGGGCATCAAGCGGCACCCAGAAGATATTATCGGCGAGGTATTCGTCAGGGTCCTCGGCCCCTTCGGGGTATTCGGACATGAGTTCGGCATGTTTGGCCTCGAACCCGTCCGAGATGTGCTTGAGGAAGATCAGGCCAAGCGCGACATGCTTGTAATCCGAGGGTTCCATATTGCCGCGCAGCTTGTCGGCGGTCTTGAACAGGCTGGCTTCAATGCCGAGGTCAGAGCCGTTGTCGTTCGATGCCATTGAAATATCTGTCCCTCGGAAAGTCTTTTCAGGACCGTATTGCAGCCGGAGGGCGAAATCCAGCCGCTAACCCTGGCGGGAAGGTCGCTGATCCCAAGGCCGCGCCCTCGGCATCGCCGCCGTCACCTCGACCTCGCGCAGCATTCTGCCCGCGATCAGCCCGTCGCGGATCCAGCCCAGCGCCTGCCACCAGTCGTCATAGGCGCGGCGGGCGGCCTCGATCTGACGCGGGTGCGGTGAGAAAGTAACGGGGCAGGCCAGCACCTCGACCGTGCGCCACTTGCCGCGGGTCAGGATGCGCACGGTGCCAACGACAATGGTGCTGGCCCGCTCGCCATGCTGGTTGCGCTTCACCTCGACCGGCACGCAGCGTGGCACGGCGCCGGGCATCCAGTCGGGGGTGAGGCCGGCGCGGGCCAGTTCCGCCATCCGGATCGCCATGCGCTTGCCGCCCATGCTGTCGGGAATCCCGGCGACGCAGGCGGCGATCACCTCGGCATCCTCATGGGTGTAGCCGCCGATCTTGTGCTGCCCGCCGTCGATCTTGCAGCCGAGGATGGCGCGCTGGATCAGGACATATTCGAGGCCGAAACCGAAGCCTTCCTCGGTCACGTCCTGGGGCAGCGGCAATTCCAGCTGCGCCTTCTCGACCCGAAACGCCCATTCCAGCGCCGCCTGCACGCCCAGCGCGCGCTTTACCCCGCCCGTGCGGCCGATCCGATTGTGGAAACTCATGGCTGCAATCCTTCAAGGAAATCCATCTGCGCCGGGCGCTGGGCCGCATCCGCCGGCCGCCAGATCCACGGGCCCGAGGCCATGGGCAGCTGCGAGAGCGCGCCACGCATGTGCCGCTGCCAGCGGGTGAACTCCGTTGCCGAGCAGGCGCAGAGCGCGTGCCCGATGGGCCAGCCCATCAGCCAGCCGACGAAGAGCGGGTTCAGCCGCCGCCTTGCGCGCCCCTTCAGGATCCGCCGCGAAACGACGCGCCCATGCGAGGCAATCATCGAAGCCCAGAGCGGGCGCGAGATCGGGGCGTGCCGAAAGCACCGTGGCCCAGCCGGCGAGATCACCGGGTCCGGGCGGGTGAATCCCTGTTCCGCCCGGTAATGCAGCAGGTCCATCCGGGACTTGCCGTCGACCCGCGTCACGCTGGCTTCGCTCGACCCTTTCCAGTTCTGCGCGGCCGGGGTCGGCCATTGCGCCGCCTGTGCCGGCAGTGGAGGCGTCCCGCCCGAGCCATGGCGCTGGTTCGGTCCGCCCTTCGCGCCGTCCGTCGCTTTCGGCGTCGACCAGTTGCCAGTGATGCCCAGCGCCAAGGCTTCCGCCTTGCGGGTGAAATCGCTGTTCCCGGCCGGGTTGTAGCGGGCCGTGCCGGGATGCAGGCTCATCGGTGTGGGCCAGGATGAAGATCCGCTGCCGCTGATGCGGCGCACCGACCTCTGCCGCAGAGAACNGGCCCGCCGCAGGCGCATAGCCCATGCCCCAAAGCTCTCGCAGCACGGTCTCGAGCCCGAGGGTGACGTGACCGGCGACGTTTTCGAGGAAGACCCATTCGGGGCGGCATTCCCGGATGACACGGGCGACCTCGGGCCAAAGGTGACGGGGATCTCCGGCGCCGCCGCGTTTGCCGGCGGCACTGAAGGGCTGGCAGGGATATCCGGCCAGAACCGTGTCGAAGGCACCGCGGAAGGGCCGGGCGTCGAAGCTGCGCAGATCGTCCCAGATCGGCGCCGGGGCGAAATACCGCGCGGCTTGGGCGGCGATGAGCACAGTTCGGGGCCAGTCCTCCCATTCGACGAAGGCGCGGGAGTGATAGCCGGGCTCGGCGAGCATGAGGCCCAGATCGAGGCCTCCGCCGCCTGCGCAGAGGCTGAGTCCGTGCCGGGGACGTGACACCAGGCCATTCACAGCACCCCCCGCTGGCGCAGGCGCTCGGCGGTGACCAGACCCCGGGCCAGCATGGCCTCGCGGATGGAATTACTGATCATGCTGGGCGGCAGGAAGCCGTCGGAGTTGACGATCCGGGCGTAGAAACCGGCCCGCTCGTCCTCGCTGGGCAGCGGGCCGGGATCGGACCTGCGTTTCCGGGCGGGCTTCCGGCTTCCGGCGTCTGCTGCCGCCTGCGCATCCTGCCGGGCAGCGCGTTCCATGGCGCGGTCGAGCGCCTTGGGCCCGTCTGGCGGATTGGGGTGATCGCGCCGGGTCGCGGTGGCGGTCTCGATGATCCGGTCCTCGGATAGCCCGAGGTCATCGATCCAGCGGTGCACATGCAGCCGCGCCGGCCAGCCCTGCCACCAGGCGGGCAGGGCAGTGGCATCGAGGCCCAGCGCCGCAAGCAGCTCTCCGAAAAACTGATCGGAGATCGCCTCGCGCGCCTGCGCGCCCTCCTCCTCCTTTACTGGTTTACTTAAAGGTTCTCTTACAAGGTTAGTCTCCGGATTCCGGAGATGGCTTTCGGCAAAATCCGGAGATGGCTTTGCCGAAAATCCGGAGATGGCTCCATGTCCGGAATCCGGAGTTGGGTCACCGCTTTGTTCATCCTCCGTTCCATCAAACCCATCTCCGGTTTCCGGAGGTGGTTCTTGTGGAAAGCCGTCCTCGAACCCCAGGATATAGCGTGTCGCCTGTCGCTTGTGGGTGCGGGGGTCATGGCTGCGCAGGCGGTGGATCAGCCGCAGTTCCTCGAGCCTCGCAAGGTGCTCGTTCAGCGCCGAGACCGACATTTCCGCATCCTCGGCCAGCCGTGCCTGCGTCGGGAAGCAGCCGAAGTCGGGATTGTGGCGGTCGCAGAGGTGCCAGAGCACGATCTTGGTGGCGGGTTTCAGCCCGCGCTGCTGGATGGCCCAGTTGGTGGCGGCATGGCTCATGGCGCCGCCCTCCCGCCGGGGGCGGCGATCCGGGTGGCAAAGCGATGTGCTGCCAACGCGCCCAGCGCGTCGTCGAGCGATCGGACCAGCGCCCAGCCAAAGCCCTGCGCCATCACGGCATCGCGAAACGCCTCCTGATCGGGGCGCAACCGGCCCTTGGGCGCTTTCAGTTCGAGAAACAGCACGCGGCCGTCGTTGATCACCATCAGATCGGCGAAGCCGCGATGGACGCCCATGCCGACGAGGATCGCCTGCCGCTTTGCGCCACGCGGGCCGGGCTCGGTCACCTCATTGGCACAGTGATGGATGATGGCGGAACGGGGCAGGGCGAAGCGCAGGGCCTGCACCACGGCGCGCTGCAGATCGGCCTCGGGCGTGCCACGGCGTTTCATCGGCCGGGTCATCGCCGCACCTCCGCATCATCGTCATCACTGCGCCGGGCACGCAGCGGGCGGCGGTCGTCGAGGATCAGCAGCAGCCGTCGCGCGTCCTCGCGCTCCTCTTCGCCCTCGCCATGTTGCGCCAGAACATGGCTGGCGAGCCGGATCAGGTGGTCGGAGTGATGCGCGACATCGGCGATGACGGCGCGCGCTTCGGCCACACGGTCGGCGGGCCAGTCGCCGCTGCCGGAGGCCGAAACGAGGGGCGGGCGGGGCAGGGCGGGGTTCATCGCCGACCCCGCGATGGGGTCTTGCGCGCGTGCTCCCTGGCCTCAAGCCAGCTGCGAACGGTGCTGCGCCGGTAATACACCTTGCGCCCAAGCTTGATGCTCTGCGGGCCGGTGCGCCTCATGTCCCAGCGCCACAGCGTGTCCTCGGAAACCCCGAGGCTGATCGCCAGATCGTGCCGGCTGATCCAGTCCCCCAGCAGGCCAGTGTCAGGCCCCGACTGGTCGATCTCCTGCGTATCCAACATCCGCGATTCCTTTCCCGTTTGCGCCCGGATGCGGGCGATTGCGTCGTGGGCGCAGCGGATCAGAGGACGGGGGGTGGTAGGGTGGCATAAACCGGCATATTCAAACCGCGCTTCGTGCCACCCCTTGTTTTATTGATGTTCTTCCGGATTTCGCCCGTAATTTCTGGCGAGTTATTTTGCCTCATGAACAACCAGAACGTGCAACGTCAGGGTGCGGCCGGGGCGCCCCCGGCAGGTCTGTGGCCATGGCCGGGCGCGCTCCTCATCATGATGTTGAGAGGATGAAGCGATGGCTTTGCCGGCACGTGTTTTTTGGACTTTGGAAGATCTGTCAGCGCGCTGGGGGTGCGCGCCAGTCGACATTGTGGGATGGGCCACGATGGACATCATTGAAATCGTCACCAGCATCGGCCTGGTCCGCTGCGCAGATGCCGAACCATTGGGCGGGCTGGTGGTGGTCTGCGCCGAGGACATCCTTCCGCTGTTCCGGCGCAACCGCCTGGACCCGAGGGCCTGCATGCTCTGGCGCGTCCGTGCGCAGGGCAGTGCGGCATGGAGGATCATCACCGACCCCGATCAGGGCGTGACAGTCGAACTGGGCGACCTTCTGGTGACGGCAAAAACGGCCCAGCTCTTCGAGGATGAATATGATCCGCTGCAGCGCGTTCATGTCAGCCCCGGGCGGTCGGCACGGCACGATTGGGAGGGCATGCTGCAATTCCTGATGATCAGGCTGTTCGAGCAGGGATTGCCGGAATCGCAGACTGATTTCGTGGCGGAGGGGCAGGACTGGTTCGTGGCGAATGCCAAGGATGGGTCTGTGCCCGACGAAAGCCAGATCCGGCGCAAACTCACCCCGATCTGGCGGGTTCTGAAGCAGCCGCAGTAAGTAGTTTTCGATCCAATCGACGGCGTTGAGGCCCGTTCAGGGCGAGTTCAACGCCCGCCCTGAACAATGCGCAGCTGCGGCTTCATCATCTCCGCAACCGCATTCACCCCGTCCCGCAGCGGCGAATCCATCATATGCGCGTAGCGCTGCGTGGTGCGCATCTGGGAATGCCCCAGCAACTTGCCGATCATTTCCAGCGACGCGCCCCCGCTGACCAGCAGCGATGCGAATGTGTGGCGCAGGTCATGGATGCGCACGCCCGCGATCCCGGCCTCGATCTGGATCTGACGCCAGAAGCGGCGGATTTCCTTGACCGGCTGGCGGGGCACATCGCCGGGGAACAGCCACGGACAACCCCGATGCACGGCCGTCTGCCGCTGGCGCACGATGGCGGCCACATCCGGCGAGATCGGCAGGCGGTGAATCTTGCGCTGCTTGGTGGTGGTCGCGGGCTTGGACCATGTGGCAAATTCCAGATTGAACTGTTCGAACCGCGCGCAGCGGACCTCGCCAAGGCGGGCGCCGGTCAACATGCACATGCGGATGATGCTGGCGGCGCGCTGGTCTTCGGCCGTGCCCAGCGCCTTGGCAAGCCGGTCGATCTCATCCATGCTCAGATAGCGTTCGCGCTCGGTCTCGATGCGCCGGTAAAATCCCATCGCCGGGTTGTCGGCGCGCATCTTCCACTGGACGGCAAGGTTGAACATCTTGCGCAAGACCTCGCCGGTCCTGTTGGCGCGGATCGGCGTCGGCTTCGATCCCTGCAGCTTGCGCGCGCGATTGTTGGGTTTGGCCTTGGAGGGGCGGGCGCGGCCCTTGGCAATTTGGGCAAGCAACCTGTCGACGTCATCCAGCGTGATCTCCTCGACCAGCTTGTGCTTCCACACCGGCTGGACCATTTTGCGCAACATGGAAATCTGGTCGGCGCGATTGGTCGGGGCCAGATTTGGCAGGTGGGTTTCGATATAGCGGTCGATCAGATCGGGGATGCGGGGGGCCGTCATCCCGGTTTCGCGCTCGTCCAGCGGGTCACCGCCATCGTCGATGATGCGGCGCAGCGCCTTGGCCTGTTCGCGCGCGGCGGTGACCGTCCATTCCGGCCATCTGCCGATGGTGAAGCGGCGCTGACGGCCCTTGACCCGGTAATCGAAGGTGAAGTTCCTGCTGCCGGAGGTGAAGACGCGCAGCGAAAACCCCCGCACCTCCTCGTCGAAAACCTGATAGATGCCCGCCCGAGGCTCGGCGGCCCTGACCAGTTTCTCGGTGAGCTTTTCCCTTTGCGCCATGCTGAACCACCCTTGTGCTGACGTGACACAGGCGTGATCCGCGCTGCGGTTCAACTCAAACATCGCCCGCAGGGGGGCAGGGTGGCATAAACCGGCAAATGGAAATGCAGGCTCGTGCCGGTCCCTTTTTGTTCCGCCTGACGTGCCCGTTCAGATCGGCACGTCGTGCGCGTTCAATGGTGGCCTTGTCCGCATGGCGGCAGCCGAGGCGATGCGTTTTCGGCGCGATGCCGCGATCAGGATCGATTATAATCGCGCCGGTTCGAGTCAACGCTGAGTCAACGGACGTATGCTGTTTTGAGCGCATTCAGAGCGGTTGAGTGCAGCCGAATGTTGCCGGGTGCCGGGCAACAAAGTGCGTGAGAACAAAGGCTTGTCGGCTAAGCCGTTGAATTTCATAACCCATTGGAATCGCAAGGGTTTTGGCTCATAACCTGAAGGTCGTAGGTTCAAATCCTACCCCCGCAACCAAAATTCCAAACATATCAGACGCTTGGAACC
>NZOF01000158.1 GCA_002695185.1 Erythrobacter sp.
CCTGCGCACCCTGCGCACCCGCCTGTCGGCCGCCTACAAGGGTATCCACGCCCTTCTGATGGCCGAAGGCGCGAGAGATCTTCGCTCCGGCCAGCACTTCAAGGACACGGTATTCTTTGACGAGTACGTCGATATCCACCACATCTTCCCGCAGGACTGGTGCAAGAAGCAGAAAATCGAGCCGAAGGTCTTTGACACCGTCGTCAACAAGACGCCGCTCAGCTACAAGACCAACCGCATTCTTGGCGGCGTAGCTCCATCGGTCTACCTGGAACGACTGGAAACAGGCGGAAAGGACAACCCGCCGATCGCCCGCGAAGCGCTTGATGATTATCTGGCGTCTCACGGACTGGATACATCCTTGCTGAGGGCGGATGACTTCGAGGGATTCATGGCGGATCGGGAGACGCGGCTCCTTGCCATGATTTCAAAGGCAACCGGGCATGCGATCGTCAGGGCAGATTCCGTGCCGGAGGAAGGCGAGGACGTTCTCCAGGACGACGAAGGCTTCGATGTTCCAAGCCCGGACACCGAGGAGGCCGCCTGAATGAAAGCGTTTGAGTTCGACCATCAATTGATCCGTGCTTACGAGCACTTTTCGCGTTCATTCAGCGCAATTCGGGCACCTGACCTGAAATCCGAGATCGATGCCCAGTACGACGCCGGAAAATTCTGGCCGGATGCCCTCTTGTCTCTGAACCCACGCTTCATGGCGGGGCCGACGGTCGATGAACTCGTCGCCACGGGTGATCTCGACGACGGCACGGGCAAGGTTTTCCGGTTCGGCACCACGCCTCTTCGCTTTCACCGGCACCAAGCCGAGGCGATCGCGAAGGCGAAGCAAGGAAAGAGTTATGTCGTCACAACCGGTACGGGTTCGGGGAAATCCCTGTGCTTCTTCGTGCCGGTTGTCGACTCGATCATCCGAGCGCGGCGCGCAGGAAAGCCGCGTCGCACGACGGCAATCATCGTTTACCCCATGAACGCACTGGCAAACAGCCAGATGAAGGAGATCGACAAGTTCATCGCTGGTTCCGGTTTGCCCGATGAGCTCAAGCCGGTGGTCAAACGTTACACCGGGCAGGAAAGCCGTGAAGAGCGGGAGCGCATCGCTGCCAATCCGCCCGACATTCTCCTGACGAACTACATGATGGCAGAATTGCTTCTGACGCGTCAGGACGACCTGGACTCGGAAGTCGTCTCGAACGCGTCCGGTCTCGAGTTCATCGTTCTCGACGAACTCCATACCTATCGTGGGCGCCAAGGTGCCGATGTCGCGGTCCTCGTTCGACGCCTGCGGGATAGGTGCTCGCCTGACAAGGAGCCAATCTGCATCGGGACATCGGCGACGATGGCCTCCGAGGGATCGGACGAGAGCCGCGCACTTGCTGTCGCGAAGGTAGCGTCTCGTCTGTTTGGCACCGACATTGGCCCGGACGCGGTCATCGACGAGTCCTTGCAGCGCGCGACCGATGACGCCCTGAAGATCGAGCACGTCCTTGGCGCTTTGAAGACGGCCCTGACGCAGCCTTTGCCGGACGCACTCGATGACGAAACCCTAAAGCGCCATCCGCTCTCGGTTTGGGCCGAACTCGAACTCGGATTGGACGATGGGCTTGAGCTTCGCAGGAAGAAGCCGATCCCTTTTGAAGAAGCCGTTGAAAAGCTTTCTCTGGCCAGTGCGGTCGATGCAGAAACCTGCCGAGACTATCTCGAAAAATTCCTGACCCGGGTAAGCCTGCCGGAGCATGAGCGCGGCGGCACGAAGGACGGAGCCTTTCTCGCCTTCAAACTCCACCGGTTCATCTCCGGTGCCGGTGAAGTCTTTACGACGCTCACGGCCAGGCCGCGTCGGATCCTCCTTGAAGGGCAGCTCGAGGACCCCGAAGCCCCTGGAAACCGCCTCTACCCCACGCGGTTCTGCCGAAACTGTGGCCAAGAATACCATGTCGTGACCAAGGTCGACGATGATGGGAGCTTGCGCTTTCTGCCTCGAAGCATCGACGACACGCCGCTCGACACTGAAGAAGACGAGGTCGCGGGGTATCTCTGTCCGGTGACGCCCGGCGATACTGACTTCCAGTTCACAGGCGAGCTTGAGGGTTACCCCGAAAGCTGGCGAGAAGAGAAAAACGGCATTGAACGGCTGAGAGGGTATCGCAAGAAGCGTATGCCGGTGTCCTACGTCGTCGGTGCTGATGGGCGCCACGGAGCGGGCGGAAACGATTTCTGGTTCATCCCGGGAAAGTTCGCGTTCTGCCTGTGCTGCCATGACGAACCGACGCAGGGGATGCGTGAGCGCAGCAAGTTGGCGGGTCTGTCCGGCGAAGGGCGAAGCTCGGCAACAACCTTGCTGGTCGCCAGCGCCCTGGAGTGGATGAACAAACCTGGCAGCGGCGTACCCGAGACGAAGCGGAAGCTTTTGGCGTTCACGGATAACCGTCAGGATGCAGCCCTGCAGTCTGGCCATTTCAATGACTTCCTGTTCGTAAGCCTGTTGCGCGGAGCCATCCTTCGCGCGGTCATTGCTGCTGGCTCAGGTGGGCTCGCAGAAGATGAGTTCGGCCTGCAGGTGGTGAAGGCGCTCGGCTTTACTGCCGCCAACAAAGAGGCGCGCCAGCATTGGCTGCTGGATTCGAATGCTGGTGCCATCATTCGCGAAGACGCCCAGCGATCGCTCGCAAAGGTACTCGCCCACCGTGTCTGGACGGACCTGCGTCGCGGTTGGCGCTTCACCAACCCCAGCTTGTCTGTCCTGAACCTGATCGACGTGAACTTCCTCGGCCTTGAGGAAATCTCTGAAGATCGCGAGCGCTTCATGGCCATCCATCCAGCGCTGGGAGACCTCAGCCTCGAACAGCGGCAGGCAATTCTAAAGGCGATTTTGTCCGCGATGCTTGAGGGCCTGGCTGTTCAGACCGAAGCCTTGGACCTGACTGTCCTCGACGGCGTGGCCCAGAAATCCCGAATGCTGCTTCAGGCACCTTGGGCCATTGACCAAAAGGAAAATCCGCGAGCGCGGTCCTCGCTTGTCCTGCGCGCGGGCAGCAAGAACGTCGTCACGCTGCGTGAAGAACAAACGCTTCTTCGGGCAGGTCCCAATTCGCGGATAGCACGGCTCGTGAACCGGAAGTCGGTTCTAGGCATGAAGCTGAACAAGGATGAGTACTACGAATTCATGGAAGGGATGCTTGTCTTCCTGAGCGAGGAAGGGCTGCTGGTGCCTGTTGAACTCGATAGCGATGTGACGGGCTGGCGCCTGTCCCCATCTGCGGTTCGGCTTGTGCCTGGACCGGCTCTCGATGATGAAACCCACCGCGGCAACCGATATTTCCACGACCTTTACACCGCGATTGCCAGTGACCTTGGCGACGGGCGTAGTTCCTACTGGGGGTTGGAGGGACGCGAGCACACGGCTCAGGTTTCGCAAAAGCAGAGAGAATGGCGTGAATGGCGGTTCCGTTTCGAGCAGGACGACATGGACCATCTCGCGACCTCGGAGGACCGAACAGAAATTCGGGCGACCGGCGAGTCAGACCGGTTCCTGCCAGCGCTGTTCTGCTCTCCGACTATGGAACTCGGCGTTGATATTTCCGCCTTGAACGCCGTCTACCTCCGCAACGTACCTCCTACGCCGGCGAATTACGCGCAGCGCGCTGGCCGTGCCGGTCGCTCGGGCCAGGCCGCGGTTGTCGTGACATACTGCGCCTCGGGGTCACCGCATGATCAGTATTTCTTTGAACGGCGCAACGATATGGTGGCCGGTGTCGTGCGGCCGCCAGCACTCGACATCACGAATGAAGAGCTGGTCCGATCGCACCTGCACGCGGTGTGGCTGGCGGAAGCGAAACTGGCGCTTTCTCCCGACATCCCAGAGATTCTGGACCTTCACGGGGACAAATTCCCGCTGAAAGAAGACGTTCTGGAGGTCATCTCGAAACCCGCTCTGGTCTCGCAGGCACGGGGACCGATGGCGCGTGTCTTGAAGCAGATTCTGGCGTCCGACGGTGGGCAAACCCCGATCTGGATGGACGATCCAGACGAGTTCGTTCTTCACACGGCCATGAATGCCCCAAAGGAGTTTGACCGCGCCTTCGACCGTTGGCGGGAGCTTTATAGCTCTGCCAGGACGCAATTGGCTGAGGCCAACAAGCGTTCGGAGATTACGGGGCTATCGGGAGCCGACCGGCGCAAGATCAAGGCTGCGCAAATGCAGGCCCAGGATCAGATCGCCATCCTCGAACAAGGCAAAGCCTCGAATGGGTCCGATTTCTATTCGTATCGGTATCTGGCGACTGAGGGCTTCCTGCCCGGGTACAACTTCCCGCGCCTGCCGCTCTACGCGTTTGTACCAGGCGAAGGCAAGACGGGGTCATTCCTTTCCAGAGCCCGCTTCCTCGCCATTTCCGAATTCGGCCCGCGCAGTCTGATCTATCATGAGGGCCGAGCCTACCGGGTCATGAAAGCCAAANTGCCGCCCGAGGTGCGTCAGGGCGACGGNTCGGAATTGGCGACCAANGATATCTACATCTGCTCCAACTGTGGNGCATCNCANGAGGGCGAGGTCGAGCGNTGCCATGGGTGCAACAACCANATGGCGGGTGANGTNCCCATCAAGAAGACNCTGCGCATCGACAACGTCGAGGCNGCCCCGACTGAGCGCATCACGGCGAACGATGAAGAGCGCGTTCGGCAGGGCTTTGACATCCAGACCGTCTTCTCCTGGCCGAAGAAGGATGGGCAGGTCCAAGTGACCAACGCCAAATTCGTCTGTGGCGAGACTTCCCTCTTGGCCCTGCAATACGCCAACAGCGCGGAGATCAGCCGACTGAACAAGGGCTTGAAGCGCCGAAAGGACCAGACTGTCTTCGGTTTCCACATCGATCCGAGATCCGGATACTGGGCGAAATCCGACGATGAGGACAGCGACACGGACGTTCCGCCCGACGTGGTCAAGCCGGTTCGCATTGTCCCGATTGTTCGCGACAGAAAGAATGCCCTGTTGTTCCGCTTTGAAAAGCCTGAGCAGTACGAGCCCGAGACAATCGCGACGGTTCAGCATGCGTTGCTGCGCGGAATCGAAGTGGTTTTCCAGTTGGAAGAAGGCGAAATCCTCGGTGAACCGCTGCCCGCGAGGGACAACCGCCGTGCAATCCTTGCCTACGAGGCAACGGAAGGCGGTGCCGGCGTGCTCACGCGCCTGATCGATGACGGAAAGGCAATCAACGAGGTGGCGAAGACCGCTCTGGGTCTGATGCACTTCGAGAATGTGGATGCCGCGATTGCGGCGGGTGATGCGGCTCTGTTGCAGGAGAAGAAAGACGGAAGCTGTGTTCGCGGCTGCTACCGTTGCCTGCTGTCCTACTTCAACCAACCGGACCATGAGCTGATCGACCGCTCGAGTCCGGAAGTGGCGCAATTCCTGATCGATCTTGCACGCGGCACAATTTCCCTTGCTGCGAAGCCGACCGCTGGAACGGTGGCATCACCATGGCTTGAGGCATTCAGCTCTGCAGGCATTCCCCAAGTCGATACGATGCCCGCGAGCTTTGGTGGGCGTGAATTCGAGTTCGTTTGGCGCGCGTTCGCCGTTGCCGCGACGACCGCTGACTTGACTGCAGAAGCTGAGGCAGACGCGATGAACAAGGGCTGGATCGTTTTTGGATTGCCTTCGGCTCCGTCGGAGGGACTGCCGGATGGCTTCAGGAAGAATTTTGAAGGTTGAAATGACTGTGAATTTTACTCCTGGAGATCTTGTCAGAGCGCGCGGCCGTGAATGGGTTGCCTTGCCGACACCCGGCGACGGCCTGCTCGCCCTGCGCCCCCTCTCGGGCAATGAAAACGACATCGTGGTTCTTGCTCCGGATCTCGAGCTTACGCCGGTAGAAGCCGCTCGTTTCGACCTGCCTGACGATGCGCGCACGACAGTGCAGTCCAAGGCGGCCCTTCTTGCCGACGCGTTGCGACTGACCCTCCGCCGGGGGGCAGGTCCGTTCCGATCCGCCGCACAGCTTGCGTTTGAACCTCGGACGTACCAGCTTGTCCCGCTGCTCATGGCCCTTCGCCTTCAGGTCCCGCGGCTGTTGATTGCCGACGACGTTGGCATCGGAAAGACCATCGAAGCCGGTCTCATCCTCCGCGAACTGATGGATCGCGGAGAGGTCGATGCGTTTTCGGTTCTCTGCCCTCCGCACCTCGTAGACCAGTGGATCACCGAACTGAAGGATCGCTTCGGGATCGATGCCGTTGCCGTCACCTCCGGGACTGCGGCACGTCTGGAGCGCAACCTCCCATTGGCGCAAACCCTTTTCGATGCCTATCCCTTCACGGTAGTCAGCCTTGACTACATCAAAGCCGAGAAACGCCGGGATGGGTTCGCGAGGGCTTGTCCGGATTTCGTTATCGTCGATGAAGCACACGCCTGCGTCGGGACTCACAAGGGAAAGCAGCAGCGTTTCGACCTGCTCCAAGGCCTTGCACGCGATCCTGAGCGTCGGTTGATCCTGCTGACAGCCACGCCACACTCTGGGGACGAAGATGCGTTCGCTCGGCTGCTGTCGCTGATCGACACGGAATTCGGGACCGTCAACTTCGACAACCAGAAGTACCGCGAGCGCCTTGTCAGGCACTTTGTTCAGCGGCGGCGCGTCGACCTGGTTGAGGGCGACTGGGATGAGAACCGCTCGTTCCCCAAGCACGAGACCACCGAATACTCGTATCGCCTGAACGACGAGCATCGGGCCTTCCAGGAAGCCGTGCTTGATTACTGCTTCTCGGTCGTGTCTCGGGCCGGAGACGCGCAGAAGGATCGCCGCCTTGCTTTCTGGGGCACTCTGGCGCTGATGCGCTGTGTCGGATCGTCACCCGCAGCCGCAATGAGCGCGTTGCGAAACCGGGCTTCCAATGAAGACGACCGCCTCGAGCCGCAGATCTACGACGAAGATGGCGATGACGAAGACGCCGTGGACATCGAGCCAAACACCGTCTTTTCAAATGACCCCGCTCTTCAAGGGCTGCTCTACAAGGCCAGCGAACTTCTGACGGCCGAAGATCCCAAGCTGAACGCCCTCATCAAGGCCCTCAAACCCTTGATCAAACATGGTGCCAATCCGGTCGTCTTCTGCCGCTACCTCGCCACTGCCGAACATGTGAAGGAAGGTCTTCGTATGGCCTTCCCCAAACTGAATGTGCAAGCCGTGACGGGTGAATTGACGCCGGACGAACGTCGCGATCGGGTCGCGGAAATGGCGGCGGAAGAAAGTGCCACCACAGATCAGCGCATCCTTGTCGCCACGGACTGCCTGTCTGAGGGGATCAACCTTCAACAGCTGTTCGACACCGTGATCCACTACGACCTTTCCTGGAACCCGACGCGCCATCAACAGCGCGAAGGTCGCGTGGATCGTTTCGGGCAACCCGCCGAACTCGTTCGCTCGATCATGATGTTTTCGCCCGACAGCGCTATCGACGGTGCCGTCTTGGACGTCATTCTCCGCAAGGCTGAAGAAATCCGCAAGGCGACGGGCGTGACTGTGCCTCTCCCCGACGAGCGGGGGCCGGTCACCGATGCGTTGATGGCGGCAATGATGCTTCGCCGTGGCGGTGGCAGCCACAAGCAGCTGACGCTGGACCTGCAACTCGGCGACGGTATCCAGGTGATGGAGACCCGCTGGCGCGATGCAAGCGAGAACGAAAAGCGTTCACGCGCCCGGTTTGCACAAAACGCCATGAAGCCGAGTGAAGTCGCTCCTGAATGGGACAAGGTGAAGTCCCTGCTTGGATCGCCAGCGGAAACGCTCGAATTTCTCGAGCGCGCGATGTCTCGGTTCGGGGTGCCCCTCGAGAAGAAGAAATCGCTGCAGTTCGCCCACGTGCATGCCCTTCAGGATAGCCTCAAGGAAAAGCTGGAGCAGCGTGGGCTGAAGGGCTCTCTGAAACTGGCCACGCAGGAACCGGTGCCCTCAGGCGCTTCACTTCTAACCAGAACCCATCCGCTAACATCGTCCCTGGCAGAAAGCCTGCTTGAAGCCTCTCTTGACACCGAAGCGCTGCCGGATCTGGGTATCGGTCGTGTCGGGGCTTGGCCGAGTGCCGCCGTCACTCAGATGACGCGTGTCGCGCTCCTGCGTATTCGTTACAAGCTCACGGTTCATGCACGGCGTGAGCGCCTCCTGCTGGCAGAGGAAGCCGCGCTCGTTGCCCTCGACAGCAATACGGTGATCGCCTCTGGCAGCGAGGCACGCGCGCTGCTTGCCTCTCCCGCGACTGCTGATCTTGCGCCTGTCGCCCGCGACCGGATGATCAATACGGCGAAGGCGGCCCTTCCTGACCTGCTGAGCGGCCCGATTGCCGATTTCGTGCAAAAGCGTGCCGCGGAGCTAGTTGAAGACCACGCCCGCCTTCGTGCTGCAGCCGGTTCTGC
>NZOF01000159.1 GCA_002695185.1 Erythrobacter sp.
CCCTTATTGCGGCGATTGCGATGTTCGACTGAATACTGGCGACCTCAACTTCTGCGGTCTAATAGCCCATTGGGAAGGTGCAGCCTAGCTGCGACTACGGAGAGGGTTAGAAAGTCTGCAAGCGGGATAGAACATCACTCTTTTCGAGCGGGGTGTGGGTCTCCTAATCGCACTCTGGGCCACCCGCGTATTTTCGCTGAATGGGTCCAGCGAACATGGCATCATTAGTTGGCGCGCTGCCGCGAAGGATGGCGACTATAAATGCGGTTTGCCCCGATAGTTAGCAGTGACAATCCTATCGACCCGCCCTAACGGGAGAAAACGGTCAACGTAAAATTAGCAGAACGACACCACGGGCTAGATTTAATCAGAGGTTTGGCGGCTATTGGAATAGCGGTGTATCATCGAATGGCGTGGGCGAATGATGTCGACCTATATTCACTTGGCACGTTCGGGGTTTATCTCTTCTTCATCCTCTCCGCTCTCACGATGATGCTGGTTTACGAACGTACCTTTTCAGATGGTATCGCTTTCGATGATGCTGCGACCTTTTTCCGCAACCGGATTGCGAGGATTTTACCGTTGCTGCTTTTGGTGGCGGTCCTCTGGCTCGCTCATTCGTCGGTAACTATGGGTTATGATCCATCGGTTCTCGCGCGCGCCGTTTTGACCGGCACCGGTATGATGGCGCTGACACCTCCGGGCTTCACCTCGACTGTGACGGGCGCGTGGTCGTTAGCAATAGAGTTGCAGTTCTATCTGGTCTTGCCGCTACTGATACTCTGCTTCGCGCGCCTGCGTTTTTGGCATATTTGCCTGATATGTGTGACCGCTGTCGCTGCCCAGCAAGCTTATTTGTTCGCCATCTCAGGACAAGATGAGTATTGGGTTCTCTACACTAACCCGCTCACCTTCACGCCCTTCTTTTTGATGGGATTTCTCATCTACAAAGCCGGTTCGGCAAAGCAGAGGGGAGCGCTTGCTCTTTCCCTTGCGGCTTTCGCTTTGATCGCGGTCTATTCGCTCGCTTGGCCAGGAGACACGAGGCAGTATGGGTTTTTGTTTCTCATCCTGACGAGTCTCGCTTTCGCGTCAGTGTACTTCGCGTATCGCAGCCAGCTTCCAGAACATTTTGTCGTTCTCGCCTCGCTGTTAGGTAACTTGAGCTATGGCACATATCTAATCCACCCGTTCGTCAGCCTTTTGACTAATAAGGTCGTAGGCCTATTAAACATAGGCGTAGGCCTTAGCTTCGCCATCTATCTCGCGATGGTTTTCATTGGCGCGTGGGTTGTTTACTATGGGCTCGAAAAGCCTGCTCGGCGGATTTTGAGAGCAAAGACCCGATCGATTTCCACCCTGCCTTGACGCAAAAGATTGGCCATCGAAAATTGGGGTGCAAGTCATTCAATTTCAGCTCAACAGTCCTTCTTTGTGAGAATACGCCTTGTTCATGGCACGACATCGTTGGGAAAAATCCGCTCCCAGAGCTCTAAAATTTTCCGACTTTCGTATTTAAAGTGATATATAGATTTATTCCCTCAAGCACTCACCAAAACTTTCGACACTTTTGGAGCTTGAGCTTCGGTCGATGAAGATGACGGTTTTAGATGGCGCATCAACACCTCTCGCGCCGACATATTCAGGGCGTCCCTGTCGACAAGATACGCCGCATCGTATCGGCGCATAGTGTCCTGCCACCCTGAAGTCTGATAAAAATGCTTTAGGCGGCTATAAAGGTCGTCAGTCCACCAAGGCATTGAATAGATCAGCCTGCTCTGGACGAAACCAAGAGTGTCGAATTTACCGTCATCTAAGCTCGAAAGATATGCAACTGGTCGACCTCCGCTAACGACATTTAGCGCCACCCCGCTATTTCCACATATTACTATGTCACAAGCAGCTATCTGAGCCTCCAATGGTTCTCCTATCGTCACCTTCACATTTAGATCATCCAGCCCGATTTCAGCGAAATCACTCTGCAAAAGAGTTACAGGATGTTGTCGAATGATAATTCGTGCAAAAGGCAAGCCAAGTAAAACGCTAGCGATAAGGCTTTGCAGCACTTCCACACGTGTTCCTGCAGTCAGGAATATTCCGACCGTCTTCACTTCTTCTTTAAATTTCATCGGCTCAGACGCGCCCGGTTGGCCGATTAGGGCTATCTCTGCAGTGCATTTGCTAGACTGTATGTAGGTTTGGCTCATTGCTTCACCGTACACGAGGGCGCAATCCGCTAAAACGGGCGGGATAAAGCTTGCATTCGCTGGTACCGGGGCATGATTGGCATAAACTACGCGCCGGTCTTTTCTGTGAGCGGCAGCAGCCATTCCGACAGCTTCAGGACTGTAATTGCTTGCCACGATTGCCGCCTCAAGCCCCGGCCTCTCCGTAAAAAGATAAGAGAACCGAATATAAAAGGCCAATGTACCGGCAATTCGCGCTGAGGGCATGAAATTATGCGAACGAGCCAGCACCTGCAAAAATCGAAAAATTCGACCGGCAGTAAGAATTAGCGCGACAGTCGCGCGCCACTGTTCACGTCCGAATGATTGACGAAGTGCTAACGATATACGCAACACTTCGATCTGTGGAACGAGGGACTCTACGCGATCAATCGTGCGATGCTCGTTAGGGAACTGGGAAATTGCTACCGCTTCTTCGGTGCCTTTTACGCAGGAAGGGCCGGTGCAAGCCACGCATTTGAGCATGTAGGCAAAGAGCAGGAGCGGCTTGAAAATGCGATCATCGCAAGATTGGTAAATCCAATCTACGAAGCGATAGAGAGCATTCTTGCTCTTGATTTCATTGAAGACTGCAGAACGACTGGCAGAGGTCTCCATTCGTCGCACTATTCGCAAGGCGAGTGCTAGCGTGTAGCGACCTGGCAGTGATGCGTGTACCACTTCCACCGCATTCGGAATTGATCGAACTTGGTATGAACCATCAGTCTTTACTGCATTGAAAGCCACGCTGAAGTACCTCACCATCAAACTTTTCGGATGCGGGGAGTTCGACCCAACCCACTGGCGATCTTATCGCAGCGAAACGTTAAGAATTTCCGTTTACCGATTGTGAAGCACAAGTTCCGGCAGTCGGAACAACCGCACGGGCACGGATTGACCACATGAACCGCGACGCACTCACTCTGAAAGCCAAGAAGTTTCTAGCGATCCAATCGCTATTCTATACCCTAGCCAACAGTATCGAAGCACTCGTTCCTTTTCTGCTTGCCCCCCTTCTGACACGCATGCTGGACCCGACTGCGTACGGCGTCTGGGTTTTGTTTGTGACATATGCGACGTTCATGCGGCCAGTGGTTGGCCTGACCACGCAAGATGCCATCCGGATGCGGTTCTATGATTTTGATCAAGGCCGCCTCGACAGATTCACGCACACCGCGCTCTTTGTGATGAGTGCTTTGGCAGTTGTAACCTCAATCATGTGTGTCGTGTTCGACGAGGTAATTTCAGCAGCCACACAGTTTCCCCAAGGCTGGCTGACAAGTATTGTTTTAGCTGCATTTCTGTATGAGGTTTTTTACACCGCATTGGCGCTGCAGCAATTCCATAATAGAAGGGGAGCATTTCTCTCTACCCAGGTTCTGCAAGCAGGCCTCAGCATAACATTCATCCTGCTATTTCTTCTTGCTGGATGGGGATGGAGGGGCGTTGTGCTGGGAAGGATGCTCAGCATGGCGGTGGCCACGCTGTATTCATTGAAGTTGCTGGGCTTTACCATCCCCGCACTACTCCGCATACCACAACGCTCGTTTTATCGGGATATTGCCTCATTTGGCTTTATATACTGGCCTGCCGGAGCGGTCATCATGGTGGTGGCTACAACGGATAAAGTCATAGCGGCGCACTATCTTGGTTTAGAAGCCAGTGCAATTTACGGCGTCGCCGCACTTTTCGCCTCCGCTTTCTGGATGGTCAATTACAGTTTTGTTCTCGCTTGGACACCTTGGCTCTTCCGCAAATTAAAGTCTGGAAATGCGCGATCAATGCGAGAGATCGCTTCCGTATCTGCACTTTACTTCATGATAAGTTCAATCGCAGCTTTAGTATTCTACTTAGCGGCAATATTTGTAGCTCCTATAATTCTGGGAGACGATTTTCACAGTGCAATATCACTAATGCATTATATAATGGCAGCCATTGTGCTCCAAGGATACTTCGTACACAACATGAAGTTCCTACATTTCGATAAGCGCATTCGGCTAATGTCGGGACTCAGCATGATAACCATTGCATTGAATATTTGGCTGAGCATTGAGTGGGTGCAAACTTGGGGCGTGCGAGGCATCATGCTCGCAACAGTGGTTTCCTTTGGTGCGGCATTCATTATCAGTAGCTGTTTGGTATTGGCACGGTGGATGCCGTCAGAAAAGCAAGGGAAGGTCGCCCATGGATAGGGAGATCGTCTCTGCTAAATTAGGCCCAATCGAAAAACTGATGGATCCCCGAGGGCGCAGGTAGCGAGACGGGACGCCCATCCAAATTTGGCGAAGCATCTCTCGATGCGGCTGTACGCGGCCTAGATGACAGCACAGAACGGATTTAGACTGGCTGGTTTGGTGCCGACCAAAAATCGTTTCTACACCACGATCAACGATCAACGATCAACGTACAGATACAGTCGCACCCGCAGGTTCGGCCATTCGCCCAGAAAACATATCTACTTCGAGAAACCTATTTTGCCCCGAAGGTAATCCACCCGCGCCTTCGCATCAAAAAATGCTCACCAAAACAAATTTGAAATCAGCAACCTATTATTAATTTTTTTTAATGGCGTTTTTATTGAACTGTTTTTATCCGCTCAAAATAAGTGAAAGACAGCCCATGATCTCTGTATTCTAGAACGGGTCGATATTCTTTCATTATATTTGCAAACCGCTGATCATTAGCGAAAACATTTTTCCAGTTCACTTTGATATGACGAAGCGGCCAACTAGTGCTTTGGTCTAGGATTAGTGCGTCCGGGGGTGAATCTTCCCACAACCGCAGCATATCGCTGTGTAATTTTCCGCGGCCGTTGTCCCTCAATGTCACTTTTTGCGGATACGAAGAGGCATACTCAACACTATCATACGCTTTAAGTTCTGCCGCGACATACGCAATGTTTTGCCCTGCATTCCAGCGTGTAGCGCCGGCTGCTGCCAAGTACTGATTAAAAGGTGACGGATGCATGTTCAGAAGACCGACATCCTTTCCAGCAACCGATATGTTTGCTTGCCGCATGACGTTCTGAACAGTTTGTACGGATCTTTGGTATCGGCTTGTGTCGCGAAATTCACCCACAATCGGCCACAGCGCTAAGAACCCTAAAGCAAATAGCCAAGCCAGATTGAGGTAAGGTCGCGCTATCCATAGCCAAGCCAAGTATGCCATCATGACAGGATATCGATGATGGCTGTACCAACGTTCCTGCATCCAAGATGCTACTATCGTAGCGACAACAAGAGCCAAACCTACAGCAATGATTCTCAGAGGAATCTTTTTCGAATATCCTAAGGCTAAGAACGGTACGCACAATGCCAAGTGAAAAATGGCCTGCAATAAATTCACTTCGAAGCTTTTCAAATTCCCATCGATTGCACTTACCATTATGGCTATTGCTTCTCTCTGTGATGGATCAATCGCCAACCAGAAAAATAAATAGAGCGCCACAATTCCACCAGAGATCAAATTCTCTATTCTGAAAAAAGAAAATACGTTACGCCTGTCTACCACACTCGCCAATTCCACCATCAGGACCACGACGCTATATAGATATTTGAGTAACAGTGTTGCGCCGAGCCAAAGCCCTAAAACAAAGCGGGTTTTCTGGCCGACTAAATTGCCATCTGGATCTGAAATCCTCAACACGAGGTAGGGCCATAAACCCAAAATAACTATGTGCTCACGCAAGCCGAAAACGTTTTTGAACATCACTGCCGGCACGGCCAGAATGAGGCAAGAAAATCCGAAAAAGAGCACCGAAGCTCCCACTGCCTGGCGACGTATAAAAAACGCTAAATGGGCCGAGGCAAGTACTGTAATAGCAGTCAAAATAACTGCCGAGACGTCCAACCGCAATCCCGTCCAATCAGCAAGCCAGACGGGAATAGCATACCAAACCTTTTCAGCTGGCGGTAAGTACAAGCTGTAGTTAGCAAAAGACTGACCGAGCGTAGAAGCCAGTTTGCTCGATAAGAGCGCTCCCGCAAGATCTTGGTGAATTGAGTAAAATTCCCCATAAAAAGCGCCGAAAATTCCAAGTATGCTGGCATCGATCAGCAAGATCAGCCCTTGCGGGAATTTGCTGAAAAGACCAAAAGCTTGCGGACGTGTCAAACTACCAAACCCTCGTTAGGTTAAAATTTTTCGACCTGATTTTGGATGATCATTCGAGGGCATAGAACCCAAGGTTCATCTATACGGCTCGCTTTAAAATGGATCGAGCTTTACCTCTGCAAATCGGCTCTGCCATTATCAAACGAATGATGTGAGCGTCCATCCTTTAGATCAGGCCTCGGAGGTTTCGTGGCTGAGCAAGTTGATCTTAAATCGAACCGTGCTCGCCACTAACCCTTCTGGTCTCACTCCCCTACTGGGAAGCGCATTCATTCGACAAGAAATCTCACCTTGGCGGTAAAGGTCGTGGACGCTGCGAAGGCTCCCGTGGGACGCAGTCTGAAATCCGTGATCTCTGCATCGCATCCGTCCGCGTCGGGAGATGGCGTGTATGCCCACGTCGCCCCACCATCGGAGGAGAAGTCCAGGCGGTCGGAGGTGTCATTCAGCGCTGTGAAAACATAGCTCAGGCCCGATGAAGGTGACCCCGCGTTGAATAGCACAGGTCCGGTGCTTCCGCCAAAGCCGGTCAGGCACATTTTCGCGTCTGCAGGTGCGTCGTCGCGCACGATGACAGTGTTCGGGTCGGTTGCTTCATTACCCGTGTTGGTGACTGAAATCAGGTACTCAACCAAGGCACCCGGGATGGCCTTTGGGTTCGTCGCACCGTTGATCGGATCGGATACGACACGGCTTACCTTCGTGACGTTCAGACTGGTGTGGGGTCGGCAGAACTGGATATCGTGCAGGCCGATCCCTTGTTGCCCTGGATCAGCTGGCGCAGTGGAATGGTTGCCGTAGCTTATCGTTATCCGGTCGACCTTTCCGGCGAATGTGACAACCACATTACCCATTCCTGAATCGCTGTCGGACGCGAAATCGCCGATCGCCGTGTTTCCGCTAACATAGTTGGCGTTTCCATTGGTGAGCGCGGGGGTAACCGAATTTCCTGATAAGCTTCCGGTTACAGTAACTCGGTCTGCGAACTGGTTTGGGGCATAATCGACATCGAACAGCGTGAACTGCACGCCCTCGAAGCCTCGAGGAAGAGTGATCGTTATCGTGGCGGAATTCGATCGGGATGTTTGATTAACCACAACAGCGAGATTACGCTGTGCTGGTGCAAGTCCTCCAGTGAAGGTGTCTTGTAGCGTAGGCGATCTGCCTCCAAATTCAGGGTTATCGAGGTACGCACCGGGATTGGAGATCGCGAACCCGATATTGCCATAGTTGCCAAGTGCGTAACTGTTATTCGTGGAGCCATTTGCCCAGCTCACTGAGCTTGAATCCCAGTCGAAAAATGTCGAGCCATTCGGGCAAGTAAGAGGCGGTGGTGTTCCTGCCACTCTGCCGCTGGCGACAACGAAACTGGCGCTGGCATAATCGTCTTCATTCGCGACATTGTTGTTCGGCGTGGAATCGGGATCGACAGCACTGCTCGCTATCACTTCCGCAGTGTTTGTGACGGTCGTGCCAGAATTGGCGGATACGGTTCCGGTAATTGTAAGGGACACCGAAGCGCCCGGAGCGAGGCTGGCGACCGACCAGATCCGGGTCGAAGAATTGAAGCTGCCGCTTCCCGAGGCCGAGGAGAATGTGAATTGGCTGGGAAAGTTTTCTCGCACGCCGATGTTAGTGGCGGTCTCTACCGAAGTGGAATTGTTCGCCAGGGTCAGGCGGTATGTTACTGCACCTCCTTGAACCGGAACCGGACCGACAACGGTCTTTGTCAGAGATAGATCGGCACCAATAACCGTGTAGGTAAAGTCCGAAATCCCCGCGAATTGCTCGCTTGGATTGTTAGACCACCATGACCCGCCGGTGTAGCTGAAATACACGATCCGGATACGCTTGACGCTGGTGTCATTGAAAGTGAACCGGATGTCCCCGGACGTGGAGGAACTGTCGGCATTATCCACTCCTCGCCAGCCATTTACGACGGCGTCGTCAGTTCGTCTTGCAGCATTACCGGCCGACCAGAAAGCAGCATTGGTCGCAGCGTTGATGAATGATCCAGATCCGTTATCGTAGTAGACTTCGATAGCGTCGACAAACTGTCCATTATCGATATCGGTGATGGAGAAGCTCAAGTTTCTGACCGAGCGACTGAGCACGAAATCGGTCGTGATCTTGTCGTCGGGATCGTAGCTTGAATTGTCGAAATTGAGCAGAAGCGGACGGAAGGCTCCCCCCATAGTGCCGTTGTAATAGCTTAGGAATTCGCCGTAGACCGGATTGAAAGAGCCTGAGCCCCTCCGAACCGAGTTGAAGGATACGGTCGCGGTAGTGCCGTCCGACCCGGTGACGGTGCTGGGGTTGGGCACGCCGTTCAGATTGGGGAAGTTGGCGGTTTCCCAATCGATGGTGGCAGTTTGCGCGGCAGTGGGGGAAGACAGGCAGAAGCTCAGCAAGATCACCCATATGGCGACGGCTGCTTGGGTCAGGACATCGCGGAGGCTGGCGGCGGTCATCGGCTCAGTCCCAGGGCCGAGAGGCTGTCGGCGTCGAGCTTCATGCGGGCGGTGGCGTAGAAGCCGGCATCGGTCTGGCGCGCAGCCGAGAAGTCCTCGTCGCGGAAGCCGGTGATGTTATAACCGAGTGTCAGCAAAGCGCCATCGACGGGGACGAAACCGAGGTTCGGCCCGAAGGAGAAGCTGGTCGTTTGGTCACGCAGGGTGGCGCGGACGGTGCCCCTGCCCCCGATCTCGAACCGTTCGCCCAGGCCGAAGCGCATTTCGGAACCTGCGAGCAGCGTGGTTCCTTCGAGCGAATAGCCTTCGACCTGGTCGAGATTGTACCGTGCGCCGAGGAACAGGCCGTATTCATCGCGTTGGAAGAAGCTGCCGTCCTCGCTCTCGCCATAAGGGGACCAATTACCTGACAGGCTGGCGATCAGCCGCCGCGAGCGGGCATCGCCGGTTACGGCAAAGGCGCTGCGTCCAACCGGTCCGACCTCTCCGGCGACCACGTTCCATACCTGATCGCTGCGATATTCCAGCTTGCTGAGGAAGGAAAATTCCGAATTGTCCGGACGGTGTGCGAGCGCGATGGCGGCATCGAGGATCTCGCTTTCCGCGCCATCCGTGCCCGAAGCATTGGTCCAGGTGAGGCCCGAACCGACGATCGAACCCTCGCCCAACTGGCGGATGGCGCCGGCGGTAATGCCCTTGCGCGTCGCCCATTGGCCATCGCGATATTCGGCGCGCGCAGTCGCGCTCCAGCGGTCCTTGCGATAAGCCACGCCGAGCGTTGCCGCACCGAAGTCCTCGAACAGGCTGCCCCCCTGCCCCAGCTGTCCTCCGCTGCTGACCGGGTGATCCGGATTGACGATGTCGCCAAGCGCCGGGTCCTTGCCCAGGGTGCGATTGCCATCGATCGTGGCATCGATGGTGAGGCTCGGCGTCACTTGCAGGCTTTGCGACAGGCCAAAGGCGGCGAAAGTCCGGTTACCGAATTCGTCGATCCGCTGCTTGCCAATCGACGTGACCGCCTGCGCGCCGTTCCAGGGCGTAACCTCGAACCCGCCCTTGACGGTGTGGGCAGAGATATTTTCGCCATCGGCGATTTCGTAGAGGCCGACCATTCGGACATCTTCGGTCAGCGCATAGCGCGCCGCGATCTGGTGGCGGGTCGGCAAATCGACCGACTCACCCTGGTCAAGAGCGATGCTGGTCGAGGCACTGAGTTCCAGCCGGTTATCGAACAGGCGCCGGGTCGCGCCGCCTTCGAGAACGGTCGAGATATTCTGCGAGCCATCGGGCAAGCGGTCTTCGAACCGGGCAATGCCAAAGCGATATTCGTTCTGGAGATTGATGTAACCCAGTTCGACCTGCGCGGCACGGCGGCGGGCGTTGCTGTCGAGGCTTTCATCCTGCCAGATGCTGCCAAGGACGGCGAACCGATCGTCGATCTTGACGCGGGCATCTGCACCGACCTTGGTGCGGCCAAGTTCGGCCCCGTTCTGATGGCCCACGCCATATTCCGAGCCTACCGACCGGGCATAGGCCAGCAAATCGACATTGCCCGTCTGACGCTGCATTTCGACCAGCCATCCCTGGTCCAGTTCCCCATCCTTCTTGCTGACCGCGACTTCTGCCCGCACCTGCGTTGATTCGTCCAGTTCGGCGTGAAGATCCAGGCCGACCATATCGGTACGCGCGCCGGTTCCCTTGTCGCTGATGGCGGTGGCGCCGATGCGAACCGTATCGGTACGGTCGGTCCATTCCACGCGCACCCCAGCGTTCGTTTCCCCGCCCGATCGGCCATCGGTTTCATAGTCGACGACGATGAATTGTGGATTGAGATCGAAGTCGCGGCTGAGAACCGGCTCCTTGAATGTAATCGTGCCGGTCAGCAAATCGATATCGTAATCGATGAAGCGGGTCAGCTGCCGGGTGGTCACGATCAGTTCGCTGCGGAAGCGGTCGCGCACTTCCAGCGTGACGCGTTCGCTATTGGCGATGATCCCACGGCTCGTAAGGCTGTAGGGTCCGGTGATGCCCTGCCCCTGGATTTCGTCGCGGCGGAAACCGCTCGAAATGTCGGCCGCGAAGGCTTCGGCCTTGAATTCGCCGAACCGCGCTTCGCCCTTGAAGCCGGTCGCCGTGCGGTTGTAGCGCGAAAGCCTTGTCTGGTCGAAGCCGGTAACGAAATCTCCGTAGAGCGCGTAGAAGCTTGCGGTTTCGATACGGAGATACAGTTTTTCGCGCGATGCGGCGTCGAACTGCCGGCTCGAAGCGTCACCGAACACCGTATAATAGGCATCAGGATCGATCGTGCCGAGCAGGCGCTGGTCCTCTTCCTGCTTGGCACTGTCATAGGCAAGCGTGACGAGGTATTTGCCGAGCACCCTGCCCTTGGCATAAAGCGCGACGCGCGCATCATCACCCAGATCGCTGTCGAACCGGCCCGAGCGTTCCATATTGTCGGCCACGGTGCGCGCGCCGACCGAACCTTCGGCAAGACCGATCACGGTCCATTCGATATCACCCGGTTCGATCCAGGTTTCCAGTATCTCCTCGCGCGAGATTTCGCCGTCGTCGAAACGGAAGGCAAGTTGCAGCGAGCCGCTGACCATGGTCGGCGCCAGTTCTATGAGCGCGATCCCGTCGGATCCTTCCACCGTCCAGCGGGCCGATCCTGCGGCAAGCCCGGTGAGCTGGTTCAGCTGCTGGCGTTCGAGCTGCTCGGCGCTTTGGTAAGGGGCGCTGATCGTCAGTTCGCCCGAAATGCCTGCGCGCAGGGGTCGGCTGTTACGATCTAGTATGCGGATCGCCACCACAGGATTGGTCCGCCCGTCGGCCACCAGGTTCGACTGGGCTTCGACCAGTTCGGCCTTGGCCGGCGTGGTGGTGAAGAAAACTTCGCGATCAATCGTCTGATTGATTTCTCCGAAGCTGTTGATGATGTCGGCGCTGAGTACGGAGCGTTCCCCGCGCAGCGGTACGCCACGCCACATGCTGACGGCATAGCGGCCTTCTTCGGCATTGCGCACACCCTCGAACAACAGCGGATCCACCGGCTTGCCGTCGATACGCAGGGCGATCTTCTGTCCCTGGCGATGCCGGATCGCCACCTTGATGGCTGGCGCGCGCGGATTGTGACCGACTTCGGGTGACAGCCAGCCGTCCGGCCCATCGCCAAGCGCGATCCAGTCGACGGACGCTTCGCTCGGCGCTTCGGTTTCGGCTATCTGTGCGACCTCACCCTCATCGAGTGCCCCCGGAATCTCCTCGGCCTCGGCAGCCTCCGGCAGGCTTCCTTCCGGCACGGTCGCATAGAAATCGGCCGTGACGAGCGAGCCGCCACCGCCAATGGCAAAGCGCGAGATGGCGCTGCCCGCGCCGCGCGTGTCACGGTTGCAGTCGATGAATTCGCTCCCTTCGGGCAGAGTCATGCGCGATACCTGCACCACATGCGTGCCGGGCACGACACCGTCGAAGTGGTAGCGGCCGTCGCGGTCCGTGACTGCGAAGCTGCCATCCTCCAGCATGACGCGGATGCCGGGGATACCCTGACGATTGCCCTTCACATCGCAAGTACCCGCCGAGACCCGTCCGATGATGGTCATCCGGCCAGCGATCGTTTCGCGTTCGACCTCGATCGTGGCTCCGGTTCCAGTTTGGCGACCAAGCGAATCTTCTGCCGTTGCGCGGTTTTCCACCGGACCCGGAGGCGCATCGGCGCGGATGCTCATGGCATAAGTGATCCGCCGGCTGCCGCCGGCCGGAATTTCGTCCAGCGTGAAAACGACCTTGCTGCCATCGGGTGCGATTTCGGCCGCTTCACCCGCCGGCTCGCCGTCGATCTGTATTGAATCCTTGTGAAAACGGAGCCAGCGCGACGGAGTATCGGTGACCTTGACGGCCCGTTTTGGACGCGAGGGATCATCATTGGTGACAACGATCGAATAGAGAATGAGATCGCCCGGCTGTGCCTCGGGACGCGATGCGGTTTTAGTGAGCTTTACGCCAACACCCGGACGATCGAGCGGAATGTCCACCAGCCGGGAATCGTCGATGCTGGGCGAGAGTTCGCCGCCAAAGGAGCCATCGCCGATCGTAAAATGTTCGCCGTTCGCGCCGGTAAATACGGTTAGCAGTTCGGCGGAAACCACCGAAGGCGCGGTGTAGGGAGCCGGTGGTTCGATCCGCAGGCGATACTGACCCGCTGCAACGCGGGGAAACCAGAATTGGCCAGGGCCCATGGAATAGACCACACCCGACACATCGAAGATCGGTTCGCCAGAAGTGACAGTGGATGGCCATGGAGTGACCCCGTCGCCTGCGAAAACCTGGGTTGGTGCGCCAGTGCGAGCATCGACGAGCGTGACGCGCGCTCCCGAAACAGGGGCGCCGGTCTCGCTGTCGAATACGGTATTGAACGAAGGGGCGATCACGTCCACCGCACGGCTGATAATGATTGCCGATCCTACATCCAGCGACACGTCGATTTCGACAGTGCCCTTGTCGGTCACGCCCAGGCGGCAATCGCCCGAAACGAAGGACGGCGGCGTCGGGTGCGTTTCGATCGATCCGATAAAGACGCCGGTATTTACGCCCGTTTCGTAAACGGTGATATTCTCGCGGTCGCCGGTGCTGCTGGCGATGGATAGGTTCACCTGATCGATCCCGTTGGGGTCTAGATTTGCCTGCGTCGCAGTAACCTGAATATAAAGAGCCGTCCCCGCCGAAACCAACGATGTCGGCTGAACATTGGCCGATTTGCCATTCGTGCTCGTCGCGTTGGAACGGGCGACGGCCGTTTCCGTGGCGTTGGTCGCCAGGCAAAGCGAGGCGGAGAAGTCCAGCTGGATGCCGGTCTTCACTGCGGGGCGGAACAGCGCGATCGAAGCGTTGTTCCTTTCGACTTTGATCGAATAGAGATTGGATTTGGTTTCAAAGGGGGCGCCGTCAAACGTCCAGCGCGCTTCGGCGACGTTGTCGATTGTCTGCGCGCGCGCCGTTCCTCCCGGCACGACGAATGGCAGCAGTACTGCAAGGAGCACTGCTGCCAGAAGCCGGAAGGAGGAACGGAAACGCACGTTCTGCTTCAGGTGATTATTTGATGGTCACGCGGAAGTAGACCGAACGGCTTTCAGCCGAACCGATGTCGCTGAGTTTCGCAGTGACATTGGAACCAGCGATGGCTGCTGTCGGCGGGCTTTGGTCCAGACCGTCCTGACCGCCGTTGCAGGTTGCATCGGCGTCAACGAAGATGCCGAAGCTGCTGTCGTAAGTGACATCCCCCGGCAGGCTGTCGGTCACGTCGATGCCGGTCGCAGTCGCCCCGCCCGAAGCATTCGAGACCACGATGCAGTATTCGACCACTGCGCCCGGAATAGCTTTCGGATTGGTGGTGTCGTTGATCGGATCGCTGATGATACGGCTGGTCTTCGACACAGTCACATCGGCAGCCGATACTTTGTAAGTACCGCGGGCCGAGAAATCGCCCTCACCTGCCTGATCAGCGATACCGGCACCGTCGGCCAAAACCGTGTCCACACCCGAAGTGTTCGCTCCGGTGCTGTTGACCAAGGCGACACCCGGCGATGCGGCGCTCCCCGATACTGCACGTGCATCGGCAGTCAAAACAACGTTGAATTCCTTGGTGTTCGCAGCATTCAGACCGATGTCGGCAACGACGAGGACCTGACGCATTTCGTCCTCGGTCATGTCGTCGAGATAGGTGATCGGACCGGCATCGATTTCGGTCTGATCGAGAATGCCATCCGTGTTTTTATCGAGATAGATGCCGAGGATAGACAGGCCCGCCGGATTACCAGCGGCTGCAATTGCGCTGAGCTGGTAATCGACGGTGTCATTCGAAGAGTTAACAACTTCGAACGCCAGAACAGCCTTTTCCTGCCCCGGCGTTACCGGAACGGAGGCCTGATCGACGGTGACGGTGACATTGACCTTCTGATCGACCGTGAATTCATCAGAAGCGGTAACTGCGGTCTGGGTGATATTACCAACGTCGAAGCTTACCGAGACGTTGTTGGTAATCTTGTCACCAGCCGAAGTGCCCGCCGCCAGCGCAGGGCTGGAACTGAGGGCGACAAGTGCAATCGCACTCGTCGCACCCAGCATTTGCTTGGTGCGTTTCATCTTACACTTCCTTAGTATGTGTCCGCGCTTCGGTTACCGCCCGCAGAACTTGGCGGTCATCTTCCGCCCTTCAGCGAATGATAGCTGGATATTCGAGCCGCCCGCTCTCGCCCGGAGCGACCGAGGCCAGCGTCCAGCGAATGTGAGTGACATCTTCGTGATCGGCTGCCCGCTCCGTCCCGTCCGGGTTTTTCACCGTGAGGCCTGCAAGCTTGCCCCAATGTTCACCCTCGTCCACGGACACCGTCAGATCTTCGCTGGCATCGGGAGCAAGGCGAACAGCCTTCGGAACGGGGTTGGTCACGACAAAATTGGCGACAGCCTGTGCGCCCTTGTTGGTATAATCGGTACCGAAGATCAGCTTGTCTCCAGGCACAATTGTATCCGGCGCAACGAGTTCGACGGTCTCTTCACCGTTCTCATTTGTCACCACCTTCTCGAGTTTCACATCACCCTTGAGGTCGATTTCCTTTTGCTGCGCCGCAGCGGGAGAGGAGGTCATCCCGAGTACGGTGACCATCAGGATGGCGCTGGCAAAGAGACTGGCGATCTTTTTCATTTTTCCGGATTCCATGTGATCAATCATTTCAGTCAATTGTGACGTCGAACGTGACAGAATGGTTGGTCCCGCCCGTAACTGTTCCCAGCGAGACGGAGATGCCCGTCGCAGAACTTTCGCCAGCATCTCCATCATCCGCGTCGGTGAGAGCTGCGGCGTTCAAGGCCAAAGTTCCGGCGGTATAAGTTGTCCCGGCAGGGAATACGTCAGCCACGACCAAATCGGTGACAGAACCCCTGCCCTTCACGTTCGCCGTGATAGTGTAGGATACGACCGAACCGGGCACTGCGCTGGTTCCACCCCACGGGTCGGCGATGGTTGCGCTCTTCACGAGATCGACCGTGGTGATGCCGATTATGATGGAACCGGCCTTGTTATCGTCCGCGCCGTTTCCGCCAACGATCGCGTCGCCTCCGTCTACACCCTTGGCAGCAAAGACCGTCCCCGGTGCCCCGGTACCGGTGACTGCTTCCGCCAAAAGATCGATCGCGCTTTTCTGACCATCGAGCACCATTCCGGGAATGGTTGCGATAACGAAGACCTTCACGTTTTTGCCGGCGCCGAGAACCTTGGTCGTCTCTGGGCCGGTAAGAATCTCATCGACGCCCGGCTCGTATGATCCATTGTCATTGCTATCCACAGCGATCGCTTCGATGTCCGTAACGAAATCGTTACTCGCCGTGTTGGGATTGGCTGTCAGCCTGAAAGCTTCCGGACCATTCCCGATATTCGTAACTTCGAAGGTCAGTACCGCTGAGCCAGATGATGCCGAAACCGGTCCGGGATTGAGAGAGGTAACGGTAACGTCGAGCACTTCATCGACACGAAGGGTTACCGTGTTCGACGGGACGGAAACGGATCCTGTTCCGTCCTCGTAAGTCGCAGTCGCCGTATTCTCGATCAGAGTACCTGCTTCGACACCGCCGGCATGCGCCGCCGATCCTGCGAGGAGAAAGGAAAGCGCCAAGCTGCTGGCGAGAGTGCGATGATAGTTAACCATAGGGTCACACCTACGGCAAAACGCTTAACAATTAATTTCCTGCAAGGTTACTTCTCGGTTACCTTTCGTGAAAATTGAAAATTAACCTGTGGGTGCTTCTTCGCCCAGCGGCAAATTCTTGGCGTCGTGCCACCCAACCTGTTACGCTCGAACCATGAGCAAAATTAAGGTCCTGTTCGTCTGCCTTGGCAACATTTGCCGTTCTCCCCTGGCGGAGGCAGCTTTTCGCCATGCGGCAGAGAATGCCGGCTTGGAAGTCGAAGTGCAAAGCGCGGGTACGGCTGATTACCATGTCGATGAGGCGCCTGATCCGCGCAGCATTGCTGAGGCCAGCAAACACGGTATCGACATCTCCGCCTACCGCGGCCGCCAATTGCAGCCCGATGATTTCAGGACATTCGATTATATTCTGGGGATGGACGCGTCCAACATGGCTAACATAGCCGCGGTCGACCCAGGGGATGGCAAGGCTCACGTAGCCATGCTGCTGGATATCGTCCCCGGTCAGCAGGGTCGCGAAGTAGCTGACCCGTGGTATGGTGGTCCCGAAGGCTTCGAGACGACCTGGAGCGAAGTGAAAGCCGGAGCCGATGCTTTGGTAGCGATCCTGTTAGACGAACATGGCTGACGAAGAACCACCTTCGCGTCACCGTTCGGTACCATCCTCCCGCATCGGACGATTAGGTGGCTTCACGCGCCTAGCCGGAGGTGTGGCAGGCGGCATGTTGAGCGAAGGGGCACGGCGCCTCGCGAGTGGAGAACGTCCGAGGCTCGATCAATTGCTATTAACGCCAGCAAATGCCCGACGGCTTACCGACCGGCTCGCGCATCTGAGAGGGGCCGCCATGAAGCTGGGCCAGATGATTTCGATGGACGCTGGTGATCTGCTGCCACCGGAACTCTCCGACATCCTTTCCCGCCTCCGCGACCGCGCCGATTTCATGCCGCCGCGTCAGCTGGACAAGGTTTTGCAACAGGAATGGGGTGCGGACTGGCGCCGCCAATTTCGCCGGTTCGAGCCAAGACCCATCGCCGCGGCTTCTATTGGCCAAGTCCATCGAGCCTTGACGCCCGATGGCCGGACCCTTGCGATCAAAGTCCAATATCCCGGTGTGGCGCAAAGCATCGATTCCGATGTCGACAATGTAGCTGCCCTCCTGAAGCTCACAGGGCTGCTTCCTCCCGAACTCGATATAGCTCCCCTACTCGCAGCCGCAAAAGACCAGTTGCACGAGGAAGCCGATTACGAGCGCGAGGGGCAGATGATGGCCCGCTTTGGCAATTTGCTGGCGACCCAGCCGCAGTTTGTGGTTCCCACGCTTGATGCTGATCTTACCACGCCGCGCGTTCTGGCGATGAGTTATGAGGAAGGCTCGCCGATCGAGGCGCTAGCGGAATCAGGACAGGAAACCCGTGACGAGGTTTTTTCGCATCTCGTGGAATTGGTCGCGCGCGAGTTGTTCGAAGCGCAGCTGATGCAGACAGACCCGAACTTCGCGAATTACCGCTGGCAGGCTTCGACAGGCCGTATAGTTCTCCTCGATTTCGGCGCAGCTCGTGAAGTGTCCAACGCTATCTCGCAGGATTATCGGCGCCTCCTGTCCGCGGGCCTGGCAGAAGATCGCGAAGACGTAATGACCGCCGCAATCGAAGCAGGTTTCGTTAATCCGCGTGCACTTGATCGTCATCCAGAAGCCATGCGAAAAGCCGTGGACATTGCGGTAACCCAGATGGCCAGGCCTGAGCCCCTGGACTTCGGCGACCGGGCTTTCGTGCCCGAAATTCGCGAAACGGTCATGCCCATCGCCCAGGATCGCGATAGCTGGCACTTACCCCCTGCAGAAACGCTGTTCGTGCAGCGCAAAATCAGCGGTACAGCTCTGTTGGGAGCAAGGCTGAAAGCGCGGGTGGATGTGCGCGGCATAGTTCAGCGTATTCTGGATCAGTAAGGGTGAACGATGCGGTCCACAGAGTTGCACAGCGCCTCACCGGCTCTGACGTTCTCGCTATCAATCGATATCCCGGTGGTGATATATCGGGCGCTAGTGAAGTCCGTCTGGCCGACGGTAGAGTGCTGGTTGCGAAACACGGCCCCGTGGTCGATATCGAAGGCCGTATGCTTCAAGCGATGAGCGCAAGCTCCGCGCCAGTACCCGATGTGCTGGGCTGCGAAGATGATGTCTTGCTCATCGAATGCCTCCCTGACGATGGGCCGCTTTCTAGGGAAGCCTGGTCGGCACTTGCCAGAGCGCTAACCTCTCTACAGGAGATAACGGGCGATACGTATGGCTGGGCGGAGGATTACGCCCTTCGCCATGTCACTGTGGCGAATGCCAACTCGAGAGAATGGCCATCGTTCTGGGCAGAAAATCGCCTTTTATGCCATGCGGCTCATCTGGATGGAGCGACTGGTAAGAGGCTGGAAGCACTGTCATCGAAACTCAAAGACATCTTGCCTGACAAACCCCGCCCGGCATTGCTCCACGGCGATATGTGGGGCGGAAATGTGCTGGTTTCGAGTAACCGTATCAGCGGGCTAATCGATCCCTGTGCCTATCATGGTCATGCCGAGGTCGATGTCGCCACCCTCACGGTTTTCGACAGTCCCACACCAGAATTTTTCGAAGCGATGCAGTTGGAAACTGGGTGGCAGGAACGCCAGCCCGTTTACCGCTTGTGGACCTGGCTCTTGCACGTGCGCCTGTTCGGCAACGGCTATCTCCCAGCAGTCGAGCGGGAACTTGCTAGCTTGGGATTCTAGAGCCCCTTACGCCCGAACCCACCGCGACGCATCTGCGGCGCTGGCCCATGGCCAATGCCACTGGCGGAGCGTCCATCGGGCAATGTGCCCGCAAGGTCTTGCTGACGAGCGACCTGTTGCGGAACTGCCTCCTGCTGTTCCAGATGGTCGACGATCTGATCAAGCAACCGTTCGATCGGTCGATGCTGTCGCGCAAGCAAGCGCTCTGTTATGCTGGCATAACCAAGTGGTGAAAACCGGCCTCTAATCTTCAGGAAGCGGTTCGTGGCTATCCAGTTGTAGGTTTGCTTTTCGATCTCGATACCGGTCACCTCTTCCCACGGCAGCCGAACAGCGCCCAGCATACCGTAAAAAGTCACGAAATTGCGGTCATACTCGAGCACCACGCAGCCACCCATGAAGTAGCGCACCATCATAAAGAGACCGAAGAGCCCGGTGATGGCAAGGATTGCCCCGGCAAAAGCAACCTTCCCATGAGATACACCCCATAAACAAACGCCAACGATGAGAAGGCCCAACAGGGCAAGGCCCAACCCGATGAGGCGGCCCATGGAATAGTGAACAGTCTGCATGAATTCCCCCGTTTCCCTATCCAGTTTACGAGCGAATTCTTAGCGATTTGCTTACTCTAGCCCCCGCGCAGCGTCTTGACGCCGAAGTCGCGTTCAAAAAGATACAAGAGCGTGCGCGCCGCCTCCCCGCGCTTGCCTTCCAGCCCGCCATCTCGTTCCATCAGAACTCTGGCATCGTCATGCGCCTTTGGTAGCAATTCGGTGATCTGCTCGAAGCTCGCCACATTGAACGGCGTATCGCCAGACTGCCGCGTGCCAAGGACTTCACCGCCGCCGCGTAGCTTCAGATCTTCTTCTGCCAGCAGGAAACCATCTTGGCTCTCGCGCATCAGGGCGAGCCTTTTTTGAGCGGTGTCGGAAAGTGTTTCCCCATGAAGCAAGACGCAATAGCTTTTCTCGCTCCCACGCCCCACGCGTCCTCGTAGCTGGTGGAGTTGGGCGAGGCCGAAGCGTTCGGCCTGCTCGATCACCATGAGCGTGGCATTGGGCACGTCGACCCCGACTTCGATTACCGTGGTTGCGACCAGCAGCCGCGCATCCCCGCGCGCAAAACGCTCCATCGCGGCGTCCTTTTGGTCGGGAGCCAATTGGCCGTGGACCATCACTACGTCGTCGCCGAACCGCTCTCTCAGTGAGGCATAGCGCGCCTCAGCAGCGGCAATCTCTTCCGGTCCGTCAATCTCACGGACCATCGGACATACCCAGAACGCCTGGCGACCTTCGGCGAATTGGGCTGCGAGCCGTTCGACAAGGGCAGGAATGCGGTCCTGCCCCATCACCACTGTGTCGATGGCCTGCCTGCCTGGCGGAAGTTCATCGAGCTTGCTGACGTCGAGCTCGCCATACTGAGCCAAGGTCAAGGTTCGCGGAATTGGGGTTGCAGTCATCGCAAGGACATGCGGAGCGCGCTTGCCCTTGCTTGCCAGCATCAGGCGCTGGCCGACGCCGAAGCGATGCTGTTCGTCGATAACGACCATCGCAAGATTACGATAGGCAACCTTGTCTTGAAAAATCGCGTGAGTACCCACCACGATGTCGATACTGCCGTCGAGCAATCCCATAAGCGTGCTCTCACGCGCTTTGCCTTTGTCACGGCCAGTCAGCAGGGCAACTTGCGCGCCCGTCGGTTCGGCCATGCGGCGCAAGCTTTCGTAATGCTGGCGAGCGAGGATTTCCGTCGGCGCGAGTAATGCGGCCTGCGCACCTGCCTCGACGGCAATCAGCATCGCTTCCAGCGCAACCACCGTCTTGCCCGCACCGACATCACCTTGCAGCAGGCGAAGCATGGGTGCCTCCTGCGCCATATCTCCTTCGATCTCCGCAATCGAGCGCGTCTGTGCACCTGTCAGCGGGAATGGCAGGTCAAGTTTGCCACGATACCTTCCGTCGCCTTGCAAAGGTTGTCCCCTGCGCCTGCGGTTGTCCGCCCTGACCAGCAGGAGCGCGAGGCTGTTGGCCAGCAACTCATCGTAGGCCAATCGGTCGCGGGCCGACTTGTCTTCTCCGTTGTGGGCCGCCTTCAGCGCCTCGTGCCATTCGGGCCAGTCGGCTTTGGCAAGCTGCGTGGGCTCGATCCATTCGGGCAGTTTTGGGAGCTTGGCGAGCGCCTGTTCGACAAGCCCCGCAACGCGTGGTTGAGTCAGACCTTCAGACAAACGATAAACCGGCTCGCACAGCCGCTGAAGCGTGTCCCCGCCTTCTTCGACCACGTGATCTGGATGAACGATCTGCAGCATGTCGCCGTAGCGTTCGATCTTGCCGGCCACCCAGCGCGTCTCGCCAACCGGCAACTGCTTCTTCGCGGTATAGGAAGCGCGCCCGAAATAGCTCAAGGCGATGACATTACCCACGCTATCCTGCGCTAGGACCCGGTATGGGGCCCGGGGATTACGGCTTCCACGATGTTCAGTCACCGTCAGCTTGAGGACGATGTTTTCGCCCTCGCCAGCTTCATCCAGCGTATCGACAGGCCGCCGGGATACGAACCGTTCGGGTAAATGATAAGCCAGATCCTTGATGCGCAACAGGCCGAGCCGGGCCAAGGGCTTTTTCAGTTTCGGGCCGACGCCATCCAGCGTCTCGGTTTCGGCAAAGAGGGGGTTGAGGACTTCGGGCCGCATGCTCGACACCCTATAGCCGCTTGCGCGGGTTTGGCGAGTGCCCTACCCATGCCCCATGCCCGAAATGCTTACCACCGAAGGTCGCCTCGCACGTTGCAAGTTCCGCAGTTGGCACCGCGGCACGCGCGAAGCCGATTACATGATCGGAGGCTTCTTCGACCGGTACCACAAGGATTGGGGCGCCGAAGAACTAGCGTGGTTCGAGGCGCTGCTGGAAGAAGACGATGTGGACATCATGGCATGGGCCTTGAAGACCCAGCCGACACCTCCACGTTTCCAAGGCATTCTCATCGAGAAGATGCAGGAATTGGATTACGTCGATATTCCTCGCTAAGCAGTAAGAACACACATTGACGGGAACGGGGTTGGCGTTACGGCGCTGACCCATAATGCCCGATCTCTCCCGCATCCTGAAAGCCGACAAGCCGCTCACTCTCGCACAGGTGGCCCGCGGCGCCCAGCCACTCGTCATGGCGGATCTCGCCCGCGCCGGTACCGGTCGGGCAATTTTTATCGCGCCCGACGATACTGCAATGCGCGCAGTGGCTGATGCGGCTCAATTCTTTGCGCCTGAACTTGAAGTCATCGAATTTCCTGCCTGGGATTCGCTCCCCTATGATCGCGCCAGCCCTGCCCTCAGCGTAAGCGCTAAAAGGTTGGCGGCATTGCATCGCCTGCAGACCGGCAAAGCAAAAGCGCAGCTGGTCGTGACCACTGCAAATGCTGTGCTGCAGCGCGTTCTCACACCGTTCCGCATTCGCGAGAGTGTCCGCGAATTCAAAGCTGGTATCGAAATAGGGCGCGAGAGCCTTTCGCTCCTGTTGCAGAAGCAAGGTTACAGCCGCACGGATACGGTCATCGACAAAGGCGAATATGCTATTCGCGGCTCGATCGTGGATGTTTTCCCCAGCGGCCTAGATGAAGCGCTGAGGCTTGATTTCTTCGGCGATGAGCTCGAGAGCCTCCGCAGCTTTGATCCCAATACGCAGATGAGCACTGGCACGCTGGACAACCATTTGCTGTTACCCGCCAGCGAGGCTTTGCTGGACGAAGAAAGCATCAAACGTTTCAGGACCCGGTATCGTGAAATGTTCGGCGCCAACGCAACACAGGACCCCCTTTACGAGGCCGTGAGCGAAGGTCGGCGCCTTGCGGGTATGGAACATTGGTTGCCGTTGTTTGAAGATCGACTGGTAACGCTGTTCGATCATTTGGACGACAACGATACGGTCGTCATCGATAACGCCTCTCTCGCCGCGGCTGATGAACGTGCCAAGGATATTGGTGATTATTTTGAGCAGCGGAAAGCAGCGAGCGGCCAAGCTAAGGGCAGCTACCGGCCCCTGAAACCCGAAACACTTTATCTCACGGCGGATGAGTTCAAGTCGGCCTTGGCCAGCGTGCCTGCCCATCGCACTACTGCGTTTGACGAACCGGAAAGCGATACGGTGATCGATTTCGGCTTCCGTTCGGGCCGTGATTTCGCTCCAGAACGCGCTCGGGGAGATAACGTTTACCCCATTCTTGCCGACCATCTCAAAGCTTTGGGCAAATCAGGCAAGCGCCCCCTCCTAGCGGCCTATTCAACCGGCAGTCGCGCACGTATCGCATCGATTTTGTCCGAAGCGGGCACTTCAGTGCAACTTGCAGACAGCTGGCAGGAGGCATTGGGCCTTGCAGCAAAGGGCAAACCGGCGGCCATGGTGTTGCCGCTCGAAGCGAGCTTCGCGAATGACGAGATGGAGCTGCTCACCGAGCAGGACATTCTCGGCGACCGCCTCGTCCGGCGCAAAAAGAAGCGCAAGGATGCGGATGCCTTTCTCGCCGAGTTGCAGGCTCTCTCGGTGGGCGATCTGATCGTTCATACCGAACACGGGATCGGGAAGTATCTTGGCCTCGAACCCGTGACCGTTGGCAAATCGAAACACGATTGCGTTCAGCTAGAATATAAGGGCGGCGACAAGCTGTTCATTCCGGTCGAGAATATTGATGTGCTCAGCCGGTACGGGTCGTCGGAAGACGCCGTCATGCTTGATCGGCTTGGCGGCGAAGCGTGGCAGAAACGCAGAGCGCGTCTAAAGGAGCGGATCCGCGAAATTGCCGGCGAACTCATGCAGGTTGCGGCCGAACGCGCGCTCCGCAAGGCGCCAGTTCTGGAAGTCGATGAACCGACGTACAACCAGTTTCTCGACCGCTTTCAGTATGAAGAGACCGACGACCAGGAACGCGCCATCGAAGATGTGCTCGGTGACTTGGAAAGCGGCCGGCCAATGGACCGGCTCGTTTGCGGCGATGTCGGTTTTGGCAAGACGGAGGTCGCCCTGCGGGCAGCCTTCGTGGCGGCAATGAATGGCCAGCAGGTCGCGGTGGTCGCGCCGACCACCCTGCTTGCCCGTCAGCATTACGAGAACTTCAAACAACGCTTCGACGGTTTTCCGCTCAAGGTTGGCCGACTTTCTCGTCTCGTCGGCAGCAAGGAAGTAAAAGATACTCGTGATGGTTTGACCGGGGGCGACGTTGACATCGTGGTCGGTACCCATGCCATCCTGTCGAAGCAGACCAAGTTCAAGGATCTTGGCCTGGTTATCGTGGATGAGGAACAGCGCTTCGGCGTCACCCACAAGGAAAAACTCAAGCAGTTGCGCGCCGATGTTCATATGCTGACGCTGACCGCCACGCCCATTCCGCGTACTCTTCAGATGGCGATGACGGGGCTGCGGGAGCTTTCCACCATCCAGACCCCACCCGTAGACCGCCTGGCGGTGCGAACCTACGTGATGGAATGGGATGATATGGTCATGCGCGAAGCCTTGCTTCGCGAGCACCATCGCGGAGGGCAGAGCTTCATCGTCGTGCCTCGCGTATCGGACATGGAAGGCATATCCGACTGGCTTCACGAGAACGTGCCCGAGGTCAAATTCGTTGCCGCTCACGGACAGATGAGCGCTGGCGAGATCGAAGAGCGAATGAGCGCTTTCTACGAAGGTAAATACGACGTCCTGCTCGCTACCACCATCGTCGAAAGTGGGCTGGACCTACCCAGCGCCAATACCATCATTATCCACCGCGCCGATATTTTCGGCCTTGCCCAACTCTATCAGCTACGCGGGCGGGTGGGCCGCTCAAAACTGCGGGCTTATGCCTACCTGACCTACGAGAAAGATGTCGCCTTGTCCGAGGTAGCGGAAAAGCGTTTGAAAGTGCTGGGCGACCTCGACAGCCTCGGCGCAGGCTTCCAACTCGCCAGCCACGATCTCGACATTCGCGGCGCCGGCAATCTCTTGGGTGATGAGCAATCGGGCCACATTCGCGAAGTCGGCTTCGAACTCTATCAGTCTATGCTGGAAGACGCGATCCTTGCCGCCAAGGCTGGTGAATTGGGCCTGGAAGCGAAGCGCGAAACAGTCAGTCCTCAGATCACGGTTGATGCACCAATCATGATACCCGAGGATTATGTGCCCGATCTGGCGGTACGCATGGCGCTCTACCGCCGCTTGAACGATGCCGAAAATCAGGGCGAGATCGAAGCATTGGCTGCGGAAATGATCGACCGCTTCGGCCCGCTTCCCTCAGCCACCGAGAATTTGGTGCGTCTCATTCAGATCAAGTTGCAAGCGATCGAGGCCAATATTGCCAAGATCGACGTTGGCGCTGCGGGCACACTCGTGACCTTCCACAACGATGACTTCCCGGATGGGCCAGGACTTGTTGCCTATGTGGACCGCCTCAAGGGCACGGCCAAGTTGAGGCCCGATATGAAACTGGTCATCAGCCGCGCGTGGAACTCGCCAGAAAGCCGTCTCAACGGTCTGTTCCAGCTTACCAAGGGGCTATCCTCGGTCGTGCGAAAAGCAAGGAAACAAGAAAGAGCTGCGGCTTAGGCTGTGGCCATTTCTCGAAAAGTGACATCAGGCAAAGCGCCGGCCCGCAAAAAACCTTGATAGTAGGCGCAATCTTCCGCTGCGATGAAGGCGCGCTGCTCTTCCGTTTCCACTCCTTCGACCAAGACCCGCAGGTCGAGAGCTTTGGCCATGCCCATTATCGCGCGAAACACTGCCCGGTCTCTGCTATTGGCGAGAACACCCGCTAGCATGGAGCGATCGAGCTTGAGGAAATCAATCGGCAGAACTTTCAGATAATGAAAGTTGCAGAAGCCCGCTCCGAAATCGTCGAGGGCTATCGAAACTCCCAACGCCTTCAATCTCTGTAGTACACGTTCAACCCGGTCCGTCTCGGCCAGCAGAACCTGCTCAGTAATTTCCAGCGTTATCCTGGAGAGTGGGAAGCCGCGCCGTTTTGCCATCTGCGCAAAATCAGTCGCGAAATTGTCAGCCGCCAAATCGGATGGTGTGATGTTAATGGAAAGTCGAATGTCAGGCCGCCAGGCGGTGGCTTTCGTCAGGGCTCGTTCCGCGATGTGTCGCGATAACTGCGCAACATGATCAGCCCGCTCTGCAATCTGAAAAAGTGTGTCGGCGCCGATTTCGCCAACGATGGGATGATGCCAGCGCGCGAGTGCTTCTGCACCGACGACACTATCATCCGAAAGTGAGAATTGAGGCTGGAACAATATCTCGATTTCGTCCCGATCGATCGCGGCCAGAAGGTCTGCTTCGAGTTCGATATGCGTGCGAGGACTCGCATTGATCGCTCCGCTCGACCAGGCGATACGCCGCCCGTTACCCATGCGCAAACGCGCGGACACTTCCGACAGCCGGTCGAGCATGATGTCCACGTCGTCACTCTCGCCCCACTTCATCAGGGCGATCCTCGGCCAGAGACGAAGACTACTCTCTCCGGAAGGGTTTGCTATCGGAGCAGCAAGAGCATCAGCTAATGCTTCGGCCAACCATTGCCATCTCTCACTGGTCATCTCTGACCGGGCAATAAGAAGGAAATGTCCGCCGGCGAGACGTGTCGCCAGCCAAGCGTCGCTTTCCAGTTCATCGCCCGCAAAATGCCTTATGCGCCTTGCGACTTCGACCAGAGCAAGATCGCCCGCGGTTTCGCCGAAGGCCACATTCACCGTATCAATGCGGCCAATCGAGACCAGCATCGCATTTATCGGACAGGCGCGCGAAGAAGTGCGCCAATCTTCGCGCCAGCCAGCAACCGTGTCGCGCAGATGCACCAGCCCGCCAAGCCCGGTCAGCTCGTCAGGAGTGTCACGATCTGCCCTGTATGGTGTCGTCGCCATGCCAATTTAGATAGCATCGCAAGGTAAAGCACTTCCTACAAAATGCATCGTGTTGCCAAACGAGACACCGACCCATAGGGATGCGCCAGTATCGTTTTTCGGACGACAAGCACAGAACAGGGCGGGAATGCCGGAATTTCAGAAACTCGCGCTACTCGTTTCGGACTCCGATCGCGCACTTGAAGCGGCCGAAGGAGTTTTCAGAAATTTGACCGATTGGGTGTCGATGGATGACGCCGAAGCAGTCGTTGTGGTTGGTGGAGACGGTTTCATGCTGCAAAGCCTGCATGCCATGCTCGACCAGGGGCGCATCCTTCCGGCCTACGGCGTAAATCTGGGCACGGTTGGTTTTCTCATGAATAGAAATCGGCAGCCGGAAAAGCTTCTCGGGCGCATCGCCCGCTCGAAAGCGCACAAGATCGCGCCCATTTCGATGGAAGCGGTAACCGAATACGGCGAAACGCACTGCTTCTGCGCGATCAACGAAGTATCGCTTCTTCGTGAGACCCGTCAGACTGCCAAGCTTGAGGTTACGGTAGACGACAAGGTCAGGATCAAGGAACTCGTCTGTGATGGCGTTTTGCTGGCGACGCCTGCCGGATCCACCGCTTACAACCTTTCCGCTGACGGGCCGATCCTGCCGCTGGATTCGCAACTGTTGGCACTGACGCCGATCTCCGCATTTCGTCCTCGTCGCTGGAAGGGGGCAATCCTGCCCGATAGAAGCCGCGTCGTGCTCAAGGTCATGGAAGCGGAAAAGCGCCCGGTATCGGCAGTCGCCGACCAGCGAGAAATACGCCATGTGGTGGAAGTTAAACTGGAAATCGCTCGCGAGAACGAACTTACTCTCCTTTTCGACCCCGGCCACGCGCTGGACGAACGCATCGTTTCGGAGCAGTTCGTCTTTTGAACTCGGTACTGTTTTCCGAACGTTCAAAAAAAATCCAAAACCCGGCTTGCCAAACCAAAGCACCCCCCATATACGCGCGGCCTGCCTGTCGGGCTGCTCCCCGATAGCTCAGCGGTAGAGTAGGTGACTGTTAATCACTTGGTCGTTGGTTCGAATCCAACTCGGGGAGCCACTTTCTTACATTGCGAAAAGTAGCCGCGCCCCTACCCAGGCGGTGAGCGCGGCTGTGCCCCGGCGGATCCAGCGCTGCGGGAGGAACTTAAGCGCCAGCAAGCTTCCGATCTGTCCTCCGATCGCCACAGCTACGATTAAGGGCAGGCCGACATCGAAAGCGGCAAGAAAGCGGCCTTCACCACCCTTCAATAGCTGACCGACCAAGCCGAACAGCGAATTGACAAGGATAAACAGGCTCGCCGTTGCGGCGATTGCCCGCGCTTCGTTCCAGCGAGTTAGATGGAGGAAGGGGGCGAGAAAGATCCCGCCACCGATGCCGACCACTCCGGCGAGATAGCCCAGCGGAACCGCCACCGCAGGCATGAACTTGGCACCGCGGCTGGGCACACCTTCTCCTATGCCCAAGGGTAGTAACATTGTCAGCGCAGTAACAACGAGGCTGGCGCCAAGCAGTGTCAGGAACGTCGCTTCGCTGACCGGCGTGAGCCCACCGAGAAAAGCTGCCGGTGCTGCAAGCGCTGTGACGAGCAAAGCGCCGCGCCACGGCAGCACTTCCGCCCGAGCGAACCTCACTGTGCTGCCAGCTACTACGACGATATTGCAGGAGAGCGCGACGAGCGGAAGGATGCGGTAATCGACGCCCGCCAGCGCCAAGATTGCATTGTAGGTCGATCCGCCACCGAAGCCGACACTTGCGTACAGAAGGGCTGTTACGAAAAAGGCGGCGATGAGCCAGATCATGCTCTCGCCGCCTCCATTCTTACCATGATCACGTCAAGCGAGCGAGTCAGGCCTTGGCACGAATGGCCCCGTGACAATGCTTGTACTTGTTGCCCGATCCACACGGACACGGCTCGTTGCGGCTGATCTCCATATCGGCATATGGGTTCTCGGTTGCCGAACCGCCCGGACCTACGGCGGCGCGTGAACTGCCAGCCAGCGCGCCGAACAGAGCCGCCCGTTTTTCCGAGCCGTCACCGTCGTTCGAATCGTCGAGGCCGGTCAGCGGGTCGATGTGCCCGGTCAGAAAGTCAGGAAGATCGGGGAGGTCCACGGCCGGCATCGGGGCTGGTTCGGCGAGCTGGATGCGAAGCAGCTTGGCAGTCACATCCTCACGCAGATTGTCGAGCATGCTTTCGAACAGAGCAAAGGCTTCCTGCTTGTATTCGTTGAGCGGCTGCTTCTGCGCATGTGCGCGCAGGCCAACAACCTGGCGCAGCGCGTCGAGCGTGGAGAGGTGGTCCTTCCACTGGTGGTCCAGCTCCTGCAGCAGCAAGCTCTTTTCAATACGACGCCAGATCGCCGGATCCGCCTGGGCAATCTTCTCGTCCATACGGCGGTCGGCTTCGTCGCGGATACGCTCTTCCACCAGCTCAGGCTCGATTGCTTCTTCCTGCAGCCATTCCTCCATCGGGAATGACATGCCGAAGACTTCTTCCACCTTGGTTTTGAGGCCTTCGAGATCCCATTGTTCGGGATACGAACCCGGTGGGCAGTGTTCCGAAACCATGCCGTTGATCGCGTCGTGACGCATATCGACGACGACATCGTCCACTGCTTCGCTGTCCATGATTTCGGCGCGCTGTTCGTAGATGACCTTGCGCTGGTCGTTCATCACGTCGTCGTACTGGACGACTTGCTTGCGGATTTCATAATTGCGGGCTTCGACCTTCTTCTGCGCGGTCTCGATCGCCTTGGAAAGCCACTTGGACCCGATGGCCTCACCATCTTCGAGGTTGGAATTCATCATGCGGGCGAACAAGGTGTCCGGCCCGAAGATGCGCAGCAGATCGTCTTCCAGACAGAGGTAGAAGCGGCTTAAGCCGGGATCGCCCTGACGGCCTGAGCGCCCACGTAACTGGTTGTCAATACGGCGGCTTTCGTGACGTTCGGTCGCCAGTACGAACAGGCCTCCCGCATCGAACACGCGTTGCTTTTCCGCCGCCACATCTTCCTTGATCTTCGCAATGGCCGCATCGCGTTCGGGACCTTCGGGCATTTCCGAAAGTTCGTCTTCCACACGAAAATCGACATTGCCGCCCAGCTGAATGTCGGTTCCGCGACCGGCCATGTTGGTAGCGATGGTGACCGCCCCGATCCGGCCTGCCTGCGCGACGATATGCGCCTCGCGTTCGTGCTGGCGGGCGTTGAGAATCTCGTGCTTAACCCCCTCCTTGTCGAGGAAGCTGGAAAGCAGTTCGCTCTTCTCGATCGACACGGTACCGACGAGCACCGGCTGGCCGATCTCGTTCTTTTCCTTGATCGCCTTGGCAATGGCTTTGAACTTGTCGGCCGTATTTTTGTAGAATTCGTCTTCTTCGTCGATGCGCTGGACGGGCACATTGGTCGGGATCTCGACCACGTTCATCTTGTAGATGTCCCAGAATTCGGCCGCTTCGGTGGCAGCGGTACCGGTCATGCCGGAAAGCTTGGGATACATGCGGAAATAGTTCTGGAAGGTGATCGAGGCCAGCGTCTGGTTCTCGGGCTCGATCTTGACGCCTTCCTTGGCTTCAACCGCCTGATGCAGGCCGTTCGACCAACGGCGGCCGTCCATCATGCGGCCGGTAAATTCGTCGATGATGACGACCTTGCCCTCTTCGCCCATCGACCCGTCCGGCTGCATCTTCTTTTCGTATTTGACGATGTAGTCGGTGTCGCGCTTGAACATGATGTTCGCTTTGAGCGCCTGGTCGAGATGGTGGACCACCTGCGTATTCTCGACGTCGTAGAGATTATCGGTTTCGAGAAGACCTGCTTCCTTGAGCATCTCCTCGATCTTGTCGTTGCCGTCCTCGGTCCAGGTGATGTTCTTGGTTTTCTCGTCCGCTTCGTACCAATCGGGCTCGATCTTCTTCACGATCGCATCGACAGTCACATAAAGTTCGGATTTGTCCTCGGTGGGGCCGGAAATGATCAGCGGGGTCCGCGCCTCGTCGATCAGAATGGAGTCGACCTCGTCGACTACGGCGAAGTTGAAGGGGCGCTGCACCATCTGGCCGCGCTCATGCTTCATATTGTCGCGCAGGTAATCGAAACCGAATTCGTTGTTCGTACCGTAGGTAATGTCCGCGCCATAGGCATCGCGGCGCTGCATCTCGCCGAGGTTCGGCACGATCACGCCGATCGTCAGGCCAAGGAACTGGTGAAGCTGGCCCATCCATTCGGCATCACGACTGGCGAGATAATCGTTGACGGTAACGACGTGGACGCCCTTGCCTTCGATAGCATTTAGGTAGGTGGCCAGCGTGGCGACGAGGGTCTTACCTTCACCCGTGCGCATTTCCGCAATCTCGCCGCGGTGAAGCACGATGCCGCCGATCATCTGGACATCGAAGTGCCGCATGCCGAGCACGCGGACTGACGCTTCCCTGACGGTCGCGAAGGCTTCCGGCAGGATGTCGTCCAGCGTCTTGCCGTCGGCGAGATGCTGGCGGAACTTGTCGGTCTGGGCGCGAAGTTCGTCGTCGCTCAGTTCCTGTAGTTGCGGCTCGAGCGCGTTGATCTGGTCAACGATCTTGCGAATAGAGTTAACGTAACGATCGTTTGATGATCCGAAGACGGATTTCATGAGCGAATTGAACATGGGTAGGCTGTGGCCTCGAATAATGTGTGATTATATGGAGAAGCCCGCTCGGCGTGATGGGCGCGAGGCGAGAAATTACAGAGGTATGCGGGAACGCTGCTATTCGAAAGCGCGATCAGCGCCGAACATGACCGTAGGGATATAGACGGTAACGGTTTCCTGCTTCTTGCAGGGTGCCACCTTTTCTCCGCGAAGCTTCTGCCTGAGCTGCTTCTGCGCACAGGTAACTTGCGAATCGTCCTTATCGCTATCCTGGCTGCTCGCCTGCTCCATGATCGAACCGACAGCGCTGTCCATTGCAGCCTGCGCAGGTGTGCCGAGAGCGGCAAGACCCGTGAGGAGTGCTAGGAAGGCGAGGAACTGGCGTACCATGGTTGTGGAGCGAGATAGCGCAAAAGGTGCACGGTTTGAAGACGCAGTGAAATTTTTTTGCGTTTGCGCAGGATATTGCGACGCGGGGCGGTCAGGTATAGCGGGCGGACCATGGATCTCGAACGTTCTCCCCTCGCCCGCCCCTTTCCGGAATTGCCCTACATCGAAGGAGTGACTCTTCGTGTCGCGAGGGCGCGCTACAAGGATTGGGACCGCGCTGATCTTACCTTCGCAGAGCTGACCGAAGGTACGAGCGTGGCAGGCGTTTTTACCAGATCGGCCTGTGCATCAAGTGAAGTCGAGCTGGGCCGGGAGCAGGCCAGGCTTGGCAAAGCGCGCGCGCTGATCGTCAATGCCGGCAATTCCAATGCCTTTACCGGTGTTCGCGGTCGCGAAGCGGTCGAACAGATCATGGCGCAGGTGGCGGATGGACTGAATTGTGAGCCTAGCGAAATCTTCGTCTCCTCCACGGGCGTTATCGGCGTACCGCTTCCGAAGGATAAAGCTCGCGAAGGCATCGCCGCTGCCCTGCAGGCAGAACCCTGCGGTTGGGAAGAAGCTGCCAACGCTATCGGCACGACCGACACCTTTACCAAGGGCGCCTCCGCCTCGGCTATGATCGGCGAAAGACGTGTCGAACTGGCCGGAATTATCAAGGGCAGCGGCATGATTGCACCCGACATGGCCACGATGCTCGGCTATATATTTACCGATGCATCGGTCGAGCCGGGCTTCCTGCAGGAAATGCTGAACAAGGCTAATGCAGCGACCTTCTCTTGCATAACCGTCGATGGCGATACCTCGACCAGCGACACTGTCCTCGCTTTCGCAACCGGTAAGGCCGGTAATACCGCTTTGGCCTCATGGGATGACGCAGGGGCCGACGCATTCTACGCAGCCCTGCTATCCATCTGCCGCGAACTGGCGCATCTGGTCGTGCGAGATGGGGAAGGCGCGCAGAAGTTCATCGAAGTGGCTGTCTCGGGTGCCGAAAGCGATGAAAGCGCACGTACGGTCGGCCTCGCCATCGCAAATTCTCCCCTCGTAAAAACCGCCATCGCAGGTGGAGATGCAAACTGGGGCCGCGTGGTCATGGCCGTGGGCAAGGCAGGCGAGCCAGCCGACAGGGATCGCCTTTCCATCGGCTTCGGCGGCACCTGGGCAGCCAGACATGGACAGCCACTTCCCGATTACGACGAAGCGCCCGTTGCGAAGCACCTCGAAGGACAGGAAATACGCATCGACGTCGATCTCGGCCTTGGCGATGGCCGGGCCACCGTGTGGACCTGCGATCTCACGCATGGGTATATTGCTATCAACGCGGACTACCGGTCGTGAATTCGCTCGACCGCGAAATTCACTCCCTCATGCAAAGGGTGACCGAAACCGCGATACTTCCCCGGTTCCGGAACCTTGCCGAAGGTGAGGTGGAGGATAAGGGTGGGAATGACCCGGTAACTATCGCGGACAAGGAATCCGAAGCGCTGCTGCGCGAAGGTCTGAGTTCGATCGATAATGGTATCGGCTTCGTCGGCGAGGAGGCAGCCCATGCAAATCCGTCTGTGCTGGAGCAACTGGGTGGCCCTTGCTGGATTGTCGACCCGATCGACGGAACCCGTAATTTCGCAGCCGGCAAACCGCCATTCGGCATCCTCATAGCGCGGACCGAAGGCGGTCTGGCCCAGTCTGGATGGATCTACGATTGCGTGACCGGTCGGTTCTGCGTTGCTCATCGCGGTAACGGCGCATTTGTAGATGGCGAGCGGATTACCGCGCGCCCGACCGGCAAGACACCGCCAATAGCAGCGATCTCGCTCATCTTCATGGAAGAAGAGCGCCGCCAGACTACTCGGCGCCATATTTCCCCAAATTATGAACTGGTCGACATCCCATTCTGCGCCGCGGAACAGTATCCGAGGCTCGGCCTAGGTCAGAACGATGTCTCCATCTTCGAGCGCACCCTTTCCTGGGACCATGCGGCAGGGGCTCTGTGGCTGGAGGAAGCCGGTGGCAAAGTGGCAAGGCCCGACGGCATACCCTATCGCGTTGACGAATGGGATCGCAAAGGCCTGCTCGGCGCAGCTTCCCCGCGATTATGGGACGATCTGGCGGATCTATATTCCCAAATGTGACCCTGAACTGACAGGGTGGTGTGCCCGGTGGTGATCCGAAACGCTTTCCAATAGCGAGCCGTCGTCCTACCCTGCATTGCCCTGACCAGAGAGGTTCGCCCGTGACACTTGGAAATGCGCCGTCCTCAAGCTCGGATGACCATCCAAGGATGGAAGATGAGCCCGGCCCTCCCATTCCGCCGGAAGCTCCGGAAGAACGCTACGTCAATCGCGAACTAAGCTGGCTCAGCTTCAACCGCCGGGTTCTGGCGGAAAGCGAAAACCCGGATTATCCGCTGCTCGAACGGCTGCGCTTCCTCTCGATTTCGGGAAGCAACCTCGATGAATTCACGATGGTTCGCATCGCCGGTCTGGAAGGCCAAGTCCAGCGCGGCATCGAAACCACGGCCATAGACGGGCGCAGCCCCCGTCAGCAGCTCGATGCCATTCGCGAACAGGTCCTTCAGCTCGAAGACCGCCAGCAGGAGAGTCTCGATTCGCTCCGCCGCCTGCTGGCAGACGAAGGGATCATCGTCGCACTGGTCGACGAACTGCCGAAGGACAAACAGACCTGGCTCGAAGAATATTTCGAGACCGACATCCTGCCGCTGATTACTCCGCAAGCGATCGATCCATCGCATCCCTTCCCCTTCGTTGCGACTGGCGGAATGGGCGCCCTGTTTCGCCTGAAGCGCGGGAAGCGCAAGGGCGAGTTGATCGAGATGGTGCTGATTCCGAGCGGGGTCCCACGTTTCGTGCGCGTACCGGGCGACCATGCGATTTATGTTGCGATCGAACAGCTTGTAGCCCGTTTTGCCGACAGGATATTTCCGGGCTTCAAGATCCTGGGTGACGGTATCTTCCGCGTCCTTCGCGATAGCGATATGGAGGTCGAGGATGAGGCCGAGGATCTGGTTCGCTTCTTCCGTACGGCCATTCAGCGTCGCCGCCGCGGACGTGCCGTACTGCTGGAACTGGACGACGAATGCGACGAGGTTGCCGAAGCGCTGCTGCGTGACCAATTCGATGTCGACGCCGCAATGATCGTGAAGACCGGCGGTATGCTCGGCTTGCGGGATCTCGACGCGATCTGCGCAGAGCCACGCCCCGATCTGAAATTCCCGCCCTTCTCGCCCCGTTATCCCGAACGTGTGCTGGCGCATGACGGTGATGTCTTCACCGCCATCCGCGAGAAAGACATGGTCATTCACCATCCGTACGAAAGCTTCGAGGTGGTGGTGGATTTCCTGCATCAGGCGGCCGTCGATCCGGCCGTCGTCTCGATCAAGCAGACCCTATACCGCGCAGGCGACCAGTCGCCGGTAATCGCCGCCCTGATCGAGGCTGCGCAAAACGGCAAGGCCGTCACCGCGGTGGTGGAGCTCAAGGCCCGCTTCGACGAAGAACGCAATATCCGCTGGGCGAATGAGCTAGAACGGGCGGGCGTCCAAGTCATTTACGGTTTCACCGAGTGGAAAACCCACGCCAAGGTCAGCCTCGTCGTGCGCCGCGAAGAGGACGGCTACCGCACATACTGCCATTTCGGCACCGGTAACTATCACCCGGTCAACGCCAAGATTTACACGGATCTCAGTTATTTCACCGCGGATCAGGCGCTCGGACGCGATGCGGCGAAGATGTTCAACTTCATCACCGGCTATATCGAGCCGGACGAACTGGAAAGGATTGCGATCTCGCCGCTGGCCATGCGCGAAAAGCTGTATGAGCTTATCGATGCGGAAATCGCGAATGCGAAGGCGGGCAAACCGTCCGGTATCTGGGTCAAACTGAATTCGATCACCAACCGGGCTGTCATCGACAAATTGTACGAGGCCAGTACCGCCGGGGTCGAAATTCGCATGGTGATCCGCGGCATATGCTCGCTCCGCGCGGGCATTCCCGGCCTCAGCGAGAACATCAGTGTCAAATCCATCATCGGGCGTTTTCTGGAACACGGCCGCATGTGGGTCTTTGCCGATGGCAAGGAACTGCCGAGCAGGCAGGCGAAAGTCTATATCACAAGTGCGGACGCCATGGGCCGCAACCTCGATCGCCGCGTCGAGGTCATGGTGCCCGTCACCAACAAGACCGTGCACGACCAGATGCTCAAGCAGGTCATGCTGGCCAACATCCTCGATACCGAACGCAGCTGGTGCCTTGATGCGGACGGGCAATACCGCCGGATGGCCAAGGGCGAAAAAGGATTCAATTGTCACGAATATTTCATGTCCAATCCCTCCCTTTCGGGCCGGGGTTCCGCCTTGGAGAAGCATGACGTGCCGCACCTGACGCTGCCGGGGAATGAAGCGTGAACCGTTCGAAGACGCGCAATCCGCAATGGCAACGCCGACTGATCCATCCCCCGCGAGCCGTCATCGATATCGGGTCGAATACGGTCCGCCTGGTAATCTACGCAGGAACGGGAAGAGCGCCCGAAACGGTCTGGAACGAGAAGGTTTCGGCCCGGCTGGGACGCGACCTTTCCGAGACCGGCCGCATACCTGACGAAGCTGCGGACGAAGCGCTCGCCGCCCTTGCCCGATATCAGCTCCTCGTCAGCGATCGCGGGATCGAGAACATTCAGACGGTTGCTACAGCCGCCGCGCGCGATGCCGAAAACGGCAAGCAATTTCTCGACAAAGTTGCCGCTCTCGGCCTCGAACCGCGCCTTTTGAGCGAGGAAGAAGAGGCTTTTGCATCGGCCTGTGGCGTTATCGGAGCCTTTCCGGGCGCCGAAGGGATCAGCGCAGACCTTGGCGGAGGAAGTCTTGAGCTGGTTTCGCTGGGCGAAGGCGATTGCAGAGAGGCAGTGAGCCTGCCTTTCGGAACGCTCCGGCTGCCTGCCCTGCGAACGACCGATCACAACCTCAACCGCACCATTCACGAACGCCTCGACCGCGTTTCCTGGATAAGATCACAGCAAGGGCCGCTCTACATGATCGGCGGGACATGGAGAGCTCTCGCCCATTACGCGATGGTCGAGGCCGACTATCCGCTGACCGATCCGCACGGCTTCAGCCTTTCGGTAAGCGAAACGCGCGACCACGCCCGTCAGCTTATCGATGCCCAGCCTGACAAACTGGTCAAGATATCCGGTATCAGCCAGATGCGGGCCGAATATCTCCCCGATGCTGCTGCTATGCTGTTGCCGCTGCTCGACGTGATCGAGCCTGATCGGCTGATATTCTCGAGCTGGGGTATCCGCGAGGGCCTGCTTTATTCCCGTCTCTCCGACCTTCAACGGGCGCTCGACCCGCTGCTCGCCGGCGTGCACGCATTTGCGGAACCGCGCGATGCGCCGGTGGTCGATGCGGCGCGCGTGGTGGGCTGGACCGTCGATCTGGCCAATGGGAAGGGAAAGCGCAACGAACGCCTCAGGCTTGCTTCGGCACAGCTCGCTGCCGCTCTGCAGCGCGTCGAGCCAAACCTTCGGGTGAATCATGCAACCGAATGGTCGCTCGACAAGCGCTGGATCGATTGCTCTCCTCGCGACCGCGCGATGATGTGTGCTGCCCTTTACGGCAGTATCGGCAAAACCGAATTGCCGGACAAGCTGGACCTTCTGGCGGATAGTGAAGACCTGCGAGAAGGGCTGACCTGGGGCCTGGGCTACCGGCTGGCGCGCAGGCTCGGTGCAGGTGCCCGCACGGCGCTCAGCTTCAGCAAGCTGAGGCTCAAGAAGAAATCGCTCGTCCTTTATCTCGATGAAAGCCGGGCCGCGCTCGCCACTTATCCGCTTACCCGGGATCTGGATATTCTGGCGGAATGGCTTGGGCGCCAGGCCAAGATCAAGATCGGGGAATTCAACTTCACCGACACGATCGAGGAGGAAGAAGAAGAATAGCCTTCAGGACGCGGTGGCAGGGGCTGCCAGCGGGAAGAAAGGAATGCGGACTTCGAACGGAGATCCGTCCTCGCGATGGAACGTGTAGAAACCTTCCATCGATCCGCGCGGCGTATCGAGCGGGCAACCCGACACGTAGTCGTGGCTGCCGCCGGGTTCGAGCACGGGCTGTTCGCCAACCACACCTTCGCCATCGACATGCGCAACCATTCCCGCACCATCAGTGATGCGCCAATGGCGGGTCATCAGCTGAACACGCTCGTGCGAGGCGTTTTCAATGCGAATATGATAAACCCAGAACCACTTTTCTGCTTCCGGCTGGCTTTGCTCGGGAAGAAAGTTCACCGCGACGCGCACGGTGATGCCGTCGGTTATTGCACTGTGCTGAAAGAGTTCCTTGATCACATCTCCAACCTAATGGGTCGGGTGGCTGGCGCAAGGGCGGTGACCCGAACGGATACGATTAAACTTCGTTAACCAATATGTGTCAGACAATCCTAAGCGCCGAATGCGACTTTGTGTCAACAAAAGGGCTCTTTCGATGATTTTCGCTTTTATCAACAGAATGATAGCCGATCAGGATGGCGAAGGCCGAATCGAACTGATGCTTGCAGCGCAAGTCGTTATCGCGGCTCTCGCATTTTGAAAGAGTACCTCGAAAGAGCATAGCTCTTCGCTTCCGGTCAATATCTCACGCTTGAGAGCGGCATTCGCCTTTGCCGCGATTTCGGGCTGCGACCAGCGCACATCGCCCTCTTCATCCTCCTTCTTGCGGGGTTGAGGCGGCGAACCGCAACTTTCCGTATTGAATTGATGAGGGCCTAGAACGGCACCACCCTGGGCAGCGTTCGCAACTGACGAATAATGTGATCGGGAGAACGCTCTGGCGTCACAGGCGGAATAAATCTTTCAAGGCACTGGACAGGATACACTTTTGTTGCAACTCATTATCAATAGCATAATGTGACGACAAAGGAGACAGCATGGCAGACACCAATGATTCGCCCGCCCTCGACATTCCTCTCCCCGCACGTCGGCAGGATACATTGGGGCTGGTCATCTTTCGCCGGATGGCGGCGCATGGCCTCAACGATGCGCGCGCGACGATGCTGGCACTCGATGCAGGAGGCCAGAATTTCCGCCGAATGCTGATCCTCTCGCGCGCTCTGGCCGTCGACCTTGCGCGTGCTTCACAGCGGCGGATCCTCCTCGCCCCGTGCTGCGCCACCGGTATGACCCGTGACGAGGGACTGTTGATGGACCTGATCAAGGGCGGTGGGCTCGACATCTACGCGGCCCTCACGGATGACGCGCGCTGCAATGCGGCCATGACCACGGCTCACGCCTACGGAGAAGAGCTGGATCAGGTTGCCCGCCGAAACGGTTGGCGCCGCTAGAGCCCGCCTGCTTCCAGCGCGCGTCCCAGATCTTCCTTGAGGTCGTCGATATCTTCGAGGCCCACATTGATGCGGATCAGCCCCTGGGTGACGCCCATCGCGTCCCGCTCCTCGTCGGTCATCCCGGCATGGGTCGTACTGGCCGGATGACACATCAGCGTGCGGGCATCGCCGATATTGTTCGAGATATCGACGAGCTCCAGTGCATCGAGAATGGCAAAGGCCCGTTCCCGGCTCTCGACATCGAAGGCGAAGACCGGGCCCGTCGCCGTCATCTGCTCCATCGCCAGGGCGTGGCGCGGATGGCTTTCAAGGCCCGGATGCAACATCCGCGGCACGCGCGGTTCGATGAATTTGCCCAGGGCTACGGCATTCTCGCTCTGCCGAAGGGCGCGCAGGCTCAGTGTCTCCAGACCCTTGAGCACTACCCATGCATTGAAGGGCGAGATATTGGGTCCGGTGTTACGCTGGAAGGGAAGTAGCACTTCGTCGACCCATTCCTTCGACCCGCAGATCGCGCCGGCCAGAACCCTGCCCTGCCCGTCCATCAGCTTTGTCGCGGAATAGGCGACCACGTCGGCGCCGAAATCCAGAGGCCGCTGCAGCGCGCTGGTGGCGAAGGCATTGTCGACCACAGTGGTGATCCCGCGCGATTTCGCGAGCGCGCAAACATGCTTGAGATCGACGACATCGAGCGTGGGATTGGCCGGTGTTTCGAAGAAAAAGACCTTCGTGTTGGGGCGGATCGCGGCTTCCCAGGCGTCATTGTCGGCGCTGTCAACGACGGTGGTCTCGATCCCGAAGCGCGGCAAGAGATGATCGAGCAGCCAGCGGCACGAACCGAACGCGGCCCGCGCACCCACCACGTGATCGCCCGCCGATAGCTGGCACAAAAGAGCCGTGGTCATCGCCGCCATGCCGCTCGCCTGTGCGCGGCAGGCCTCGGCACCCTCCATCAGGGCGATCCGCTCTTCCAGCATCGCCACAGTCGGGTTCTGCAGGCGCGAATAGGTCATCCCTTGCGCTTCCCCGGCGAAGCGATCGGCCACCGTCTGTGCATCGTCATAGGTATAGCCGGAGGTGAGGAAGAGCGCCTCGCTCGTCTCGCCATGCTCGCTACGCCAGGTGCCCCCGCGCACGGCCTGCGTTGCGGGGCGCCAGTTGCGGGTGATCGAACGGTCGGTTCCGGTGGTCTTCTTCATGGTGCGCGCGATAGCACGGCAGGGGCGAGCGGCAAGCAAAGGCTGTTGTCAGCACCGAAACGCTCGCTTAATCGCCAGAGAAGATGAACCGCGCGCCCGAGCAACCGACCGATCCGATCCGCTGGTGCATGGCGCTGCCTCTCGCGTTCTGGGTTCTGGTGTTGTGGAACATCGCCATCCCCAGCCAGCCCTATTTCGACGAGGTCCATTACCTGCCCGCAGCAAAGGACCTGCTGGTTCTGGGCGAGTTTTCCAATCGCGAACATCCGCTGCTGGGTAAGGAACTGATCGCGTTGGGCATCGCCCTTTTCGGCGACAATCCGTGGGGCTGGCGGATCATGTCGTCCATCTCCGGTGCGCTGGCGCTCTTCGCTATCATGCGCGCCGTCTGGTTTGCGACTTGCAGCCGGTACACCACAATTGCTGCCGGTCTGCTGGTGGCGAGCGGTTTCCACCTCTTCGTCCATTCGCGCATCGCCATGCTCGACATCTTTATGGTCTGCGCGCTGGCAGTCGCCTTCTGGCAGCTCGCCGCCGCCATGCGGGAGCCGGAGACGGGCCGCCGCAGGCTGATCGGTGCCGGGATCGCGCTGGGCCTTGCCATGGGTGCCAAATGGAACGCGGCGGTTCTGGCTGCGGTGCCCGGCCTCGGCTTCCTGATTTTGCGCTGGTTTGCCGGGCGGCGTCGCCTGCTCCTCAGCCGCCGCGGAATGCCCGTACCAGGAATGACGCTGCTGGAGGCATTCGTCTGGCTCGGCCTGCTTCCGCTCGCCATCTATTGGTTGACCTTCCTCCCCGGCTATTTCTTCGCGGTAAATCCGATCGAGGGCGGCATCATTCAGCATCATCGCCTGATGCTCGACCTGCAGACGCAAGTCCTTCGGCCCCACCCCTATCAATCCAACTGGCCGGATTGGGTGCTGAACTGGCGGGCGATCTGGTATCTTTACGAACCCGTCGACGGCGCGCAGCGCGGCGTAATCCTTATCGGCAATCCGCTGACCATGCTGCTGGGCCTGCCCGCGCTCGCATGGTGTGCGTGGCAGGGACTGACCCGCAAGGCGGCTGCCCATGGAGGCGTGGCGCTACTCTATGCGATCAGTCTGGGCTTCTGGATTTTTGCGGCCAAGCCGGTTCAGTTCTACTATCATTACTTCCTGCCCAGCACGTTCCTGCTTGTCGCGCTCGCACTCGCGCTTAACGATATGAGGCAGGCGGGGCTGAAATGGGCAGCCAATACGGTTCTGGCCGCCAGTCTTGGCGTGTTCGCTTTTTATTACGTGGTTCTCGCTGCAGAGCCGCTGTCGGGACCGGACAGTTTCCGCAACTGGACCTGGCTGCAAAGCTGGGTCTGACGGCTTAATAGCGGCCCCAGACGAAGCGGCTCGACAGGGCGTAATTCCACACCGAACCGATGGCGATACCGACCAGTGCCGCGATCAGCGAATGCACTCCGCGTTCGAACAGGGCGGTGGCGATGGCCACATTGGCGAAGGCACCGATGGAGCAGGCGAGAACGAAGCTGGCCCAGCCCCGCAGCATCTGCCCCAAGCTATCCAGCCTGCGATCGCGATAGGTCAGGAAATTGTTCAGCCAGAAATTGAACGTCATCGCCCCCAGTGTGGCGAGCGTCTGGCTCCAGACGAACTCGGCCCCCGCCGCCAGCAGACAGGCATAAAGCAGCGCGAGATGCACGCCCACGCCCATGGCGCCGACCGTGCCGAAAAGGGCGAAGCGCGTAGGGATGATCCTGCCGAATGCCTTGTCGTAAAGGCCCGCGAGGAAATCGACCGCAATGGCCCGATCGAGCTTGCTTTCCCCCGATCGCCGGGCCGCGAAATTCAGCGGAAACTCGCGGACCTTCAGGGGGGTATCGGACGTGGCCAGGAGGTCGAGCAATATCTTGAAACCGACACCCGACAGGCGCGGAGCCAGCGCCAGCGCGGTGTCGGTCCGCAGCAGGAAATAGCCGCTCATCGGGTCGGTCAGCTCCACGCCGGTCAACCGCCGGGCCAGTCCGTTGGCAAAGCCCGATAGCCTTACCCGATCGGGATTGTCCCACTCTGCCGTGCTTGCCCCCAGGGTAAACCGGCTGGCGACAGCGACATCGGCGCCTTCTTTCCGCACGCTCTCCAGCATGAGAGGAAGCAGAATCGGATCGTGCTGGTGGTCGGCATCCATTACGGCGACGAAGGGCGCGGCAGTGGCGCAAAAACCCTCGATGGCGGCGCTGGCGAGCCCCCGCCTGCCGATCCGCTGGATAACGCGAATGCGGCGGTCCGCTCGGGCAAGGCGGCGCGCTTCGTCAGCCGTACCGTCAGGAGAATTATCATCCACCACGATCACTTCCCAGCCATCGGGGCCAAGCGCGGTCTCTATCCGATCGATAAGCGGTGCGAGATTTTCACGCTCGTTCAGCGTCGGCAGGATAATGGCGAGGTCGAGCGTCATGGTCATCGGCGAGTGACGCGCATCGCGAGCAATTTCAAGCCAGCGCAGTCAAAGCCCGCAGCACGGCGTCGCCGATCTCGCTGGTCGAGGCCGTACCGCCAAGGTCCGCGCCGCGCGTATCGCTGGCGACAACCTTGGCCACTGCTCGTTCGATCCGTCCGGCCTCCGTTTCGCTGCCCAAAGAATGCCGCAGCAGCATGGCAAGGCTGAGGATGGCCGCCACCGGATTGGCCTTGCCCTGCCCCGCAATGTCCGGCGCGCTGCCATGGATCGGCTCGTACAGCCCGAAAGTGCCGTATTCGGTCTGCCGTTCGCCCAGGCTGGCGCTGGCGAGCAGGCCGATGGAGCCGACACAGGCGCTCGCCTGATCGGACAGGATATCGCCGAACAAATTGCCGGTCAGGACGACATCGAACTGGCCGGGGCTGCGCACCATCTGCATGGCGGCGTTGTCGACATACATGTGGTCCAGCGTGACGTCGGGATAATCCTTCGCCATGTCGATCACCGTTTCGCGCCAGATACGGCTGGTTTCGAGGACGTTCGCCTTGTCCACGCTGGTCAGGCGCTTGCGGCGTTTCTGCGCGGCTTCGAACCCGGTCCGGGCGATCCGGCGGACCTCATCCTCGTTATAGGACATGGCGTCCCAGCCTTCGCGGCCGCCCTTGCTCTCGCGCTCGCCCTTGTCGCCGAAATAGACATCGCCATTGAGTTCGCGCACCACCAGCAGATCGATCCCGCGGGCGATTTCAGGGCGGAGGGATGACATGTCTTCCAGTCCCGGAAATCCGGCGGCCGGGCGCAGATTGGCAAACAGGCCCAGCTCGCTGCGCAGACCAAGAATCGCCTGTTCCGGGCGGTGTTCGCGCGGCAGTTCGTCACACTCCGGGTCGCCGACCGCGCCGAACAGCACCGCGTCTGCGGCGCGGGCCATCTCGATCGTTTCCTGCGGCAGCGGGTGGCCATGGCGCTTGTAGGCGATGCCGCCCACGTCCCCTTCCCACAGCGTGAGCTGCGGCAGGGAAAGCGCGTCGAGTACCCGCTTCGCCTCGGTGATGACTTCGGGGCCGATCCCGTCTCCGGGGAAGATTGCAATTTTCATGTCAGACCATCCGTTCCAGCCGCTGCATCAGAAGTTGCCTAGCGGCTAGAACGTCAGCCCTCGTGTCGGCAAGGAGATAGCGCGCAATAAGCCCCTCATTGGCGCGCAGAATTTCCAGAGCATCGTCAAGGCTGTCTATGCTGGGCTTCGATCCGCCATAGCCGAGATCGCGAAGCAACAGCACTTCGTAGGATGCCAGAGCCGGCGCCCATCCCCGCGCCGACGGGGCATTGCATACCGCGTCCAGCAGGGCGGAAAGCGCCTGATAGAGGCGCGGATAGGGATTGCGTTCGGGCAAGGCGCTGGCAGTGATGGCGCAGATCCACGCGATGGCTGCTGCGGGCAGCGGCTCGCTCAGCCAGGGGCCCCTGCTCTGCGAAAGTTCCAGCCGCGCGAACGGCAACTGGCTGTCGGACTTCGCGCGGATTTCCGCTTCGACGATATTGCCGGGGATGACTACGGGGCGCAGCTGCCGCCCGCGACCACCGGCGACATAGGCTGCCACCACGCCATGCGCCTCTGTCAGCATGCGGGCGATGACTGCCGTCTCGCCATGCGGGCGGGCCGCAATCAGTATCGCAGGCGCGCGCAGCTGCATGGCCAGACCCTACCTTCCGGCAGGGATGAAGATCACTTGTGCTTGGCTTCCAGCGCGGTGACGCGCGCTGCCAGGTCTTCGGCCTGTTCGCGGGCCTTGGCGGCCATCTGCTTGACCGCGTCGAATTCCTCGCGCGTGACGAAGTCCATGCCGCCGAACGCTTCCTTGGCCTTTTCGCGCGCGGTTTCACGCGCCTCGCGGGTCATTCCCGCAAGCGTACCGGCCGCCGAATTGGCGAGTTTGACGAAATCGGCGATCATGGGGTTCTGGCTCTGCATGGCTCCTATCTAGGCGCCGCGCAGCCGCAGTTCAATTGCCGATGCGCACCCGTTCGACAGCGTCGCCGCCGCCCGCGCCATCCGCATCGGGATTGAGGCGCAGGAATTCATAATTGAGCAGCGCCGCGAAGCAGACCCAGGCGAGGTAGGGCAAGAGCAGCACTGCGGCCAGCCGGCGCACCTTCCAGAACAGCGCACTGACGACCAGAAGGCTGACAACAATCAGACCGATGATCACCAGCGCCGCCGTAATCTGCTGCGCGGCGAAGAAGGTCGGCGTCCACGCAAGGTTGAGCGCGAAATGCACGGCAAACACCCACAGGGCGGCTGTGCGTCCCCGCGCGCCCCATGCCGCCGCCACCAGCGCGACCGACAGGCCGATCATCACGTAGAGAATGCTCCACACGATGCCGAACCACATGGGCGCGGGAAAGATCGAGGGCTTTTCGAGCGCCTGGAACCACGCGCTGTCCGCCCCTGCCCCCATCTGCCCCGACAGGAACCCAAGCAGGACGCAAAGCGGCACGAGGAAAAGCGACCAGCGCAGGAAGCTGGCGCGTATCTGGGCATGCGATGCCAACATGTTCATGGGCTAATCCTCGATCGCCGCACTTCGGCGCAGTGCATTCCGATGCACCGCGGCGGATGGGGGCCTGTCATAGTTTGACTATGCCTTTTTGCACAAGACTGCGCACCGTATCTTCCAGCGTCCGTTCGGCGGGCGTGAAGGTGAGGCCAAGCCTGTCTTCCGTATGGCGGCCCGAGACATCGCGCATATTGCCAAGCTCGCTCTTGATCTGGCGCATCTCCGGCATGAACAGCGCCAGCAGCTTTACCAGCCAGTCCGGCATGCGGTGGCGGGGCACCTTGCGGGCGAGGTCCGGCGCGCTTTGCCGGATCGATTCCGCCATCTCGTCGAGCCACATGAACCGTTGGGAGGCGGGAAAGCGTTCGCCCCGCACCACCCCTGCAGGGGCCTCAATCGCACGCAGATGAGCCACGGCCACATCGCGTACGTCGGTCACGCAGACGCCCATGTTCGGAAGCAGCGGGATCGATCCGTCGACCAGCTTCTTCACCAGTTCCACGCTGGTCGAAAGGTCGCCGTCATGGACCGGCCCGAACACGGCGACCGGATTGATCGAGCAGAAGACCATCCCCGGCGCATTCATCGCAACCCAGTCGCGCGCGGCCCGCTCGGCCACGGTCTTGGACTGGATATAGGGGGCAGGATTGGTGGTGAGATCGGTCCAGTCGGTATAGTCGAAATGGTCCTTGCCCGGCTGGCCATAGGCGATGGCGGCAGCCGAACTGGTCTGCACGAAACGCGTGATGCCCGCTTCATGCGCGAACTGGAGGACACGCAAGGTCCCGTCGCGTGCGGGAATGATCAGATCGTCCGCATTCTTGGGCACATCGAGCGGGAAAGGCGATGCGACATGCGCCACCGCGTCACACCCGTCGCAGGCCTGCGCCCAGCCGCTATCGGACAGCAGATCGGCGGAAAAGACCGTAAGTCGATCACCCGCCGCGGGCCAGCGCGCCCGCAATCGCGCCTCGCTTTTCGCGGCGTGGCGCACGGTGGTATGCACGGCGTACCCTTCCGCCAGCAGGCGGTCGATGATTTCGCCGCCGATATATCCCGTGCCTCCCGTAACGAGAACCGGACCTTTCATATGCCCTCCTGTTTGCGCCCGCGCGCGACAATAGGCGGGCCCGCGACGCAGCCCTACCGCATCAGTACGAGTTCTTCAGCCATCGTCGGGTGGATGGCGGTGGTCGCGTCGAAATCGGCCTTGGTCAGCCCGGCCTTCACGGCAATGGCCGCAGCCTGCATCATTTCCGGCGCTTCGGGCGCGATCATGTGAATGCCGACGATCTTGCCGGTCTCGCCATCGCAGATCATCTTGAACAGGCTGCGTTCGTTGCGGCCAGCCAGCACGTTTTTCATCGGGCGGAAATCGGACAGATAGACCTTCACACTGCCCAGCTGGTTCTTCGCCTCGCCCTCGGTCATGCCGACGGCGGCAATCGGGGGATGGCTGAACACCGCACTGGGAATGCAGCCGTGATCGACCGCGACCGGATCGCCCTTGCCGAACACCGTGTCGGCAAAGGCCTGCCCCTCGCGGATCGCGACGGGGGTCAGCTGGACGCGGTCGGTCACGTCGCCCACGGCATAGATGTGATCGACATTGGTCTTGCTGAAGCGATCGACCTTAACCTCGCCATTGTCGCCCAGTTCCACGCCGACCTTGTCGAGGCCCAGACCTTCGGTGTTGGGGATACGGCCCACGGCGAAGAGGACCAGATCGGCCTTTTCCTCGTCGCAGTCGGACATCTTCACGAAATAGCCGCCCTCATCGCAGGGCTTGATGTATTCGAAGGTCGTGTTGAAGCGGAACTTGATGCCCTTCATCGTACTGATCTGAAGCAGCCGGTCGCGCACGGCCTCGTCATAGCTGCGCAGGAGGCGGTCACCGCGATTGACGATATGAACATCGCAGCCGAATTCGTTGAAAATGCCTGCGAATTCATTGGCGATATAGCCGCCGCCCGCAATGATGATCTTCTTCGGCAGTTCGTCGAGATGGAAGGCGTCGTTCGAACTGATCGCGTGCTCCGCGCCCTGGCATTCGGGCATGCGCGGACGCGCGCCCGTGGCGATAAGGATATGTTTCGCGGTTACCTTCTGGCCGCTTGCCAGCGTGATCTCATGCGGACCGGTGATCTCGGCCCGTTCCTTGAAGATGGTGACATCATGGCTTTCGAGCGTGTTGGTATAGGCTCCTTCGAGCCGGTCGACATCGGCCAGCACGTTGTCGCGCAGGACCTTCCAGTCGAACTTTCGCTCACCAATTTCCCAACCGAACTTCTGGCAGTCTTCCAGATCCTCGGCGAAATGGGCACCGTAGACGAGCATCTTCTTCGGCACGCAGCCGCGAATGACGCAAGTGCCGCCGACCCGGTGCTCTTCCGCGATCGCCACCTTCGCGCCATGCGCTGCCGAAACACGGCTGGCACGCACGCCCCCCGACCCTCCGCCGATGGTGAAAAGGTCGTAATCGTATTCGGTGGATTCGCTCGTGGCGACCATGCGGCGCTCCTGTCAGGCTCGGGGAATTGTGTCCCTTGCTAACCGGACCGCCGCTGGCAAGTTCCAATTTACCTTGCGGCGCGCGACCGGTTGCGGCTGCGGTTGCGGTTACCGCCACCGGGCCGGCCCTGTCCGCCGCCCTGCCCTGCGCCGGCGGGTTTGCCCTTGCGCGCAGGATGCTTCTGCTTCGGCTTGTCCCTGCCTGCGGAACCACCGCCGGCCGGGCGCACCTTGGGGCGGGCCAGCTTGGGCTTCTGTTCGCGCTTGGTCGGGCCGACGCCTTCGACCACGGCGCGGAAATTGTCGGGCAGCGGCAGGCGCTCGAATTCCGCATCGGTCTTCTTGCGGATATCTTTCAGATAATCACGCTCGTCCTCGGCGCAGAAAGCGATCGCCACACCGTCACGGCCCGCACGCGCGGTACGGCCGATGCGGTGGACATATTGCTCGGGCACATTGGGCAGTTCGTAATTCAGCACGTGGCTGACGCCGGGAATGTCGATCCCGCGTGCGGCCACATCGGTGGCGATCAGGATCGGCGTCTTGGCGCGCTTGAATTCATCGAGCGCCCGTTCGCGCTGCGGCTGGCTCTTGTTGCCGTGGATGGCGTTGGCGGGAATGCCGACCTGGCCCAGCTTCTTCACGATGCGGTCGCAGCCATGCTTGGTGCGCGCGAAAATCAGCACGCGCTCGAACTTGCCGGGCACCTCGTGTCGTTCGGACAGGATCATTTCGAGCAGCGTCTGCTTTTCGTCCTGCTGGACCATGAAAAGATACTGGTCGATCCGTTCTGCCGTGCTGCTTTCGGGCGTCACGCTGACCTTGACCGGGTTGCGGCAATATTTGCCGACCAGTTCCTGAATCTGCCTGGGCATGGTGGCGCTGAAGAACAGCGTCTGGCGATTTTCAGGCACCAATTCGCTGATGCGGCGCAGCGCGTGGATGAAGCCGAGATCGAGCATCTGGTCCGCTTCGTCGAGCACGAGGATTTCGACCTTGTCGAGCGTGAACGCCTTCTGGTCGATCAGGTCGAGCAGGCGGCCCGGTGTGGCGACGAGGATATCGGTGCCCCGGTGCAGCTTGTTACGGTCCTTGTTGACCGAAGTGCCGCCCACGATGCTGTGCACCTTCAGGCCCGCCAGCGCGCCGTAATCCTTGGCGCTGTCGGCAATCTGGCCCGCCAGTTCGCGCGTCGGTGCAAGCACCAGCATGCGGCAGGATTTGAACGGCGTCTGGTTGTCGGCATCGCGCAGCCGGTCGATGCTGGGCAGCATGAAAGCCGCCGTCTTGCCGGTACCTGTCTGGGCAATGCCCATCAGGTCGCGGCCTTCCAGCACGGGCGGGATCGCCTGCGCCTGGATAGGCGTGGGTTCCTTGTAGCCCTTCAGGTCGAGCGCCTGGAGCACGGGCTGAGAAAGACCGAGATCGGTAAATTGTGTCATGAAAACTCGCAAAATATGCGGCGCGCAGACGCAATGGTCGCGCGGCGCGGGTGTCAAACGACCCGCGTGAAAAGGGAAGTCCTTGTAAAAGACCGAGGCGCGGCCGGGGCGATGGATGTGTCCGCATCGCCGCTTCACGCTGGCTAGCGCGCTTCAGTACAGGGGAGATGAGGTAGAATAGCTCAGATGTCAATTGTATTCCGATCTCCGCCGTGTACTTAAATAAAAAACCAAGATGAAGAGGCTCCCTGAGTGAATAGAATTGCCATTATCACGACGCTGTCGCTCCTGCTTTTCGCATGCGGTGGTGAAGGGAACGGCTCTCCTGGGAGTTCGCCGCCAATTTCCAACCCAGCTCCATCACCATCACCATCTCCTACTCCCAGCCCACCCCCTCCAGTTACCGCCGAAGGGTGGAAAGTCGAATACCTTCATATTTTTGGATTGTTCGCCGGAGCACCAACTCAGCCTGCGGGTCCTTTGATGCAAGCAAGCGACAACAATATATACGGCATTACTCTTTCGGGCGGAAGATACGACTGCGGGGACGGCAACCAAGGATGCGGTTCGATCTACAAATATGACGGCGACAGCATCTCCGTTATTCGACAGTTTAATCCGGATGATGAAGGAGGTTACTGGCCATCAGGCGGAGTAATCGAAGGAACAGATGGAATGCTCTATGGCTTAACATATTTCGGGGGGCCCGGCGGTGGTGGTGTCGCCTATCGAGTGGCTAAAAATGGGGCAGATTTCCAAGTTCTTCATAATTTTGGTGTGAACGACGCCGGGGGATCAAAACCGCAAGGTGAACTCGTCGAAGCATCTGACGGGTACTTCTACGGGGTCACTGCGGAAGGCGGAAGCAACATTTGCCCCCAAATACCTTTCAGTTATCCGAACTGTGGGACAGTATTCAAAATCTCTCGCAATGGTAATTTCGAGACCCTCTATTCCTTCGGAAAGTCAGTTTCTGATGGTGTCCAACCAAACGGGACCTTGTTGTTAGCCAGTAATGGAAGTCTTTATGGAACGACTTCAATGGGCGGCACCAACTCGTGTTCGAGCCCAAATAGCTGCGGCACATTTTTCAAAGTTACCTTGGACGGTTCCGTAACAGTACTTTATTCGTTCGGTGCCTCTCGAGACTTTCCTATCTCTCCGAACGGAGCATTGATCCAAGCACAAGATGGCTACATTTATGGTACGAGCCTTTCTGGCGGTCCTTGCGGATGTGGAACCGTATATCGAATGAGCTTAGATGGGTAATTTGCTAAAGTATTTGATTTCCCAGATGACCCCTTATCCATCGAAGGTGGTGGTCCACGTGCGATAGTCGAAGGCGACGATGGCAATTTTTATGGACCAACCTCCGCCGGAGGGCTTTACGAGAATTCTGGTATAGGTGGAACTCTGTATCGCCTCTCCAAAGATGGTGAGGCGACGGTGCTTCACAGCTTCGGCCCAATGGACCAGCCTCACGAACCTTTAGGCCCCTTGATGAAAGCCGCAGACGGGAGCTTTTACGGGGTTACAAGAAGTAACGGCGAGCTGGGATGGCAGCCACCTTACGCGGGAGCTGGAACACTTTACCGCTTAAGTCGCACCACCAATTAGTGTCTCAGCAAAGCAAAGTCTGAGTAATTGCAACGGTCAATTTCAAAAATTCGTCCTCAGCCGGCAGCGCGGTCAGTAGCCCTTAAATCTGCCGGAAAAATCCTCAGGAACGGGACCGGGTTACTGGACGATCCTCGTTTAAGAACTCGAAGAAATACGTCCGATGCCAGCTAAAGCTGCCGGAAGTTGAACGCCGCGTTGAGGGCGAAGACGGCGAGGCCTGCAAAGACCGACACGACCACGCGCGCCACCAGATAGTTCATCGGCGTCCAGTGGGTCAGCACCCAGAACAGCCCGACCGTGACGGCCAGACCGACCACGGCATTGCCCAGGAACAGCAGATAGCCGGTTGATACCTTGCGGTCCGACCCGGCGAAGATCCAGGTGCGGCCGAAGACATAATGGATCGAATTGGCGACCATGAAGCTGATGCCCGTCGCGATCACGGGATCCATTCCCGCCTGTTCGACCAGCAGCCACAGCACGCCCAGCCCGACCAGGAAGACGCCGGTGCTGACCACCGTGTTGCGCAACAGCATGCCGCCGGCGCGGCGCGTCAGGAAACGGTTCAGCACTGACAGGGTCTCAGGCGACCGCGACGCCGCGTAGCATTGGCTTGGGATTGTTTTCGCCCGCATCGCGCCATTCGGTCGCCGCGGCGCGCCGAACCACAGAAACAGCAGCGGTAGCTTGATGAACAGAAGTTCGGAATGGATCATCCGGTCGGTCCAGCGCTCCCACATATTGGGGGTGCGACGCTGGTTTTCCGCCAACCATTTGTCATAGGGCAGGAAGTGATCAGGCTCGTCGACATGGACGACCTCGAAGATCTTGTGCAGCGCCTTGTCCTGTTTGACGATGGGATGGTTGAGCAGGATGTCGACCTGCTTCAGCCCGCGCTTCTCGGTCAGCGAGATGACGCGGCACAGCCGTTCGAACAGATCGTCGCTGGCGATGATGGCATCGGTATCGAGGCTGTCGATCGAGGTGCCGAAGCTGATCTCGATGAAGCGGTCGATATGGCCGAAGGTCCGGTCCAGCGCGATCGGCATGGTGCCGCGCAGCTGGAACCAGCGCTTGAACATGGTGTAATGCTTGCGTTCGTCGGCGCGGTGCTTTTCGACCGCCGCGATCAGCTCGGTCGCCTCGGGATGCTTGGCCTTGACCGCCTCCAGCACACGGTCGAGCGCGGTGTACCCGCGATGTTCGTTATAGATGTAGATTGATCCCAGTAGGTCGAGATACCGGCGTGCGAACCATGATTTCATCGTCATGGTTTACCACAGCTTACCCCGACCGTCACGATAATCCGCTTTCCTACAGACACGTGTCCCACATACAGACACGGCTCAATATTCGGCGCTCAACACGCAGTGCCGTGAGCGCCACCGTCAGTAGGAAAAACGGAAATTGACACCAGCCGAACAAAAACGCGCAATAACCTTCTGGGGAGACAGCGAAATACGAAGATCAGGAGTTTCTTGAAATAGCCCTGTCTGTGTCACGCCGCCCCCATTTGGCAGGCCGCCTGCGTCAGTTCAGCCCGGCAGCCTCCAGCAGCGATTCCGTACTGGCGTCGAATTCCTCGCCGCCCTGCTCGATCGCCTTGGCCATCTGCTTGCCCAGCTCGACTCCGAACTGGTCGAAGGGATTGATGCCCATCAACACGGCGTTGGCGAAAGTGCGGTGTTCGTGAAACGCGATCAGCGCGCCCAGCGTGGCCGCGTCGAGATCGTCGACAAGGATGGTGGCCGATGGCCGGTCGCCGGGATAGTTGCGTGCCGGATCGGCACCCTTCTTGCCCGCCATCAGCGCGGCACCCTGGGCGAAGCAGTTCATCAGCAGGATGCGGTGATGGGCCGGGTCCAGCTCGTCGCCCGGCGCGATGCTGGCGATGAAATCGACCGGGATCAGATGGGTGCCCTGATGCAGCAGCTGGAACACGGCATGCTGCGCATCGGTGCCCACCCCGCCCCAGGTGATCGGTGCGGTGGGACCATCGACGGGTTGCATGTCGGCGGTCACGCGCTTGCCGTTGCTCTCCATCTCCAGCTGCTGGAGGTAGTCGGGGAAGAGGCCCAGCCGCTCGTCATAGGCGAAGACGGCGCGGGTCTGGCAGCCGCGGACGCGGGTGTAATAGAGATCGGCAAAGGCCGCGCGCAGGACCAGATTGTCCTCCGGCGCGGTATCGCGGAAATGCGCATCGACAGCCGCCGCGCCCGCCAGCATCTCGCGGAAATCGCCCATGCCCACGGCCATGGCGATGGGAAAACCGATGGAGGACCAGATCGAATACCGACCGCCAACGCTTTCCTGGAAGGGCAGGATGCGCGTCTCGTCGACGCCCCATTCCACCGCGCCTTCGGGATTGGCGGTCAGCGCGATGACCCGGCCGCCGGGATCTTCCACGCCATTGTCGCCCAGCCATTTGAGCGCGCTTTCGGCATTGGTCATGGTCTCGATCGTGGTGAAGGTCTTGCTGGCCACCGCGATCAGCGTCTTCGCCGGATCACATTTGGCAAAGGCCGCTTCCAGCGCAACGCCGTCGATATTGGACACCACGTGCACGTCGCAGCGGGCGAAATCGCGGGACAGCGCATCGACACCCAATGCCGGGCCAAGCGCACTCCCGCCGATGCCGATGTGGATCAGATGCTCGATCTCTCCCAGCGCGCCCTGGTGGATCGCCTCGACCAGCATGCCCATCCGGTCGATCAGCGCGCCCGCTTCCTCGACCTTGGCGGAATCGCCCACGCCGCGGAGCGTGGCGTGATCGGCGGCGCGGCCTTCGGTGGGGTTCACCACCTCGCCCGCGAACAGCTTGTCACGCATGGCGGTGAAATCCATCGTCTCCGCCAGTTCGGCAAAGCGCGCCAGCACCGCGCGGTCCAGATGGGTCTTCGACCAGTCGAACAATATGCCGCCGGGTGCCATCAGATCGCCTTCGGCATCGCCCGCCAGTTCGATCCTGCCCGACAGCATGGCTACACGCTCTGCGCCGCCGGGTTCGTCCGCACCCTCACCCCCGTCGCGCTTTGTGCTGAACAGTTCGAGCAGCGTCGGCTGCGGAAGGCTCGCAAGGTCGCTCCAGATATCGGCGGCAGATTTGGTCATGGTGGGCAAAAATCCTTTGATGGTCGCGCTGCTGCGACTAGGGAATTCCGAGATGAATGAGAACCCCCGCCTTGCAACGCCCGATGCCGAAACAAAACCGGGCACAGTCTCCCACGAGGAAACCCGCACCGAAGAGCAGGAAAGCTGGGGGGATTTCCTCAAGTTCCTGCTGAAGCTCGTAGTGATCGTGCTGATCTTCCGCAGCTTCATCTTCTCTCCCTTCACCATCCCCAGCGAAAGCATGCTGCCGGGCCTGAGGAACGGGGACTATCTGGTCGCCGCCAAATGGCCATATGGCTATTCGAGACTGTCGCTGCCGCTGGAAGCGCCGCTGATCCCGGGCCGCATCTTCGCCAGCCTGCCCGAACGCGGCGATGTGGTGATCTTCAAGCATCCGGTCGACGGCACCGATTACGTGAAGCGCGCAATCGGCCTGCCCGGTGACACCATCGCCATGCGGCGCGGCACGGTCTATCTCAACGGCGATCGCCTCCTACAGGAACGCGGCAGTTTCGTGGATATCCCGATGAGCGCGAACACCAAGTGCCGGCCCGATGGCGGCACTGTGGTCGACGGTAATCTGTGCCGTTATCGCCAGATCATCGAAACGCTGCCGTCGGGCAAAAGCTATCGCACCATCGATTTCGGCCGCACCATGCAGGACGATTTCGACCCGATCGTGGTGCCGGCCGGCAAGATCTTCGTCATGGGCGATAATCGCGACAATTCGCTCGACAGCCGTTTCCCGCCACAGGCAGGCGGCGGTGTCGGGCTGGTCGATGCGGACCTGCTGGTCGCGCGCGCCACCATGGTCCTGTGGTCTACCGACGGCAGCGCGGAATGGCTGCTGCCCTGGACATGGTTCACCGCGGCCCGGTGGGACAGGATCGGGAGCACGCTGTGACCAGCCTCGACCCCGCCGCCCGCGAATGGCTGGATGCCAATGGCTTCACCGTGAACGATCAGGCCTTGTGGCAGGCCGCGCTCACCCATGGCAGCATGGGTGAAACGCAGGATTACGAACGGCTCGAATTCCTCGGCGATCGCGTGCTCGGCCTGTCGATCGCGCACTGGCTTTATGGTGAAAGCAATGCACCCGAGGGCAAGCTGGCCCAGCGCCTGAACGCTATCGTCAGCCGCGAAATGTGCGCCACCGTGGCGCGCGGGATCGGACTTGGCGATCACATGCGCATTTCGAAACAGGCGCGCGCCGATGGCGGCCGGGACAGCGACAATATCCTGGGCGATGTGATGGAGGCCCTGCTCGGCGCTCAGTTTCTCGACAATGGCTTCGAGGCATCGCGCCTGCTCGTTCACCAGCTCTGGCGCCCCGCGCTCGAAAGCGGTGCGGGCGAAAGCAAACATCCCAAGAGCGCGCTGCAGGAATGGGCGGCAGGCAATCGCCGCAAACCGCCCGAATACGAAGTCGTCGAAAGATCGGGCCCCGATCATGCCGCGCAGTTCACCGTCCGCGTCAGCGTGCACAAGGTGGGCGACGCGACTGCCACTGCCGGCAGCAAGGGCGAAGCCGAAAAGGCCGCCGCAAAGGAATTCATGGAGAAATACGGATGAGCGACGCCACCACGAAATGCGGCCTCGTCGCGGTTATCGGTGCCCCCAATGCGGGCAAGTCCACGCTGGTCAACCAACTGGTCGGCCAGAAGGTCGCCATAACCAGCGCCAAGGCCCAGACCACGCGGGCGCGTATGCTCGGCATCGCGCTGCACAAAAGTGACGAGGCGGATACGCAGATGATCCTGGTCGATACGCCGGGCATCTTCGCGCCCAGGCGGCGGCTGGATCGCGCCATGGTCAGCGCGGCGTGGGAAGGCGCGGACAGTGCCGATGCCGTGTTGCTGATGGTCGATCCGNTNAAGCAGCGNCGGCANGANCTCGAACCGCTGNTCGAANNNNTNNNNANCCGNCCNGAACGCAAGATCCTCGTNCTCAACAAGGTCGACNNGGCGAAGAAGGAACCNCTGCTNGCGCTGGCGCAGGAGCTGNNCGNNAAGGTCGANTTCAGNNACNGTCTATTTCGTCTCNGCNCTGACCGGCGACGGNGTGNNCGANNTGAANGACGCGCTNGCCNNNNTGATGCCCGAAGGNNCGTGGATGTATCCNGANGACCAGGTNNNNGANGCCAGCGAACGCCTGCTCGCCACCGAAATCACNCGCGANCAGCTNTANCANCAGCTGCACGAGGAACTGCCNTACGACAGNGCNGTNCGGCCCGAGAAATACATCCAGCGCNNNGANGGCAGCGTNGANATCCACCAGCAGATCGTNGTNATGCGCGACAACCAGCGNNNNATCGTGCTCGGCAAGGGNGGCAGCNNGATCAAGGCNATCGGCCAGGCNGCNCGCGAGGAGCTGAGCGAANTGCTNGGCCAGAAGGTNCACCTNTTCCTNCACGTCAAGACCGACGAACGCTGGAGCGAGGACAAGGAAATGTTCGAGGAAATGGGCCTGGAGTGGACGAAGTAATTGTCCCTCAACCTACCAGTCGAGAAGGCCTAGACACACAGTAATTGCACCTAAGTTGATCATTGGATTTCCACAACATACTCTCCTCAATCCTAACATGAGGAATGGAGCATGATGAAAAAGGCAATCTTGGCGATAGCTGCTGCAGGTGGACTTTTCGGTACTGCACTTGTGCCAACCAACGTCGCGGCTGGCACTTGCGAATTGATTTTCTCAGAACAGTACGGCTCCTGCAATGGAGACGAAATCTGTCAGCAGTTCGCCGTTTGGGATTACGCTGCCTGCCTCGAAGATGACAGACCTAAAGAAACCACCAATCCCCTCCCAGTGGGCGGCTGAGTGAAAAAGGAACCTGTTTGATCAAACAGTGACCCCAAGGCAAAGGCTCAAGAGGATCCAGCGTCCTCTTTTGAAATAGCATTGCTGCTGTTCCGGGGCCGCAGACTCTAGCGCTTCTTCGCCACTTTGATCTTGTTCTTCTTGGCGAAGTCCTTGGTGGACTCTTCGCTGCGGCCCAGCGCCTTGGCGATCTGCTTGAGGCCCTGCCCCTTCGCGGCGAGGGTGCGGAGTTGCCCCGCCTCCTCGCCGGTCCACGGCTGCTTGTGACGCTCGAAGCGTTCCTTGCTCATCAGTCGGCCTTGTTCTTGGCAGCGGCTTTCTTGGCCGGAGCTTTCTTGGCCGCCGGTTTCTTCTTCGGAGCGGCCTTCTTCTTGGCGGGGGCTTTCTTCTTGGATTTCTTAGCGGGGCCCTTGGCTGCACGGGCATCGATCAGTTCGATCGCCTGCGCATCGGTCAGGTCCTCGGGCTTCATGTCCTTCGGGATGGTCGCATTGGTCGTGCCGTCGGTGACGTATGGACCATAGCGGCCTGGCATGACCTTCATCTCGGCACCGCTGGTCGGATGTTCGCCGAGCGTCTTGATCGGTTCGGCCTTGCCCCTTCCGCGGCCGCCCTTCTGGGCAGCCGATTGCGCGAGGAGATCGACGGCACGGTTCATGCCGATGTCGAAGATCTCCGGCGTGCTCTGTAGCTTGCCGTAAGTTCCTTCGTGGCGGACTGCCGGGCCATAGCGCCACAGGCCGGCCTCGATGTCCTTGCCGGTTTCCGGGTGCTGGCCGATGATGCGCGGCAAGCTCAACAGCTTCAGTGCCCATTCGAGACCGAAATCGTCGATATCCTTGGGAATGCTGGCGCGCCTTGCGTCCTTGCCGTCGCCCAGCTGGACATAGGGGCCGAACCGGCCCGTCTTGCGCTCCACCGGAAGGCCCGTATCGGGATCTTCGCCCAGAACGCCGTCATTCGCGCCATCGTCACCGTCGCTGCCGGGCTTGGCGAACTGGCGAGTAAATTTGCATTCAGGATAGTTCGCGCAGGCGACGAATGCGCCATAACGACCGCCGCGCAATGCCAGCCGGCCGCCTTCACGGCCTTCGGCTTCGCACAGCGGACAATGGCGCGGATCCTTGCCGTCGGCGCGTTCGGGGAAGAGGTAGTCGGAAAGGAAACCGTCCAGCACTTCGGTCACTTCGGAAGGCTTCTTCTCCATGACCTCTTCAGTCTTGGGTTTGAAGTCCTTCCAGAACTCGGCGAGCAGCTTCTTCCATTCCTCGCGTCCGTCGGAGACGGTGTCGAGCTCGTCCTCCATTCCGGCGGTAAAATCGAAGGCGACATAGCGTTCGAAGAAGCGTTCGAGAAACGCGGTCAGAAGCCTTCCGGATTCTTCCGCGAAGAAACGGTTCTTTTCCATCCGGACATAGGCGCGGTCGCGCAGCGTCTGGATGGTCGAGGCATAGGTCGAAGGCCGGCCGATGCCGAGCTCTTCCAGCCGCTTGACCAAGCTCGCCTCGCTGAAACGCGGGGGCGGCTGGGTGAAGTGCTGGTTGGCCTCCACATCCTTCTTCAAGGGGCTGTCCCCCTTGCTCATATTCGGCAGAAGGCCGTCTTCATCATCTTCCGAAGGCTCGTCACGCCCTTCCTGATAGACGGCGAAATAGCCGGGGAATTTCACCACCTGGCCGGTCGCGCGCAGCTCGTGCTTGCCGGTGCCGTCACGCAGGGTGATCGTGGTCCGTTCGAGATTGGCCGAGGCCATCTGGCTGGCCATCGCACGCTTGAAGATCAGATCGTAGAGCTTGGCCTCATCGCCGCTGCCCGCACGATCCTTCTTGAAATCGGTAGGCCGGATCGCCTCGTGAGCTTCCTGCGCATTCTTGGCCTTGGTCGAATAGAAACGCGGCTTGTCGGGCAGGTAATAGGCGTCATACCTGTCCGCGATGGCCTTGCGGCAGGCATCGATCGCGCTCGGATCCATCTGCACGCCATCGGTACGCATATAGGTGATCGCGCCGGCTTCGTAGAGCGACTGCGCCAGCCGCATGGTGTGGCTGGCCGAATAGCCGAGCTTGCGCGCAGCTTCCTGTTGCAGGGTCGAAGTGGTGAACGGCGGCGCGGGGCTGCGCTTCAGCGGCTTGGTCTCGATATCCTCGACCGTGAAGCGCGCTTCCTCGACAGCTTTCTTGGCCGCCTTGGCGCTGCCTTCATCGCCCAGCGTCAGCTTCTNNAGCTTCTTGCCCGTCGATACTTGACCAGCCGNGCATCGAANTCGCGTGCCGTCCTGCTNCAGCTTNGCNANNACCGACCAGTATTCNTCGGCACGGAANNGTTCGATCTCGNTCTCGCGGNCNACGATCAGNCGCAGNGCNACCGANTGNACGCGCCCNGCNCTCTTNGCCNCCGGNAAGCCGNCGCCACAGCACCGGCGANAGNGTGAAGCCATAGAGATAGTCGAGCGCGCGGCGCGCNAGATAGGCNTCGATCAGNNNCTGGTCGAGCTCGCGCGGGGCCTTCATNGCNTCGGTNACNGCCTGCTTGGTGATNGCGTTGAANGTNACGCGGTCGACCNNNTNNGGCAGCGCCTTNNNNTTNNGCAGCAATTCNNGNACNTGCCAGCTGATCGCNTCNCCNTCGCGNTCNGGGTCNGTCGCGAGNACNAGNCGGTCNGCNNNCTTGGCNTTGTCGGCGATTTCCTTGAAGCGGCTCTGCTTGTCGCGATAGAGTTCCCAGTCCATCGCGAAATCCTCGTCCGGGCGCACGCTGCCATCCTTGGGCGGCAG